>NZ_JBEAIQ010000020.1:0-98711 GCF_040064335.1 Klebsiella sp. CN_Kp088 | reverse complement strand
TGGCTACGTAGCTCAGCTGGTTAGAGCACATCACTCATAATGATGGGGTCACAGGTTCGAATCCCGTCGTAGCCACCATATTCAGGACTATCGGTTAACATCGGTAAATCCGTAAAAATTTGTTGGGGTATCGCCAAGCGGTAAGGCACCGGATTCTGATTCCGGCATTCCGAGGTTCGAATCCTCGTACCCCAGCCAAATTCAAAAGACGTTCCTCTGTGAACGCAGCCTGTTGGGGTATCGCCAAGCGGTAAGGCACCGGATTCTGATTCCGGCATTCCGAGGTTCGAATCCTCGTACCCCAGCCACTTATTAACAAAAAAGCTCACTTCGGTGAGCTTTTTTGCTTTCTGCGGATAGTCATCTTGCCGATGCAGGTACTGCAAAACTTTAGTCTGCAGCCCCCATCGGCAAATGCCCCTTTACAACCCTAATGCATATTTCAATGCCTGGCGCTTTAATACACCGGCACGTTCGGCAGCCATCAGGCCAATATTACGCAACACGCGCACCGGCGCTAAATCGTTGCTGAAGCCGGCATAGAACAGATCCATGCCGGATTGCATAATAAAGTTATCCGCCCGGCGCCGCGCCTGATAGCGCTTCAGCACCGGCAAGCTGGACCAGGCTTCCCCGCGCCCGCGGGCTTCCGCCAAAATATCCAGCAGCGCGTCAACGTCGCGATAGCCAAGGTTAACCCCCTGCCCCGCCAGCGGATGAATGGTATGCGCCGCATCCCCTACCAGCGCCAGCCCCGGTTGCACGTACTGCAGCGCATGTCGACGGGTTAACGGGAAGGCGCCGGCGCTCATTGGCGTTACGCTGCCCAGACGTTTCGGGAAATGCGCGGTGATTTCCTGCTGCAGTTGGGCCATCGACATCGCCTGCAGCTGGCGGATGCGCGCCGGGGTGTCGTACCACACCAGCGACGCCCAGTTATCGAATAGCGGCAGGAAGGCGCGCGGCCCGCTGGGGGCGAACTGTTGCCAGGTGCTATCACCGGGATCGTCGGCGCATTGCACGCTAATTAGCATACAGGATTGCTGATATTGCCACGCCTGTACGCCGATGCCGGCCAGTTCGCGCACCTGAGAATTCGCGCCGTCTGCGCCGATCGCCAGTTGCGCCGTGCAAACGCTCTCATCGCTCAGGCGCAGCGAAACGCCCTGCGGCTCACGATGAAGCTCGCTTAACGTCACGCCAACCCGTAAGCTCACCTGCGGATGGGCTTCAAGCGCCTGCCACAGCGCCAGCTGTAGCACGCTATTTTCCACCATATAGCCAAGCTCAGGCAGCTTCAGCTCGGCGGCATTAAAGTCAACATGCGCGCTTTCCCACTCCCAGGTTTCAAGACGACGATAAGCATGCGCGCGCATACCGCGCACCGCTTCCCAAACGCCGAGGCTTTTGAGCAAGCCGACCGACGACGCGCTGATCGCCGAAATACGCACATCCGGCGCCGCAGCGGCATCAAAGGCCGGAGGCGCGTGTTTTTCTATCACCGTCACCGAAAACCCGTGTTGCGCCAGCCCCAGCGCCAGCGCGCCGCCGACCATTCCGCCGCCAACGATGGCGATATCTGTTGCATGAATTGTCATGGCAATTATCCTTAAAGCTGATTTCCTTAAGTTTACCGGATTTTTTGCACCTTGCGGGGGATCGTGGTCGCACTGGTCAGGTGGCAACCAAAGCATTACAATGCGTACCCTGCAAACGAATTCTAATTCTTAACTTATACCCGTCTTTATAATTGAGCATGAGCAAGTCGATGACAAAAAAACTCCATATTAAAACCTGGGGCTGTCAGATGAACGAATACGATTCATCCAAGATGGCCGATCTGCTGGATGCCACCCATGGGTATCAACTCACAGAAGTGGCCGAAGAAGCGGACGTGCTGCTGCTCAACACCTGCTCAATTCGCGAGAAGGCGCAGGAAAAAGTGTTCCATCAGCTTGGCCGCTGGAAACTACTGAAAGAGAAAAAACCCGGCGTGATTATCGGCGTCGGCGGCTGCGTCGCCTCCCAGGAAGGCAAACTGATTCGCCAGCGCGCCCATTACGTTGACATTATTTTTGGCCCGCAGACGCTGCATCGCCTGCCGGAGATGATCGACGCGGTGCGCAATAACCATAAACCGGTTATCGACGTGAGCTTCCCGGAAATCGAAAAATTCGATCGCCTGCCGGAACCGCGCGCCGAGGGGCCGACCGCCTTCGTTTCCATTATGGAAGGCTGCAACAAATACTGCACTTACTGCGTGGTGCCCTATACCCGCGGTGAAGAAGTGAGCCGTCCGTGCGACGATATTCTGTTTGAAATCGCTCAACTGGCGGCGCAAGGGGTGCGTGAAGTCAACCTGCTCGGGCAGAACGTTAACGCCTGGCGCGGCGAAAACTACGATGGCACGACCGGCAACTTTGCCGATCTGCTGCGTCTGGTCGCCGCCATCGACGGCATCGACCGTATTCGCTTCACCACCAGCCACCCGATTGAGTTTACTGACGATATCATCGAGGTCTATCGCGATACCCCTGAGCTGGTGAGCTTCCTGCATTTACCGGTGCAGGCCGGTTCCGATCGCGTACTGAACCTGATGGGCCGTACCCACACCGTGCTGGAATATAAAGCGATTATCCGCAAGCTGCGCGAAGCGCGCCCGGATATTCAGATTAGCTCCGACTTTATCGTCGGTTTCCCTGGCGAAACGACGGAAGACTTCGAAAAAACCATGAAGCTGATTGCCGAGGTTAACTTTGATGTCAGCTACAGCTTTATCTTCTCTGCCCGCCCGGGCACCCCGGCGGCGGATATGGTCGACGATGTTCCTGAAGCCGATAAAAAACAGCGCCTGTACATTCTGCAGGAACGTATTAATCAGCAGGCGATGGCATGGAGCCGCCGCATGCTCGGCACAACACAGCGTATTCTGGTAGAAGGCACGTCGCGTAAGAGCCTGATGGAGCTCTCCGGGCGCACCGAGAACAACCGCGTGGTGAACTTCGAAGGCACGCCGGATATGGTCGGTAAATTCGTCGACGTAGAAATCGTCGATGTCTACACTAACTCATTACGCGGCAAAATTGTCCGCACAGAAGATGAGATGGGACTGCGCGTCGTGGAATCGCCGGAATCGGTCATTGCGCGTACGCGAAAAGAAAACGATCTGGGCGTCGGCATCTACCAGCCGTAATCCCGGCAGGCCTGTCGGTTCCGGCAGGCCTTGCATTTCCCCTCCTCGCCCCTATATCTACAGCAATGCTTGCGCCATATTCCCGTGACGTGAATAATTTCCTTATTGGCCGGATGACGATTGTCCTCCGGCAACACACGTAATAAGAGGAACAGTTTGAACATAGAAACCCGTGAAATTACCCTGGAGCCAGCGGACAATGCCCGCCTGTTAGCACTGTGCGGCCCGTTTGACGACAACATCAAACAGCTGGAGCGTCGGTTGGGTATTGAGATCAATCGCCGCGACAATCACTTTAAACTGACCGGCCGCGCCATCTGCGTGCACGCCGCGGCCGATATTCTGACAAGCCTGTATGTCGATACCGCGCCAATGCGCGGCCAGATTCAGGATATTGAACCGGAACAAATCCATCTGGCTATTAAAGAAGCCCGGGTGCTCGAACAGAGCGCCGAGAGCGTGCCGGAATACGGCAAGGCCATCAATATCAAAACCAAACGCGGAGTCATCAAACCGCGCACGCCAAACCAGGCGCAATACATCGCCAATATCCTCGACCACGACATTACCTTTGGCGTCGGCCCGGCGGGTACCGGTAAAACCTATCTTGCTGTCGCCGCGGCGGTCGATGCCCTGGAGCGTCAGGAAATTCGCCGCATTCTGCTGACTCGTCCTGCGGTCGAAGCAGGCGAGAAGCTCGGCTTCCTGCCGGGCGACTTAAGCCAGAAGGTTGACCCGTATTTGCGCCCGCTGTACGACGCGCTGTTCGAGATGCTCGGCTTTGAGAAAGTCGAGAAGCTGATTGAGCGTAACGTCATTGAAGTCGCGCCGCTGGCCTACATGCGCGGGCGTACGCTGAATGATGCCTTTATCATTCTCGATGAAAGCCAGAACACCACCATCGAGCAGATGAAGATGTTCCTGACCCGTATCGGCTTTAATTCGAAAGCGGTTATCACCGGCGACGTTACCCAGATTGACCTGCCGCGCAATACCAAATCAGGTCTGCGTCACGCCGTTGAAGTGCTGGCGGAAGTCGATGAAATCAGCTTCAACTTCTTCCACAGCGAAGACGTGGTGCGCCACCCGGTGGTCGCCCGCATCGTCAATGCCTATGAGGCATGGGAAGAAGCCGAACAAAAACGTAAAGCAGAACTGGCCGCCGAGCGCAAACGCGAAGCCCAAGAACAGGAGCAAAAATGAGTCAGGTGATTCTCGATTTACAGCTGGCCTGCGAAGACACCAGCGGTCTACCGGACGAAGCCCTCTTTCAACGCTGGGTGGATGCCGTCATCCCGCAGTTCCAGGAAGAGTCAGAGTTAACGATTCGCCTGGTTGATGTCGCCGAAAGCCACGAGCTGAACCTGACCTATCGCGGCAAGGATAAGCCGACTAACGTCCTCTCCTTCCCCTTCGAAGCCCCGCCGGGCATTGAGATGCCGCTGCTCGGCGATCTGATTATCTGCCGCCAGGTGGTTGAACAGGAAGCCAAAGAGCAGGAAAAACCGCTGGAGGCCCACTGGGCGCACATGGTCGTGCACGGTAGCCTGCACCTGCTGGGCTACGATCATATCGAAGATGAAGAAGCGGAAGAAATGGAAGGACTCGAAACAGAGATAATGCTTGCTCTGGGCTATGAGGATCCGTACATTGCCGAGAAGATTGCTGAATAGTAACTTGCCGGATGACGGCGCAAGCGCCTTATCCGGCCTACATTCATGCGTATCCCAGGCCTGATAAGCGTAGCGCTATCAGGCAAAACATGCCGTACGACGCTGAGTTTACGCGCGACGAGCGACAATTAAATCAACACGAGAACCCATACGACGCCATGAGCGACGACAATTCACACAGTAGTGACACAGTAAACAGCAAAAAGGGATTTTTCTCCCTCTTACTCAGCCAACTTTTCCACGGTGAACCCAAAAACCGTGATGAATTATTGGCGCTGATCCGTGACTCCGGGCAGAACGAGCTTATCGATGAAGATACTCGCGACATGCTCGAAGGGGTAATGGATATCGCCGACCAGCGCGTCCGCGATATTATGATCCCGCGTTCGCAAATGATTACCCTGAAACGCAACCAGACGCTGGACGAGTGCCTCGATGTGATCATCGAATCCGCCCACTCGCGTTTCCCGGTCATTAGCGAAGATAAAGATCACATTGAAGGGATTCTGATGGCTAAGGATCTGCTGCCGTTTATGCGCAGCGACGCCGAAGCTTTCAGCATGGAAAAAGTGTTACGCCCGGCGGTTGTCGTGCCTGAAAGCAAGCGGGTTGACCGCATGCTGAAAGAGTTCCGCTCGCAACGTTATCATATGGCGATCGTCATCGACGAGTTCGGCGGCGTCTCTGGCCTGGTGACTATCGAAGATATTCTCGAACTTATCGTCGGCGAAATCGAAGACGAATACGATGAAGAGGAAGATATCGATTTCCGTCAGCTAAGCCGTCATACCTGGACGGTACGCGCGCTGGCATCGATTGAAGATTTCAATAAAGCCTACGGCACCCACTTCAGCGATGAAGAGGTCGATACCATCGGCGGACTGGTGATGCAGGCCTTTGGTCATCTCCCGGCCCGCGGCGAGTCGATTGACATTGATGGTTACCAATTCAAGGTCGCAATGGCTGACAGCAGACGTATTATTCAGGTCCATGTAAAGCTTCCTGATGATGCGCCGCAGCCGAAGCTGGAAGACTAATTTAACGGGACGATTAACCTAAATGGTATTTGCCTCTTTACTTGAACGCCAGCGCGTACGTCTGCTGCTGGCGCTGTTATTCGGAGCCAGCGGAACGCTGGCTTTTTCACCTTACGACTTCTGGCCAGCGGCGATTGTCTCGCTGTTTGGTCTGCAGGCGCTCACTCTCAACCGTCGCCCGCTACAGAGCGCCTGGATTGGCTACTTCTGGGGGCTTGGGCTATTCGGCACCGGTATTAACTGGGTTTACGTTAGCATCGCGCAGTTCGGCGGCATGCCGGGCCCGGTTAACGTTTTCCTTGTTGCTTTGCTGGCGGCCTATTTATCGCTGTACACCGGTCTGTTCGCCGGGATCCTCGCGAGACTATGGCCGAAAACTAACTGGATCCGTCTGGCCATCGCCGCGCCTGTCATCTGGCAAATTACCGAATTTCTCCGCGGCTGGGTGCTGACCGGTTTCCCGTGGCTGCAGTTCGGCTATAGCCAGATTGACGGTCCGCTAAAGGGCCTGGCGCCGGTGATGGGCGTTGAGGCGATAAACTTTCTATTGATGGTGGTCAGCGGCCTGCTGGCGCTGGCTATCGCGCAGCGTCACTGGAAACCGCTGCTGGTGGCGATAGTGCTATTTGCCCTGCCCTTCCCGCTGCGTTATATCCAGTGGTATCAACTGCTGCCTGAGCGGGCGACGGAAGTCTCTTTGGTGCAGGGCGATATCCCGCAGGCGATGAAATGGGATGAAAACCAGCTGGTAAACACCCTGAAAACCTATCTCGCTCTCACCCAGCCGCATATGGGTAAATCGCAGCTGATTATCTGGCCGGAGTCGGCGATTCCGGATCTGGAAATCAATCAGCAGCATTTCCTCAGCATGGTTGATGACCTGATGCGGGCAAAAAATAGCTCGTTGATTACCGGTATCGTCGATGCGCGCCTCAATAAACAAAACCGCTACGATACCTACAACACCATCATCACGCTGGGTAAAGATAACCCGTACAGCTACGACTCGACCAATCGCTATAACAAAAACCATCTGGTGCCGTTCGGCGAATTCGTACCGCTGGAATCGATTTTACGCCCTCTGGCGCCGTTCTTCGATTTGCCGATGTCCTCGTTCAGCCGCGGCCCTTACGTGCAGCCGCAGCTGGTAGCGCATAACCTGAAGCTTACGGCGGCAATTTGCTACGAAATCATTCTCGGCGAGCAGGTCCGCGATAATTTCCGCCCGGATACCGATTATCTGCTGACTATCTCCAACGATGCGTGGTTTGGTAAGTCAATTGGCCCATGGCAGCACTTCCAGATGGCGCGGATGCGCGCGCTGGAACTGGCGCGCCCGCTGCTACGCAGCACCAACAACGGTATCACCGCCGTTATTGGCCCGCGTGGTGAAATTCAGGACATGATCCCACAGTTTACCCGCGCGGTGTTGACCACTAAGGTCACGCCAACCACCGGCCTGACGCCGTATGCTCGTACCGGCAATTGGCCGCTGTGGGCGTTAACCGCCCTCTTTGGCTTTGCCGCGCTGGTGATGAGCCTGCGCCAGCGTCGGCGCTAATCTTTTCCGCCGGGCAGCCGCCCGGCCTGCTCCCGGCGGCATTCGTCGCCGGCGGGTCTTCCCCGCTTTACGCTCTCCAGCGCCAATCTGGCACGTCCATTGCTTAATTTCATCCCTGTAGGCGATTTTGACCGCGGTTGTACCAGGGTTGCACCGAAAGCGTTCGCACTTCGCGCCACGTTGGTGCAACAACCCATTTTTGCCCACAAATGGTGCGGTGCGCTTCGCAAAAATAAACAATAACGCATCAAAATCTTTACATTAAGCCAAACTAAATGCTAACAAGCTCATACAAATACTGCACTTTAAGATTGCAGACGATTCCCGAAAGCGCCGCCTTACGGCAGTGCCCACAGGAATAACAACACATACACACAATCACAATGGGTATCACTAGCGTCCCTGGCGTTAAGGATAAGGAGTTGGATATGCAATTACGTAAACTGGCCGCCGCAATGCTGGTCATGGGAGTGACCGCTGGTCTGGCACACGCTGAAGATGCCGCCCCGGCCGCAGGTCAGAGCACGCTGGATAAAATCGCCAAAAACGGGGTGATCGTCGTCGGCCACCGCGAGTCGTCAGTACCATTCTCCTATTACGATAACCAACAAAAAGTGGTGGGTTACTCTCAGGATTACTCCAACGCTATCGTTGAAGCCATAAAGAAAAAGCTGAATAAACCCGATCTGCAGGTGAAACTGATTCCGGTCACCTCGCAGAACCGCATCCCGTTACTGCAGAACGGCACTTATGATTTCGAGTGCGGTTCCACCACCAACAACCTTGAGCGTCAGAAGCAGGCCGCCTTCTCCGATACCATTTTCGTCGTCGGTACTCGTCTGCTGGTGAAAAAAGGTGGGCCGATTAAAGACTTCCCGGATCTGAAAGACAAAGCGGTCGTCGTCACTTCCGGTACCACCTCGGAAGTGCTGCTGCATAAGCTGAACGACGAGAAGAAAATGAACATGCGCATCATCAGCGCGAAAGATCACGGCGACTCTTTCCGTACGCTGGAAAGTGGCCGCGCGGTGGCCTTTATGATGGATGATGCCCTGCTGGCCGGCGAGCGCGCAAAAGCGAAGAAACCGGATAACTGGGAAATCGTCGGTACGCCGCAGTCGAAAGAGGCCTATGGCTGCATGCTGCGTAAAGATGACGCATCGTTCAAAACACTGGTAGATGACACCGTTGCCCAGGCGCAGACCTCTGGCGAAGCGGCGAAATGGTTCGATACCTGGTTTAAGAACCCGATTCCGCCGAAAAATCTGAACCTGAACTTCGAACTGTCCGACGACATGAAGGCGCTGTTCAAATCACCCAATGACAAGGCTCTTAACTAATTAAAAAAACAGGGGCTCGATAAAGTAGCCCTCCCGATTGTTGCCTTTGCACGGACAGACTATACGGTGGCTGGTCGTTCCCCAGCCGCCGCGAATACCGAAACAAGCAGGGCAACAATCTTCGAGGGTAGCGCTGCTACCCTTTTTTTTCTGGAGTTTATTTATGTCAATAGACTGGAACTGGGGAATATTCCTGCAACCCGCCCCGTTCGGCAACACCACTTATCTAGGCTGGTTATGGAGCGGCTTTCAGGTTACCGTCGCGCTGTCGATTAGCGCCTGGATTATCGCTTTCCTCATCGGCTCGCTGTTCGGTATTCTGCGTACCGTCCCTAACCGCTGGTTAGCCGGGATCGGCACCTGCTACGTCGAACTGTTTCGTAACGTTCCACTGATTGTCCAGTTCTTTACCTGGTACCTTGTTATTCCGGAGTTTCTGCCGGAAAACATCGGCATGTGGTTTAAGTCGGAACTGGATCCAAATATTCAGTTCTTTGTCTCCTCAATGCTGTGCCTTGGGCTGTTTACCGCTGCCCGCGTCTGCGAGCAGGTCCGCGCCGCGATACAGTCCCTTCCTCGCGGGCAGAAAAATGCCGGCCTGGCGATGGGGCTGACCCTGCCGCAAACCTATCGCTACGTGCTGCTGCCGAACGCTTATCGCGTTATCGTGCCGCCGATGACCTCGGAAATGATGAACCTGGTAAAAAACTCGGCTATCGCTTCCACTATCGGTCTGGCGGATATGGCGGCGCAGGCGGGCAAGCTGCTGGATTACTCAGCCCACGCCTGGGAATCGTTTACCGCGATCACCCTCGCCTATGTATTCATCAACGCCGTAATCATACTGGTGATGTATGTGGTTGAACGTAAAGTTCGCCTGCCGGGCAATATGGGAGGCAAATAATGTACGATTTTGACTGGAGTTCAATTGTTCCTTCCATGCCCTACCTGCTGGCAGGGTTGGTCATTACGCTGAAAATCACCGTCACGGCAATTATTATCGGTATCGTCTGGGGCACCATTCTGGCGGTGATGCGCCTGTCAAGCTTCCTGCCGTTGGCGTGGTTTGCCAAAACCTACGTTAACGTTTTCCGCTCGATTCCGCTGGTGATGGTGCTGCTGTGGTTCTATCTGATCGTTCCCGGATTCCTGCAAAACGTGCTGGGGCTTTCGCCGAAAACCGATATTCGCCTGATTTCGGCGATGGTGGCATTTTCGATGTTTGAAGCGGCCTACTATTCGGAAATTATTCGCGCCGGGATCCAGAGTATTTCCCGTGGTCAGTCGAGCGCCGCGCTGGCGCTGGGGATGACCCACTGGCAATCGATGAAGTTGGTGATTCTGCCGCAGGCCTTCCGCGCGATGGTCCCGCTGCTGTTAACCCAGGGTATCGTCCTGTTCCAGGATACCTCGCTGGTGTACGTCCTGAGCCTGGCCGATTTCTTCCGTACCGCCTCCACCATTGGCGAACGTGACGGAACCCAGGTGGAAATGATCCTGTTCGCAGGCGCCGTTTATTTTGTATTTAGTCTCAGCGCATCGCTGTTGGTCAGCTGGTTGAAGAAAAGGACTGTGTAATGATTACCCTGAAAAATATTTCAAAATGGTATGGTCACTTTCAGGTGCTGACCGATTGCTCCACCGAAGTGAAAAAAGGCGAAGTGGTGGTGGTTTGCGGGCCGTCAGGCTCCGGTAAATCGACGCTGATTAAAACCGTTAATGGCCTTGAGCCGGTGCAGCAAGGCGAAATTATCGTTGATGGCACTCAGGTTAACGATAAGAAAACCAATCTTGCTAAACTGCGTTCCCGCGTCGGTATGGTATTCCAGCACTTTGAACTGTTCCCGCACCTGTCGATCATCGACAACCTGACGCTGGCGCAAATTAAGGTTCTCAATCGCGATAAAGAATCTTCGCGTAAAAAGGGGCTTAAGCTGCTGGAGCGCGTGGGTCTGGCGGCGCATGCGGAAAAATATCCGGCGCAGCTCTCCGGCGGCCAGCAGCAGCGTGTCGCGATCGCGCGCGCGCTGTGCATGGATCCGATCGCGATGCTGTTCGATGAGCCAACTTCAGCGCTAGACCCGGAGATGATCAACGAAGTACTGGACGTGATGGTCGAGCTGGCTAACGAAGGTATGACCATGATGGTGGTGACGCACGAAATGGGCTTTGCCCGTAAAGTGGCTAACCGGGTCATCTTTATGGATGAAGGTAAAATTGTCGAAGATGTCGATAAAGAAGCCTTCTTCGCCAACCCGCAATCAGAACGCGCGAAAGATTTCCTTGCCAAAATCCTGCACTAAAATCCCAGCGCGCACGTCATGTGCGCGCCTTTTCTCCCTCGATAATGTGTGCCATATATTAGTGGTTTATTTTAATTGTTTTCTTATTAAACCAGTGAATAATTTAACACTCCCCCCTAACAAATCACATTCTAAATTAATTTAATTCATACAAAATTCAGTTTTCTTCGCATGGCTAAGCGTTACCGCCACCGCTAACATACCCCCCTTAAGAACAAGCCCTGGGAATATTTCCCAACACAAAACTTTCTGATAATAAAAAATAATATTTTTATGGATGACCCTATACCCTGAATAAGGCCGTGTTTTAAGCAAGCTTAGCAATACAGCATGCAAATTTAATGAAACAAATGGAACTTGCTTCATGTTTAATAAAAAAAATCTGATTCACACCCTGCTGATTGTGTTTTTGTGTCAGCAGCATGTTTTCGCCAGTACGATAGTCTCCACCACGACTAACCAAAACGAGCAGGATAAAGCCCGTCAGGCGGCGCTGACGCCACAGCAGCAGGCCGCCCAGGCTTCATTAATTAATACCGACCGACAAACGCTCACATTTCCAAAGGAAGAAAACTGCAGATTCATCAATAATATTCATATCGATTCTGCCGAGCCGAAGCTCACGCATCAGCTTCTTGACAACCTTACAGATCAGGCTCTGCATCGTTGTCTGGGGATTAACGGTATTCAGCACCTCACCATGGCATTACAAAATGAGTTAATCGCCCGTGGTTACATCACTTCATTAATGACCATCCCGGAACAGTCATTGGCGCAGGGCACATTAAAGCTCGAACTCGCTTATGGCAAAATCGGTGATATTTTCTGGTCAACGACAAGCGAGCAAACCACCAGCATCTGGAACAATATCCCCACCCGCACGGGAGATATCCTGCGTCTCACCGATCTCGAACAGGGAATGGAAAACCTGCGCCGCCTGCCAGGAAGTTCGGCGAATATGCAAATATTACCGGGACAACGGGAGGCAGAAAGCAATCTGCAGCTAACGCGTCGGCTGAATAAAAAATGGCAGGTGGCAGCCTGGATGGATGACGCTGGCAGCCGCGCCAGCGGTCGCTATCAGGCCGGAGGTGCGCTCTATCTTTATGATATCACCACACTCAACGACATTTTCTATGTCTCAGGAGGAGGAGATATCGAGTTTAATCAACATAATGATGGTAACCAGAATGGCAGTCTGTATTACTCGATTCCCTTCGGTTACTGGGCGTTAGGTCTTTACGGTTCACAGAGCCAATATCGCCAGTTGTTCAAGGGCAACTGGTCGCAAACGGATTATAAAAGTAAAAATCGCTACTATAGCGCGACGCTGTCACGACTGCTGTCTCACACCCGTCAGCAAAAAACGTCGCTGGATCTCCGTATCTCAAAAAGTACATCACACTACTATTTTGGCGGTGAAGAACTTAGGGTGATGCGCAAACAGAACCCAACATGGGAGCTGACGCTACGACAGCAACGCTATTTCGATAAAAAAGTCGTCGCCGCCAGCCTGGGGTTACAGCGCCGCCTCCCATGGCTAAACTCCGTCGCCACTCCGGAAGAAAAAGCAGGCCAGTTCAGTAAGCGCTCACGCGTAGTACATGCCGATTTGCAGGCCTTAATGAAATTCGATTTAACCGGAGATAGATTTAGCTATGCACCGCATTTTAATGCGCAATATAGCCCGGACATTCTCTCTTCGGATAACCAATTTAATATTGGCAACCGCTGGACGGTTCGCGGATTTGATGGCGAATATACTCTCTCTGGCAATCAGGGATGGTACTGGAGCAATGATTTCATCTGGGATATTGCCGGCCCGGAACAGCAATTCTATTTAGGATTAGATATTGGTCGTATTATCGGCAGTGAACAATATCGGCAAGGAAAAGTTATTTCAGGTACCGTTAGCGGATTGCGCGGTGATATATTCTCAACACAATATGATTTTTTCATCGGCACACCGCTAAGTAAACCAGATAACTTTAGTAGTGACTCATTCAATATGGGTTTCTCATTGAAGTGGAAGTATTAACACAACCTATTTTTCACTATATTAAAAGGAATAAATTCATGTTTAAGTTTAAATTAACCTATGTTGCTTTAGCAGCAGCGTTAAGCTCGACGGTGGTGTACGCCGATCCGTCGACTTACACCCATCTATCAGGCGCAACGGTGGTTGATATTGAAGCGCCGAATGCTGCAGGCGTTTCGCACAACCTGTATCGTGAATTTAACGTTGGCAGCAACGGTTTAATACTCAATAACAGCGACAGCGATATTAATCATGCGACTTTTGGCAATATTGCTAAAAACAACAATCTGACTAATGGCGGCGCATCGGTGATCCTGAATGAAGTCACCTCCAATAAAGCCAGTTCATTAAATGGCTTCATTGAGGTCGCCGGGCTGAAAGCCGACGTGGTAATCGCTAACCCTAATGGTATTACCTGCTCCGGCTGTAGTTTCGTTAATACCAACAAGGCAATATTAACGACAGGTCAGGTGAATTTGACCGATGAAGGCGCTATCGGCAGCTATACCATCACCAATGGCAAAATCACCATCGGTGAAAATGGCATGGATGCTTCCACCAGCTATGCCGCATTGCTGGCTGACGCCGTCGCCATCAATGGCATGGTCAACGCTGGCAATGCTACGGTTGGCGGCGGTAATTTCACCTTCGACAACAGCACTGGCGCCATGACTAGCGCAGGTAAAAGCGCTACCGTCCTGCAAATGATCAGCCCGGTATACAGCATTGATATCAGTAGCCTGGGCGGCATCAAAGCCAACAGTATCAGTATGGTCGGTAACAATTTAGGCTTTGGCGTGCGTAACAAAGGGTCAATCACCGCCAACTCGACGCTTTCTATCACCAACAATGGATTACTGACCAACGATGGCTCCATCGCCAGTAATGGTTACCTTACCAGCATCGCCGCCTCTGGAAATTTCACTAATAACGGTACGCTGACGACCAAGAATATGACCATGATTACTACCTATGGCGCTCTCAATAACGGCAGCAAGGGCACGATCAGTTCAACAAAGCAGCTGGTGCTCAATGCCAGCGGCAATATCCAGAACAGCGGAACGATTAGCGCGACGTCCAGTCTGGTAGCCGCCAGCAACGGAGCGATAACCAACAACGCTGGTGCCAAAATCACTTCCGATGCGCAGATTACCGCCACGTCGTTAGGTAATTTCACCAATGACGGGACGATCAAAGGTAAAAACACTGCGTTAAACTTTATTGGCACCAATTTTAAAAATACCGGCACTATCAGCGCGACGGGTAAAGTGGCCGTGAAATCGCTGAAGCAGGATAGCACCACCAATACCGGTGAGATTTATAACCTGGGCACTATTAGCGGTGAAAATATTGATATGCAAACCAACGGCACGCTGGCGCAAAGCACCAGTGGTCGCATGGAGGCCACCAACGCCATTACCGCGCATAGCTACTGGCTGAATAACAACGGTTATATGAAAGCCGCTGATATTACTACCGATCATGGCACGATTAGTAACACAGGTACTATCACCGCGGCCAATGTCTCTCTGACAACTTATTATGATGTTACTAATGAAGGGACGATTTACAGCACCGGCGATCTGCTGCTGGACACCCAGTTGAAAGGCAATATCTATAACTACTCATTAATTCAGGCGAACGGCACCTTAACCATGACCGCGAAAAAGGTTGTTAACAGTGGTCGCGGCTGCGGTTGGTTTAAATTTAATACCTGTGATGTCGGCACCATCAGCGCCAACAAGATGGTCCTCAACTCCTCGCATAAATACGCCAGTGAGATGGGTGGTTATCAATACTTCAAGGTTGCAGAAATTAATACCGTACTGTAATGACTCAGCGATGCGCAGCGCAATGCGCATCGCTGCTTTTAGCGTTTACGGCTCAAATGGCCGCCGCTGAAACTGGTCATGCCCGCATTTCGGGCAGAGTGGCAGCACATCCGGGGTGTATACCGCCAGATGGTAGTGGCACTTCTCGCATACCAGGTTGCCAAGACCTACCACTTCCCCGCTGTGATAGACTCCGTGGTGGTTCAGATCCTGAAACACCTCACGCCACTCAAGCTGGGTTTTGTCGGTGATATCGGCAAGCTCCTGCCACAGGCTCTCTTTGATCACCCGCATAAAGACGCTGTCGCTATCGTCTTCATGGCTCTCTTCATAGCTGCGGGCAAATTCTTCCAGATCGCGCTTCACCGCCGCGATAAGTGACTCAACCTCGCTCTGCGTCAGATCGCCTGCCTGGGTGATTTTCTCCCTCGCCTGCTTCACCAGCGCGTCAATGTCACGCTCTCCATTGCGCAGCCGTTCACTGAGCGAGGAGACCAGTTCCCGGTAATATTGAGCAACCTTGTTCATCATTTCGCCTCCGGTGTGATTAACTGCTTCTAATAATAGACGTTATCGGCGGTTTGCTTTGCCATCCGCGCCACAGAGTCGCGAAAAATTCTGCGCCGCTTTTGCCGATGTTAATGTGCGAAAGGCTGTTTTGACGTGGACGTTTGGGCTATGCTATGCCGATCTGAAATAACACATCCATTGGCTACATTTTGTAGCTGTATTGAAAACAGGACCACTGGCTGCCATGCAAGAGCAATACCGCCCGGAAGAGATAGAATCGAAAGTCCAGCTTCACTGGGACGAAAATCGTACATTTGAAGTAACTGAAGACGAGAGCAAAGAGAAGTATTACTGCCTGTCGATGCTTCCTTATCCTTCTGGTCGACTACACATGGGTCACGTGCGTAACTACACCATCGGCGACGTCATCGCGCGCTATCAGCGCATGCTGGGCAAAAACGTCCTGCAGCCGATCGGTTGGGATGCGTTTGGTCTGCCTGCGGAAGGCGCGGCGGTGAAAAACAATACTGCCCCGGCCCCGTGGACCTATGACAACATCGCATACATGAAAAACCAGCTGAAAAAGCTGGGCTTCGGCTATGACTGGAGCCGTGAAATTGCGACCTGCACCCCGGAATACTACCGCTGGGAGCAAAAATTCTTCACCGAGCTGTATAAAAAAGGCCTGGTGTACAAAAAAACCTCAGCGGTGAACTGGTGTCCGAACGATCAGACCGTGCTGGCTAACGAACAGGTTATCGACGGCTGCTGCTGGCGCTGCGACACCAAAGTTGAGCGCAAAGAGATCCCGCAGTGGTTTATTAAAATCACCGCCTACGCCGACGAACTGCTCAACGATCTGGACAACCTGGATCACTGGCCTGACACCGTTAAGACCATGCAGCGCAACTGGATCGGCCGCTCTGAAGGGGTAGAAATCTCCTTTGACGTCAACGACTACGCCGATAAGCTGACCGTCTACACCACCCGCCCGGATACCTTCATGGGCTGCACCTACCTTGCCGTCGCAGCGGGTCACCCGCTGGCGCAACAGGCTGCGGCTAACAATCCGGCGCTGGCCGCCTTTATCGACGAATGCCGTAATACCAAAGTTGCCGAAGCCGATATGGCGACGATGGAGAAAAAAGGCGTCGACACCGGCTTTAAAGCTATTCACCCACTGACCGGCGAAGCCATCCCGGTATGGGCGGCTAACTTCGTACTGATGGAGTACGGCACCGGCGCGGTGATGGCCGTTCCGGGTCACGACCAGCGCGACTACGAGTTTGCCAGCAAATACGGCCTGAACATCAAGCCAGTTATTCTCGCCGCTGACGGTTCCGAGCCGGATCTCTCCGAGCAGGCCCTGACCGAGAAAGGCGTGCTGTTCAACTCCGGCGAATTTAGCGGCCTGGATTACGAAGCAGGCTTCAACGCCATTGCCGATAAACTGGCCGCGATGGGCGTTGGCGAGCGCAAAGTTAACTACCGCCTGCGCGATTGGGGGGTTTCCCGCCAGCGTTACTGGGGCGCGCCAATTCCGATGGTGACCCTGGAAGACGGTACCGTGATGCCGACGCCGGAAGACCAACTGCCGGTTATCCTGCCGGAAGACGTCGTCATGGACGGCATCACCAGCCCGATCAAAGCCGATCCTGAGTGGGCGAAAACCACCGTTAACGGCATGCCGGCGCTGCGTGAAACCGACACCTTTGACACCTTTATGGAGTCCTCCTGGTACTACGCGCGCTACACCTGCCCGCAGTACGATAAAGGTATGCTGGACCCGAATGCCGCGAACTACTGGCTGCCGGTGGATATCTACATCGGCGGCATCGAACACGCCATCATGCACCTGCTCTATTTCCGCTTCTTCCACAAGCTGATGCGCGATGCCGGTATGGTGAACTCCGATGAGCCAGCTAAACAGCTGCTGTGCCAGGGTATGGTACTGGCCGATGCGTTCTACTACGTCGGCGAAAACGGCGAGCGTAACTGGGTATCACCGATTGACGCCACCGTTGAGCGTGATGAAAAAGGCCGTATCGTTAAAGCCTTCGACCCACAGGGCCGCGAGCTGGTGTATACCGGCATGAGCAAAATGTCCAAGTCGAAGAACAACGGTATCGACCCGCAGGTTATGGTTGAGCGCTACGGCGCGGATACCGTACGTCTGTTCATGATGTTCGCCTCCCCAGCAGAAATGACCCTTGAGTGGCAGGAATCTGGCGTAGAAGGGGCAAACCGCTTCCTGAAACGCGTCTGGAAACTGGTTTACGAGCATACCTCTCAGGGCCCGGCTGTCGCCCTGGATGTGGCAAGCCTCAGCGAAGATCAGCAAGCGCTGCGTCGCGACGTGCATAAAACGATTGCCAAAGTGACCGATGATATCGGCCGTCGTCAGACCTTCAATACCGCCATTGCCGCGGTAATGGAGCTGATGAACAAACTGGCGAAAGCGCCGCAGGAAGGCGAACAGGATCGCGCGCTGATGCGTGAAGCGCTGCTGGCAGTGGTGCGTATGCTCAACCCGTTCACCCCGCATGCCTGCTTCACCCTGTGGCGAGAACTGGGCGGCGAAGGCGATATCGACAACGCGCCGTGGCCGGTAGCAGACGAAAGTGCAATGGTTGAAAACACGACTCTGGTCGTCGTCCAGGTAAACGGTAAAGTTCGTGGTAAAATTACCGTTGCGGTAGACGCAACCGAAGAGCAGGTTCGTGAACGTGCAGGCCAGGAACATCTGGTCGCAAAATACCTTGAAGGCGTGACCGTACGTAAAGTGATTTACGTTCCGGGCAAACTGCTCAATCTGGTCGTTGGCTAAGCGCGGGAGGAAGCGTGCGATATCTGGCAACAATGCTGTTATCTCTGGCGGTGTTAATCACCGCCGGTTGCGGCTGGCATCTACGTAGTAATACGCAGGTTCCAACCACAATGAAAACTATGATTTTCCAGTCAGGCGATCCGAATGGTCCATTAAGCCGTGCGGTACGTAACCAGCTACGTCTGAATGGCGTAGAGCTGATCGAAGCCGATACGCTGCGTAAGGATATTCCGTCCCTGCGTCTGGGTAACTCATCCATTCAGAAAGATACGGCATCCATTTTCCAGGATGGTCGTACTGCTGAATACCAAATGGTGCTGACCGTTAACGCCACCGTATTGATTCCGGGCCATGACATTTACCCAATCAATACCAAGGTTTATCGCTCGTTCTTCGATAACCCGCAGGCGGCGCTGGCGAAAGATGCCGAGCAGGACATGATTGTTCGTGAAATGTACGATAAGGCTGCGGAACAGTTGATCCGTAAATTGCCGAGCGTACATGTTGCGGATGTCGAAGCCACTAAAGAGGCTGAGCAGCCGGTATCTGGTACCCCGGCCACCTCAACCTCTGGCAACCGCGTCTCCACTACGCTGGGTAACTGATGATTCGGTTGTACCCGGAACAACTCCGCGCGCAGCTCACTGAAGGGCTGCGCGCGGCGTATTTATTGCTTGGTAGCGACCCATTGCTGTTACAGGAAAGCCAGGATGCGATCCGCGAAGCCGCGGCCGCCCAGGGCTTTACCGAACATCACACCGCGACCATCGATGCCAGCACCGACTGGCCCGCCCTTTTTTCCTTAAGTCAGGCGCTGAGCCTCTTTTCCAGCCGCCAGACGCTTCTGCTTATCCTGCCGGAAAACGGCCCGAATGCGGCGATCAACGAACAGCTGTCCACGCTGGTCGGTATGCTGCATGAAGATCTGCTGCTGATTGTCCGCGGCAACAAGCTTACCAAGGCGCAGGAAAACGCGGCGTGGATAACAACGCTTGCCAGCCGCGCCGTGCAGGTGAGCTGCCAGACGCCGGAATACGCGCAGTTGCCTCGCTGGCTGGCCGCCCGCGCTAAACAGAATCAGTTGCAGTTAGATGAGGCCGCCAGCCAACTGCTGTGCTACTGCTATGAAGGCAACCTGCTGGCGCTGGCGCAGGCGCTGGAGCGCCTCTCTTTGCTGTGGCCTGACGGCAAACTGACGCTGCCGCGCGTTGAACAGGCGGTGAATGACGCCGCCCACTTTACGCCGTATCACTGGGTCGATGCCCTGCTGGCCGGTAAAAGCAAACGCGTACTGCACGTCCTGCAACAACTGCGCCTTGAAGGTTGCGAACCCGCTATTTTGCTGCGCACGTTGCAGCGCGAACTGCTGCTGCTGGTCACTCTGAAGCGCCAGTCGGCACATACGCCGCTGCGCACGCTGTTTGATAAACACCGGGTCTGGCAGAACCGACGTCAGCTGGTCGGCGACGCGCTCACGCGCCTCAGCGCCGAACAGTTACGCCAGGCCGTTACGTTATTAACCCGCGCCGAGCTCACCTTCAAACAGGACTACGGCCAGTCAATATGGCCCGAGCTGGAAAGCCTTTCGTTACTGCTCTGCCATAAAGCGCTGGCGGACGTTTTTATTGATGGTTGATATGACTCAGTTGCAGGCAATGTACGGCGGCACCTTCGATCCGGTGCATTATGGTCACCTTAAGCCGGTAGAGATTCTGGCAAACCAAATTGGTCTTAGCCGGGTCATTATCGTGCCCAATAACGTGCCGCCGCATCGCCCGCAGCCGGAAGCCACCAGCGCCCAGCGGGTGCATATGCTGGAGCTGGCAATTGCCGATAAACCCCTATTCGTTCTCGACGAACGCGAGCTACAGCGCGATACGCCGTCCTGGACTGCGCAAACGCTACAGGAGTGGCGGCAAGAACAAGGCCCGGAACAGCCCCTGGCGTTTATCATCGGCCAGGACTCGCTGCTGACCTTCCCCACCTGGCATAACTACGCCACGATCCTCGATAACGCGCATCTGATCGTCTGCCGCCGTCCGGGATATCCGCTGGCGATGAAGCGCGAAGAAGATCAGCAATGGCTCGATAAACATCTCACCCACGACGTCGAGTTGTTACATACCCGTCCCGCCGGGGTTATCTATCTGGCGGAAACCCCGTGGTTCGATATTTCCGCCACGCTGATTCGTCAGCGTCTACAGCAAGGTGTCTCCTGCGCCGATATGCTGCCGGCCGCCGTTCTGGACTATATTCACCAGCAGAAGCTCTATTGCTGAGAACCGGCTGCGAGGATATCGTTACGCTACGCGATTTCCACGGAGTGCATCATGAAATTATGGCTGGTTCGCCACGGCGAAACGCAGGCTAACGTCGACGGACTGTATAGCGGACATGCCCCCACCCCCCTTACCGAACGCGGTATCCAGCAGGCACGATCGCTGGGTGACTGTCTGCGGGCGGTGCCTTTCGACCGGGTATTGTGCAGCGAGCTGGCGAGAACCCAGCACACCGCCGACCTGTTGCTCGCTGGCCGGCCTGTCCCCCGGCAAATTATTCCTTCATTGAATGAGATGTTCTTTGGCGATTGGGAAATGCGTCACCATCGCGATCTGCAAAAAGAAGACCCGCGGAACTACGCTGCCTGGTGCAAAGACTGGCAACACGCCACGCCGACCAATGGCGAAAGCTTCCAGGCCTTTGCCCAGCGTATCGCGGACTTTGCCGCCAGCCTCGGGCAATATCAACAGCGGGCTAACCTGCTGATCGTCGGCCATCAGGGCGCTTTAAGCCTGTTAATCGCACTCTTATTGCAGATGCCGGCAGCAGCAATGTGGCATTTTCCCCTCGCCCACGGTAGCTGGAGCCTTATCGAACGACGCGACGATTTCACAACCTTGCGCGTATTAAATAGCCAGGCGCAGTGGCGCGCGGAATAAGAATTCATGGCCGCCCATTGACAGCCCCGAGCAGGCTGCTATTCTCCGCAGCCAGGCTACACCCGCTATACGCATCTTGCAGAAATTGTTTTACAAAAATGGCGATGCATTCGTCGGCAAGGGATGGGATGATAGCCCGCTTTCAAGGGCTGAAAGCTGACTTTTCTCCCGACATTGCCATGACTTCGGGTATACTGTCAGGCTCGTTATTGTTATCACTCTTCACGCACCCAGGGGGAACACTTGCAGGGTAAAGCACTCCAGGATTTTGTTATCGACAAAATTGATGACCTGAAAGGTCAGGACATCGTCGCCATTGATGTACATGGCAAATCCAGCATCACCGATTGCATGATTATTTGCACCGGCACCTCCACGCGCCACGTAATGTCCATCGCCGACCATGTGGTGCAGGAATCCCGCGCCGCCGGTATGCTGCCGCTGGGCGTTGAAGGTGAAGCCGCCGCCGACTGGATCGTAGTCGATCTGGGAGACGTGATGGTTCACGTCATGCAGGAAGAGAGCCGTCGTCTGTACGAGCTGGAAAAACTCTGGAGTTAATGCGTGAAGCTGCAATTGGTGGCCGTTGGCACCAAAATGCCGGACTGGGTTCAGACCGGCTTTAGCGAATATCTGCGCCGTTTTCCAAAAGATATGCCGTTCGAACTGGTAGAGATCCCTGCCGGTAAGCGCGGAAAGAATGCCGATATCAAACGTATCCTCGAAAAAGAGGGCGAAATGATGCTGGCAGCGGCAGGCAAGAACCGTATCGTGACCCTGGACATCCCCGGCAAACCCTGGGATACGCCACAGCTGGCGCGAGAACTGGAACGCTGGAAGCAGGATGGCCGGGACGTCAGTTTACTCATTGGCGGCCCGGAAGGTCTCTCTCCGGCCTGCAAAGCGGCAGCGGAACAGAGTTGGTCGCTTTCCACGCTCACGTTGCCCCATCCGCTGGTACGCGTGCTGGTGGCTGAGAGCCTGTATCGTGCGTGGAGCATAACGACTAACCACCCTTACCACCGTGAGTAATGATGACCTGGGTAGACTAAGCAGCGAATGAAATTACAGAATTCTTTCCGCGACTATACGGCTGAATCCTCGCTGTTTGTACGCCGCGCGCTGGTCGCTTTTACGGGCATTTTGTTGCTTACCGGCGTGCTGATTGCCAACCTCTACAACGTACAGATTGTCCGTTTCAACGACTACCAAACGCGTTCCAACGAAAACCGCATTAAGCTGGTCCCTATTCCGCCCAGCCGCGGCATTATTTACGATCGTAACGGCACGCCGCTGGCGCTGAACCGCACCATCTATCAGTTGGAGATGATGCCGGAAAAAGTCGATAACGTGCAGCAGACGCTGGATGCGCTGCGCGACGTCGTCGACCTGACCGACGACGACATCGCCGGCTTTAAAAAAGAGCGCGCGCGCTCTCACCGTTTCACCTCGATTCCGGTGAAGGTCAATCTTAATGAAGTCCAGGTGGCGCGTTTCGCCGTAAACCAGTACCGCTTTCCCGGCGTTGAAGTCAAAGGCTACAAGCGCCGCTACTATCCGTATAACTCCGCCCTGACCCACGTTATCGGCTACGTCTCTAAAATTAACGATAAAGACGTCGATCGCCTGGATAAAGAGGGCAAACTGGCTAACTACGCGTCGACCCACGACATCGGTAAGCTGGGAATCGAGCGCTATTATGAAGACGTGCTACACGGACAAACCGGCTACGAAGAGGTTGAAGTCAACAACCGCGGCCGCGTTATTCGTCAGCTAAAAGAAGTGCCGCCGCAGGCCGGGCGCGATATCTACCTAACCCTTGATTTGAAGCTGCAGCAGTATATCGAAACGCTGCTGGCGGGCAGCCGCGCGGCGGTGGTGGTCACCGACCCGCGCAGCGGCGCGATTCTGGCGCTGGTTTCAACCCCGAGCTACGATCCCAACCTGTTTGTCGATGGTATCTCCAGTAAAGATTATTCCGGACTACTCAACGATCCAAATACCCCGCTGGTCAACCGCGCGACGCAGGGGGTCTATCCACCCGCCTCGACGGTAAAACCCTACGTCGCGGTCTCAGCCTTGAGCGCCGGCGTCATTACCCGCAACACCAGTCTGTTCGACCCCGGCTGGTGGCAGTTGCCTGGCTCGGAAAAACGCTATCGCGACTGGAAAAAGTGGGGTCATGGTCATCTGAACGTCACCAAGGCGCTGGAAGAGTCCGCGGATACCTATTTCTATCAGGTTGCCTATGATATGGGCATCGATCGCCTTTCCGAATGGATGAGTAAGTTTGGCTACGGCGATTACACTGGCGTTGACCTGGCGGAAGAACGCTCCGGCAACATGCCAACTCGCGAATGGAAGCTTAAGCGCTTTAAGAAACCCTGGTATCAGGGGGATACCATCCCGGTCGGTATCGGCCAGGGCTACTGGACCGCCACGCCGATTCAGATGAACAAAGCGCTGATGATCCTGATAAACGACGGCGTGGTTAAAGTGCCTCACCTTCTGCAAAGCACCCTCGAAGACGGGAAACAGGTACCGTGGGTTCAGCCGCATGAACCGCCGGTCGGCGATATTCATTCCGGCTATTGGGAAATCGCTAAAGATGGGATGTATGGCGTTGCCAACCGCGGCAATGGTACCGCGCACAAATACTTTGCCAGCGCGCCGTATAAGATTGCGGCGAAGTCCGGTACCGCGCAGGTATTCGGCCTGAAAGCCAACGAAACCTATAACGCGCACCGAATTTCCGAACGTCTGCGTGACCACAAACTTATGACGGCGTTTGCGCCTTACAACAACCCCCAGGTCGCGGTGGCGATGATCCTGGAGAATGGCGGCGCCGGCCCGGCGGTCGGTACCATTATGCGCCAGATCCTCGATCACATCATGCTGGGTGATAACAACACCAATCTGCCGAGTGAAAGCCCGGCGGTGACGGCGGGGGAGGATCAATAATGACCGATAATCCGAACAAAAAATCACTATGGGATAAAATCCATCTGGACCCCACGATGCTGCTCATCCTGCTGGCGCTGCTCACCTACAGCGCGCTGGTTATCTGGAGCGCCAGTGGCCAGGACGTGGGCATGATGGAGCGTAAAATCGGCCAAATCGCCATGGGCGTGGTGATAATGATCGTGATGGCGCAGATCCCGCCGCGGGTATATGAGGGCTGGGCGCCCTACCTCTATATTTTCTGTATTATTTTGCTGGTTGCCGTAGACGCCTTCGGCGCAATATCCAAAGGCGCACAGCGCTGGTTGGATCTCGGTATTGTACGCTTTCAGCCCTCGGAGATTGCCAAAATAGCGGTACCGCTGATGGTGGCGCGGTTTATTAACCGCGATGTCTGTCCGCCGTCATTGAAGAATACCGCCATCGCACTGGTCCTGATCTTCCTGCCGACCCTGCTGGTTGCGGCGCAGCCAGACCTCGGCACCTCGATTTTGATCGCCCTCTCCGGCCTGTTTGTCCTGTTCCTCTCCGGCCTCAGTTGGCGTTTAATCGGTATCGCGGTAGTGCTGGTCGCCGCCTTTATTCCGATTTTATGGTTCTTCCTGATGCACGATTACCAGCGTCAACGCGTCATGATGCTCCTCGATCCAGAGACCGATCCGCTGGGCGCGGGCTATCATATTATTCAGTCGAAAATCGCTATTGGTTCCGGCGGCTTACGCGGTAAAGGCTGGTTGCATGGTACTCAGTCGCAGCTCGAATTCCTGCCTGAGCGCCATACTGACTTTATCTTCGCCGTGCTGGCGGAAGAGCTGGGTCTTATCGGGGTGTTGATCCTGCTGGCATTGTACATTTTGCTTATCATGCGCGGACTGTGGATCGCCGCCCAGGCGCAAACCACCTTTGGCCGCGTCATGGCAGGCGGTTTAATGTTGATTTTATTCGTTTATGTCTTCGTAAATATTGGTATGGTAAGTGGTATTTTGCCGGTGGTGGGGGTACCTTTGCCGCTGGTCAGCTACGGGGGCTCAGCCCTAATCGTATTGATGGCCGGGTTTGGTATCGTAATGTCGATCCATACCCACAGAAAAATGTTGTCGAAAAGCGTTTAAGGGGTTCGCAATGCGTAAGCAATGGCTGGGGATCTGCATAGCAGCGGGGCTGCTGGCGGCATGTTCGGGTGAAGATGTTCAGCAGAAGACGGTTAGCGTCCCGCAGCCGGCTGTCTGTAATGGTCCGACGGTAGAAATTAGCGGCGCCGACCCGCGTTTCGAAACGCTGAACGCCACGGCCAATCAGGATTATGAACGCGATGGCAAAAGCTACAAAATCGTCCAGGATCCGGCCAACTTCACCCAGACCGGTCTGGCGGCAATTTATGACGCCGAGCCAAACAGCAACCTGACCGCCTCTGGCGAAGCGTTCGATCCAACACAGCTTACCGCCGCGCATCCGACCTTGCCCATCCCAAGCTATGCGCGTATCACGAACCTGGCTAATGGCCGAATGATCGTGGTGCGCATTAACGATCGCGGCCCGTACGGCAATGACCGGGTCATTTCCCTGTCCCGCGCCTCCGCCGACCGCCTGAATACCTCGAACAATACTAAAGTTCGTATCGATCCTATCATCGTCTCTCAGGACGGCGCCTTGTCCGGCCCAGGTATGGCATGCACCACCGTCGCCAAACAGACCTATGCCCTGCCTTCACGTCCCAACCTTGATGGCGATGGTTCTGCCGCCATCGCCCCGGCCGATCAGTCAAACGTTCACGCCATCAGCAACTCAACGCTTAAGCCTGAAGATAATGTGGGCGCGCCGGTTAACGGCAGTGGATTCCTTGGCGCACCGACACCGCTGAATAATGGCGTGCTGGAAAGCAGCGAACCTGCTGCTGCGCCTGCCGCCGTCGCCGCGACGCCGGCAACACCCAGCGCTCCGGTCACCGCGCCGGGCTCGATTCAGGGAAGCGTTGCGCCTGCCGCGACCGCAGCAGCAGCCGCGACTGTTGCCGCACCAGCCGCCAGCACCAGTGGCGAGTTCGTCGTGCAGGTGGGCGCCGTTAGCGACCAGGCTCGCGCCCAGCAATATCAGCAGCGCCTGAGCCAGCAGTTCGCCGTTCCCGGACGTGTGATGCAAAACGGCGCCGTATGGCGGATCCAACTGGGGCCATTTGCCAGTAAGTCGCAAGCGTCGACGGTACAACAGCGCCTGCAAAACGAAGCGCAGCTGCAATCATTTATTACTCGCGCCAACTAAACGCAACGCCGCGGCATCCCGTGCTACTGCATATGTAAAAATCATTAACAAAGTCATATGTAATGTCGGGTGCCGCTGCGAAATGCATTTGTTATAGTAAGGCACTTTTTTTAATTTCATCACGGATGCCGTTGTTCTAACCATGAAGACCTCTTTCACCGCTCGTTTACTCGTTACGGCCCTCTCCGTTGCGGCACTGTCTACCGCTGCCCGCGCCGATGACCTGAATATGAAAACCATGATCCCAGGCGCTCCGCAGATCGATGCCGAATCCTGGGTTCTTATCGATTACAACTCAGGTAAAGTACTGGCGGAAAACAACGCCGACGCCCGTCGCGATCCGGCGAGCCTGACCAAAATGATGACCAGCTACGTCATTGGCCAGGCCATGAAGGCGGGGAAATTCAAAGAATCCGATCTGGTCACCGTGGGTAACGACGCGTGGGCAACCGGTAATCCGGTGTTTAAAGGTTCTTCCCTGATGTTCCTGAAACCGGGCATGCAGGTGCCGGTTTCTCAGCTGATCCGCGGCATCAACCTGCAATCCGGTAACGATGCCTGCGTGGCGATGGCCGACTACGTCGCCGGCAGCCAGGACGCATTTGTCAGCCTGATGAACAATTACGTTAACGCGTTGGGCCTGAAAAACACCCATTTCCAGACCGTTCACGGCCTGGATGCCGACGGTCAGTACAGCTCCGCGCGTGACATGGCTCTGATCGGCCAGGCGCTGATCCGCGACGTACCGAATGAGTACTCCATCTACCGTGAGAAAGAGTTCACCTTTAACGGTATTCGCCAGCTGAACCGTAACGGCCTGCTGTGGGATAACAGCCTCAACGTCGACGGTATTAAAACCGGCCATACCGATAAAGCAGGTTACAACCTGGTCGCTTCTGCTACCGAAGGCCAGATGCGCCTGATCTCCGCGGTTATGGGTGGACGTACCTATAAGGGTCGTGAATCCGAGAGCAAGAAACTGCTGACCTGGGGCTTCCGCTTCTTCGAAACCGTAAACCCCATTAAAGCAGGTAAAGAGTTCGCCTCTGAACCGGCCTGGTTCGGCGATAGCGATCGCGCCTCTCTGGGCGTAGATAAGGATGTCTATCTGACTATCCCACGCGGGCGCATGAAAGATCTGAAAGCCAGCTATGTGTTGAATAACACCGAGCTGCACGCGCCGCTGCAGAAAAACCAGGTAGTCGGTACCATCAACTTCCAGTTAGATGGCAAAACTATCGATCAGCGTCCGTTAGTGGTGCTGCAGGAAATTCCGGAAGGTAATTTCTTCGGCAAAATCATTGATTACATTAAGTTAATGTTCCATCACTGGTTTGGTTAAAAATTGAACACTTGAAAGTGTGATTTCTATCCCCATATACTATTCATCAAAGAAACCTGATAACTCCCACATCACGTGGGAGTTATTATTTTAGTCGTCACACCGGAGCTGACATGAAAACCAAACTTAACGAACTGCTTGAATTCCCTACTCCATTTACTTACAAAGTAATGGGGCAGGCGTTGCCTGAGCTGGTTGATCAGGTGGTGGAAGTGGTACAGCGCCATGCGCCTGGTGATTACTCTCCGTCAGTAAAACCGAGCAGCAAAGGTAACTACCACTCGGTCTCCATCACCATTAACGCTACCCACATTGAGCAGGTCGAAGCCCTGTACGAAGAGCTGGGCAATATCGAAATCGTGCGGATGGTGCTGTAATCCCTCGCCTTACCCGGCCTCAAGCGCCGGGTAATCCTCTTTCTTTCGCTGTGATATACTCTCCCCCACTTAAGTCATCCCTCTCGGCGGAGACGTTGTTTTGCAGCACAATACCATTCTTATTCGACAACTCGGCCTGCAACCTTACGAACCCATCTCGCAGGCAATGCATGAATTTACCGACAGTCGTGACGACACGACGCTGGATGAAATCTGGCTGGTAGAACATCACCCGGTCTTTACTCAGGGTCAGGCCGGTAAAGCCGAACACGTGCTGGTGCCAGGCGATATCCCGGTTATTCAGAGCGATCGCGGCGGTCAGGTGACCTATCACGGGCCAGGCCAACAGGTGATGTATGTATTGCTGAATCTTAAACGGCGTAAACTCGGCGTACGTGAATTAGTGACGCTACTGGAGCAGACCGTGGTCAATACTCTCGCAGAGTATCAGATTGAATCCCACCCACGCGCCGATGCGCCGGGGGTTTACGTTGGTGAACAGAAAATCTGTTCACTGGGGCTGCGTATTCGCAAGGGCTGCTCGTTCCACGGACTGGCGCTGAATGTGGCAATGGATTTGACGCCATTCCTGCGTATTAATCCGTGCGGCTATGCCGGCATGGAGATGACGCAAATGCGCCACTGGCAGCCGCAGGCCACTACGGAAAACGTCGCGCCGCGGCTGGTCGCCAACCTGCTGGCGCTGCTGAATAACCCGCCGCATGAATATGTCGCCGCTTGATGCGCACCGCGCTCTGAACCTTCAGAGCGCAACTCATTATTAATACTTCAAATTTGCAATCAATTGTCACTCTACGCCACATAATCGCCCGCTATAATGAGGCTATGACCCAACGACCGGATCCGCGAGTGGCCGACAATCATCCTCCATTGGAAAGCAACGAACAGCCAGAAGATCGGCAGATCTTTCGTATTCTGCGTAATATCGATCTTAACCTGTTAACTATCTTCGAAGCCGTGTACGTGCACAAAGGCATCGTCAACGCGGCGAAGGTATTAAATATCACACCTTCGGCGATTAGCCAGTCCATCAATAAACTACGGGCTCTATTCCCCGACCCGCTCTTTATTCGTAAAGGTCAGGGAGTCACGCCCACGGCTTATGCGACCCACCTGCATCAATATATCAGCCAGGGGATGGAAGCCTTTCTCAATGCGCTGGATTTGGGCAGCGGCTCACATCAGCAGCGTGTGCTCACTATTGCCACCGCGCCGACCGTCGGCGCTCTGGTGATACCGAAAATCGCCAATGCGTTGAAATCGCGCTTTCCTCAGGTATTACTGCACAATATGGCGATTACCGATGCCGCCAGCCAGCTTAATCAGCGGCAGGTTGACTTACTGATCGACAGCTATCCCCATAGCGGGCTGGCTATTGCACACCAGGTGCTGTTCTCCGAACCGGTTGTCATCTTTTGCCGCGAAAATCACCCCATTTTGCACCTTCCCCTGACGAAGGAAAATCTGCAGCAGTATGAGTTCGCGCTATTGCTACCGGAAGGGCAGCGCTACCCTACCCTGCATCGCCAGCTAGAAGAGTACGTCGGCGAACGCCGCTGCGGCTTTAGCAGCTATAACCTGTTGACCCAGGCGGCAATGATGAATAATAGCGATTTGCTGGGGCTGACGCCGGAGAGTATGTTCGCGCTGGTGGCGAAAATCTGGCCTTTACAAGCGATTTCTTTTCCACCTCTGCAGGACCAGCGTATTGATATTTCGCTCCATTACAACCGGCAAAGCGCACAGGAGCCGTTACTGAAAGCGATTATCGACACCATTGTGCAAACTTATGCCTGCTAACCGCACGCGAGGGAAAAGGATAAAACAACAACTATTTTACAATTTGCCGGGTAACCAGGCTGCTTTCAACCCCGTATCAATGATATACTGCCTGTCCTTAGTTCAAAAATAGTTGATAAATACAACATTTGATTGAATTAATTCGCTTTCCTTCGTGACTCGCAACTGGAACACGCACGCTATGAGTAAACCCATTGTGATGGAACGCGGTGTTAAGTACCGCGACGCCGATAAAATGGCCCTTATCCCGGTGAAAAACGTGGCAACTGAGCGTGAAGCTCTGCTCAGAAAACCGGAATGGATGAAAATCAAACTTCCGGCTGACTCGTCCCGTATTCAGGGGATCAAGGCAGCGATGCGTAAGAATGGCCTGCACTCCGTGTGCGAAGAAGCCTCTTGCCCGAACCTTGCCGAGTGCTTCAACCACGGTACCGCGACCTTTATGATCCTCGGCGCTATCTGTACTCGCCGTTGTCCGTTCTGCGACGTTGCCCACGGTCGTCCGGTGACGCCTGATGCCAATGAGCCGCAAAAACTGGCACAAACCATCGCCGATATGGGTCTGCGCTACGTGGTGGTGACTTCCGTTGACCGCGACGATCTTCGTGACGGCGGCGCGCAACACTTCGCTGACTGTATCAGCGCTATCCGCGAGAAGAGCCCGAATATCAAGATTGAAACGCTGGTGCCGGATTTCCGTGGCCGTATGGATCGCGCGCTGGATATTCTGAAAGTGACGCCGCCGGATGTGTTTAACCACAACCTGGAAAACGTACCGCGTCTGTATCGCCAGGTGCGTCCGGGCGCAGATTACAACTGGTCGCTGAAACTGCTGGAGCGCTTTAAAGAAGCGCATCCGGAAATCCCGACCAAATCGGGTCTGATGGTCGGTCTTGGCGAAACCAATGAAGAGATCATCGAAGTGATGCGCGATCTGCGCCGTCATGGCGTCACCATGCTGACGCTGGGTCAGTATCTGCAGCCGAGCCGTCACCACCTTCCGGTACAGCGTTATGTTAGCCCGGAAGAGTTTGAAGAGATGAAAGCTGAAGCCATGGCGATGGGCTTTACCCATGCTGCCTGCGGCCCGTTCGTCCGCTCTTCCTATCATGCCGATCTGCAGGCAAAAGGTATGGAAGTAAAATAACTCCTGTCTTTCTCTGGCCGTCGTTCGCGGCGGCCTGATTTACCGGCTAATCCCCCTTTCCATTGTCATACCTGGTTGCATCTTTTTTCATATCCAAAACGCTAACCATAAAAAAGGCGACAACGAATACGCTGCCGCCTCTTTGCCGCCTGAGCTTCACACCCGGCCGCGACGCGCCCCCGTTCGTCGGGAGCCCGTGATTAATTACTCTTTATGAGAGAGCTTCTGTGCCGGCGCGTCTTCCTCAGCGCTGGTCTTTTTGGCACTGTCATCGTCATCATTCATGGCTTTCTTGAAGCCTTTGATAGCCGAACCCAGGTCTCCACCCAGCGTGCGTAATTTTTTGGTACCAAACACTAAAATAATCAGCGCTGCGACTACCAGCAGTTTGGTAATACTAATCTCACCCATAGCTAACCTTCTTCTCTATACAAGCTCAAGCTGCGAATACGCCATCATACACATATACGCATACAATTAACGGCTATTTGACGCGCCGACACAATAGCAATCTGTAACAAGGTGAATCAAGCCTTGTTTAAAAAAACGTCACAATAATTGCGGTGGCGCAAATCTGCGATTACGCAGCACCGGCAAACTCTCACGCACCTGACGAATATAATCTGCGGATATCTCAGCAAAAATCAGCTGCGGCTGGGCAGCGGCGCCAGCAATGGTGGTACCGAGCGGATCGATAATCCGGCTCTGACCGATATTACGCGTTCCACATTCGCCTGCCGCAATAATGTAGCAGGTGGTATCCAGCGCTCTTGCCGCCAGCAGCGTCGCCCAGTGATGTTCTTTCAATGGCCCGCGAACCCACGCGGCAGGAAGCACCAACACATCGGCACCCTTTAACGCTAACGATAGCGCTAATTCGGGAAAGCGTAAATCGTAGCAGGTCATTAAGCCGATTCGCATCCCATTTACATCAATTAACGGCGGAATTTGTTCGCCGGCATCCACCAGCCGCGACTCCTGCATATTAAACGCATCGTACAAATGGAGTTTCTGGTATTGTGCGCTAATCATCCCCTGTCGTATTGCGACCAGGGTATTGCTCGCGCGCCCTTCGCCAGAGGGCACGTGCAGCGTTAATATCGTGGTTAAGTCATTACTCCGACTTTCGGCCAGCAGTTGCTGCATGAAGCCGCCGTCCAGCGCCTGCGCTGATTTTACCGACATATCAGGATCGTTATCGGCCCGCGCCAGCAACGCCTCGGGTAAGACCAGTAACGATACCCCGCATTCTGCCGCCTGACGCATCAGTTCAACGCAGATCTGCGCATTAGTTTGCCACTGCGCCGTGACGGCAAATTGCCCTGCTGCTACCCGCATCTCTTTCTCCCACTTCGAATCCATAGCCAAAAACGCCTTTGGCGCGCTACACTCGGCCTTATACCTAACCAAATAGCAGGAAATGACCGTGTTACAACTCCTTTTAGCCGTTTTTGTTGGCGGCGGAACCGGCAGCGTGTTGCGCTGGTGGCTGGGCATGAAATTTAATCCCATGCATCATGCGATTCCCATTGGCACGCTAATCGCTAACCTGCTGGGCGCATTTATTATCGGCGCCGGGCTGGCGTGGTTCAATCGTCTAACGCATGTCGATCCGATGTGGAAACTGCTTATCACTACCGGTTTCTGCGGCGGCCTGACGACTTTCTCCACCTTTTCAGCAGAAGTGGTCTTCCTGCTCCAGCAGGGGCGTTTCAGTTGGGCATTGTTAAACGTGCTGGTCAATCTACTGGGTTCTTTCGCCATGACCGCGACGGCATTCTGGCTGTTCTCACAGTCAGCCGCCCGCTAACGACAGGCAAAAAAAAACCCGCTATAAGCGGGTTTTTATATTCTACTGACGCGTTGGTTAGATAGCCATTACGTTTGCAGCAGAAGGGCCTTTGGCACCGTTAGTGATTTCGAACTCTACGCGCTGACCTTCAGCCAGAGTTTTGAAACCGTTGGACTGGATTGCAGAGAAGTGTACGAATACATCTTTGCTGCCATCTTCCGGAGTAATGAAACCGAATCCTTTGGACTCATTAAACCACTTAACGTTACCTTTAATCTTAGACATCAAAATTACCTTTAAATTAAAAAACGACACTAATGCTGTGTCGGATACCAGTACATCAATTGTGATGCCTTTTGTCCAGCGTAACTTTCTTAAAAAGTGATAAAAGTCTCTATCTTTATAGCCGACAGTTACGTTAGTCATTGTTTTTCAACAAGACAAAGAACTTATCACTTTTGTCACTACGTTATAACGATTAAAACTGAATGCGTGCCCAGGCAAAATAAACGTTGCCGTTGTTATAAGTGCCGGGGATGTAGGTCATCTGGAACGTCGCCGGGCCGTAGCCAATCGATGCCAGCGGCAGCACCACCGGGATCGGGATATAGTTCCAGTTGTCGCGCGCCGTTACGCCAAGGGTGTAACCAAGGCCAAGATGGAAGTTGTCGTCGGCCAGCGGGCGCCAGGTTTTTTCCCAGCCATAGCCGCCAATCGGCTCCCACTTATTAAAGGAATCTTTAAACGCCATCAGATAAAGGCCGTGCCAGTTACCTTTCTCGTCCCAACGCGACATGCCAAATCCCGCGCCCCATGGGCGTTCGTTATACTTATCGGTTTTCTCTTTGTCATAGGCAAAGCGCGCGTGCCAGGTGATCGCCGGGATGTAGAGATCGTAGTGCTCAGGCTCGTTCCAGGTTTGCGCGACATTGTCCGTCAGCGTATTGTAGCCATCGCGGAGCGTTGACGAGAACGAGGCGTTAGCATAGCCGGACGACAGCAGCAGGCCGGACAGCGCAAGCATAAATAATGTAAATTGACGTAGTTTAAACACTTCTCTATTACCGATTGCAATTTTAAAAACGAAGTAAAGTAACAAATGTAATCTTAATAGACTGTTAACGGAATAAGGCAAAATCCTGAATTGCGCCATAGCAAAAAGCTCATGCTGGTAGACAACTTTTGTGATGTTAGCCGTGCCACGGGTTCTGATTAGTCAATTCTCAGTAGTTTATTGATTTGGGTCAGCAAGTTCTGTCCGTTTTTTGGGCACATTCCATCACTTAATTTTTGTAGTGCTTTAGATATCAGCAGATTCTTTGGGTTAATGGCTTAGGGGTAAAGTATGCTTACGCTTGTTGAGATCCTTATCGGGGTCGTGGTTATTGTGGGCGTCGCCCGCTACATTATAAAAGGTTATTCCGCGACAGGGGTGCTGTTTGTCGGCGGTTTAATCTTGCTTATCGCCAGCGCCATTATGGGACATAAAGTTCTCCCGGCCAGCGCCGCCACTACGGGTTACACCGCAACCGACATCTTTGAATATATTAAAATACTGCTCATGAGCCGCGGCGGCGACCTCGGCATGATGATTATGATGCTCTGCGGTTTCGCCACCTATATGACCCATATCGGCGCCAACGATATGGTGGTTAAACTGGCCTCTAAGCCGCTGCAATATATTAACTCGCCTTATCTGTTGATGATTGCCGCCTACTTCCTCGCCTGCCTGATGTCGCTGGCGGTCTCCTCGGCAACTGGCCTTGGGGTGCTGCTGATGGCGACGCTGTTTCCGGTAATGGTCAATGTCGGCATCAGCCGCGGCGCCGCGGCGGCGATTTGCGCCTCCCCTGCCGCGTTGATCCTGTCACCAACCTCCGGTGACGTAGTGCTGGCGGCCAAAGCTGCCGAAATGCCGTTGATTGATTTCGCTTTCAAAACCACTTTACCTATCTCGATTGCCGCTATCGTCTGTATGGCCATCGCTCACTTCTTCTGGCAGCGCTACCTCGATAAAAAAGAGAACGCCTTGCACGAGATGCTCGACGTCAATGAGATAACCACCACCGCCCCGGGGCTGTACGCCATTCTGCCTTTCACACCGATTATCGGCGTGCTGATTTTTGACGGCAAATGGGGGCCGGAGTTACACATCATCACGATTCTGGTGATCTGTATGGTGCTGGCTTCAGTCCTGGAATTCCTGCGCAGTTTTGACACTAAAAAGGTCTTCACCGGGCTGGAAGCCGCCTATCGCGGCATGGCGGACGCCTTCGCCAGCGTCGTCATGCTGTTGGTGGCGGCGGGCGTATTTGCCCAGGGTCTGAGCACTATCGGTTTTATCGACGGTCTTATCTCTATTGCGACCTCGTTCGGATCCGCCAGCATCATCCTGATGTTGGTATTAGTCGTCCTGACCATGCTGGCGGCGATGACCACCGGTTCCGGCAACGCGCCGTTTTACGCCTTCGTTGAGATGATCCCGAAGCTTGCCCACTCTTCCGGCATCAACCCGGCCTATCTGTCGATCCCTATGTTGCAGGCATCGAATCTGGGACGCACCATTTCACCGGTTTCCGGCGTGGTGGTGGCGGTGGCGGGAATGGCGAAGGTTTCTCCGTTCGAAGTTGTTAAACGCACCTCGGTTCCCGTTATCGTCGGCCTGTTAGTGGTGATCATCGCCACCGAGATTCTGGTCCCCGGCGCCGCGATTCAATAAACCACAAACCGCAGTGAAAAGGCGCCAGCAGGCGCCTTTTTTATGCTTTAATAAATCCCAGCAATTAATCATCTCCCACTATCAGGAATAAAAATGTTCAGGAAGGATGTCGTCGCCATTGCCCTTTTACTCGGCGCAACAAAGGTTGGCGCAGAACCGCTTACCGCGACGAAATACGGTGATTTCGATCGTTACGTGCTGGCATTGTCCTGGCAAACCGGTTTTTGTCAGAGCATGCTGGATAGGAATCGTAATGAACCAGAGGAGTGCCGGCTACAGCAGGAAGAACGCAACAAAGCCGATTTTCTGACGGTACACGGCCTGTGGCCGGGCCTGCCGAAGTCGATCGCCTCGCGCGGCGTCGATGAGCGCCGCTGGATGCGCTACGGCTGCGCGACGCGCCCTATCCCCAATATGCCGGAAGTCAGAGCCGGGCGTAAATGCCAGGCCGCGGAAACCGGGCTATCGCTGGAAATGGCCAATAAGCTGAATAGCGTGATGCCGGGGTCCGGCGGTAACTCCTGCCTGGAACGCTATGAGTATGCCAAACATGGCGTCTGTTTCGGCTTCGATCCGGATAGCTACTTCGGCACGATGGTGCGCCTGAATGGCGAAGTGAAGCAAAGCGCAATCGGCGATTTTCTGGCGAAACATTACGGACAAACCGTTAGCCGTAGCGATTTTGATGCCGCCGTCACCAAAGCCTATGGCGCGCAAAACGTGAAAGCCTTTAAATTAACCTGTGACGGCAATCCCGCTTATTTAACGGAAATGCAAATCTCCATCAAAGCTAGCGCGATCAATGCTCCGCTGGGCGCAGATTCGTTCCTGCCGCAGCCGCATCCGGGCAACTGCGCTAAGCAGTTTGTGCTGGACAAAGTCGGTTCTTGATAACAAAGCGATGCGCCCATTTCATCTGCTTTTGCTAACGATGCGCTGAATGTGCGCTTAATCACTTCAAACATCAGGCAAGTCTCAGTATGATGAAGGGACATTAACCCTTGCCCCTTTCGGCGAGGGTTTTCTTTTACGGAAAAGGTTCCTGGATAACATGGAGTATGCAATGACCAGACCCGCAATCATTATTAATGAATTTGATGCTGAACGTATCGACAGACTGCTTGAACAGCCGGCGTATGCTAATTCACCGGTGGCCGATGCCCTGAACGACGAACTGGACCGCGCGCAAATGCTGGCGCCGGAAGCAATGCCGCACGACGTCGTCAGCATGAACAGCAAAGTCCGCTTCCGCGACTTAACCAGCGGTGAAGAACGTGTGCGGACACTGGTTTTCCCGGCGCAGGCGACCGATAGCGCCACTCAGCTTTCGGTTCTGGCGCCGGTTGGCGCGGCGCTGCTCGGGCTGAAAGTCGGGACCTCCATTCATTGGGAGTTACCCGGCGGCGCATCGGCGCATCTGGAAGTGCTGGAATTGCTGTACCAGCCGGAAGCCGCAGGTGAATTCCACCGCTAAATACCCCGCTGCCTGAGGCGTTTCACGCTTTATTCAGAGGATGCCTCGTCATCCTCTTTCTGTTTCCCTTCCTCTCTGACAAATTTTTACCTCATCCCGTGACGGCGTATACAGTTTTGCGACCTGAATGCCACAATATCCTTGTATAATATGTTGATATAGAAACAGACAAACAAGGAGAAATGCATATGTATAAAACTATCATTATGCCGGTTGATGTCTTTGAAATGGAGCTGAGCGACAAGGCTGTCCGCCATGCAGAGTTTCTCGCCCAACAGGACGGTATTATTCATTTACTTCACGTCTTACCCGGTTCATCCAGCTTCACCATGAGCCGTTTTACCGCCGATCTGCGCCGCTTTGAAGAGCATTTACAGCATGAAGCGGAAACTCGCTTACAGGCCATGGTCGGCCACTTTAGCATTGACCCTTCACGTATTAAGAGCCATGTGCGTTTCGGCAACGTCCGCGATATGGTTAATGAACTGGCCAATGAAATCAAAGCTGACGTGGTAGTCATCGGTTCACGTAATCCGTCGATCAGCACCCATTTACTGGGTTCAAACGCCTCAAGCGTGATTCGTCATGCCCATATTCCGGTAATGGTCGTGAGATAACGGAACGGTGCAATAAGCAAAAAAAGAGGCGACCCCAGGGTCGCCTCTTTGCTGTGTGCAGGTGTTGTCTTACGACTTTTTATGCGCTTTTGGTACGAATCAGATAATCGAATGAGCTCAAAGAAGCCTTCGCACCTTCGCCAGTGGCGATAATAATTTGTTTGTACGGCACAGTAGTGCAGTCGCCGGCGGCAAATACGCCCTTCACGTTGGTTTCACATTTGGCATCAATGATGATTTCACCCATGCGGTTACGCTCAACCGTACCTTCCAGCCAGTTGGTATTCGGCAACAGACCGATCTGGACAAAAATACCAGCTAACGCGACATGATGCTCATCGCCGCTGACGCGGTCGCGGTACTGCAGCCCCGTCACCTTACTACCGTCGCCAACCACTTCGGTGGTCTGGGCGTTGAGAATAATATCGACATTTTTCAGGCTGCGTACTTTATCCTGCAGCACCTGGTCGGCTTTCATTTCTGGCGCGAACTCCAGCAACGTCACGTGTTCAACGACGCCCGCCAAATCAATTGCCGCTTCAACGCCAGAGTTACCGCCGCCAATCACCGCCACTCGTTTACCTTTAAACAACGGGCCGTCGCAGTGCGGGCAGTAGGTTACGCCCTTAGTGCGGTATTGGTCTTCACCAGGCACGTTCATATTACGCCATTTGGCGCCGGTTGCGATGATCACGCTGCGCGCTTTCAGCACCGCGCCGGAGGCGGTTTCGATCTGATGCAGCCCACCTTCGACGGCTGCCGGGATCAGTTTTGCCGCGCTTTGTGAATCAATCACATCAACATCATATTCACTGACGTGCGCTTTCAGGGCGCCGGCCAGTTTTTGGCCTTCGGTTTTCGGTACGGAAATATAGTTTTCGATATCTACAGTATCCAGCACCTGGCCGCCGAAACGTTCGCCCATCAGGCCGGTACGAATGCCTTTACGCGCGGAGTATACCGCCGCCGCGGCGCCAGACGGGCCGGAACCGACGATCAGAACATCATAAGCATCGCGTTTGTTCAGCTCTTCCGCCGCGCGTTTTTCCGCGCCGGTATCCACTTTGGCGACGATTTCAGTCAGCGTCATACGACCTTGACCAAACTCCTGACCATTCACAAACACCGCCGGTACGCCCATCACGTTGCGATCGGTGATTTCATTCTGGAAGGTTCCACCATCAATCGCCGTGTGTTTGATGCGCGGGTTCAGCACCGCCATCAGGTTCAGCGCCTGCACCACGTCCGGGCAGTTGTGGCAAGAGAGCGAGTAGTAAGTCTCGAATTCAAAATCACCGTCAAGGTTGCGGATCTGCTCCAGCAGCGACTGCGCTTCTTTCGACGGATGACCGCCGGTCCACAGTAGCGCCAGTACTAATGAGGTGAACTCATGTCCCAGGGGAGAACCAGCAAAACGCGGCCCCTGGTTGGAACCTGGGTTAGTAATCAGGAACGATGGCTTACGTACCGCCAGCGTGTTGTCTTCTTTAAAGGTAACTTTGTCTGACAGTTCAGCGATTTCAGCCAACAGTTCCTTGATCTCTGCCGATTTAGCGCTGTCATCCAGCGTGGCAATCAGCTCAACAGGTTTGGTCAGCTTCTCAAGATAGGCCTTGAGCTGGGTTTTCATGTTGGTGTCGAGCATTTTTATCTCCTGGGCTTAAAACATCATCATGCAAGCGGCCTTAGTCAGGCAGCCTGAATGCGCTTGCATCATGGTGTTGGAATAAAACGGGCGCTGGTGCGCCCGTTGATTAGCGGGAATAAAACGAATTAGATCTTACCAACCAGATCTAAAGAAGGAGCCAGAGTCGCTTCGCCTTCTTTCCACTTAGCCGGGCACACTTCGCCTGGATGGGAAGCAACGTACTGAGCGGCTTTGATTTTACGCAGCAGGTCAGACGCATCACGGCCGATACCTTCAGCGGTAACTTCGATTGCCTGGATGATACCCTGCGGGTCAACGACGAAGGTCGCGCGGTCAGCCAGACCTTCATCTTCACGCATATTGTCGAAGTTACGGGTCAGGGCGCCAGTCGGGTCGCCGATCATCGCGTATTTGATTTTAGCGATGGTGTCAGAGCTGCTGTGCCACGCTTTGTGGGTAAAGTGGGTGTCGGTAGAAACAGAGTAAACGTCTACGCCCAGTTTCTGCAGCTCTTCGTAATGGTCAGCCACGTCGCCCAGTTCGGTCGGGCAAACGAAAGTGAAGTCGGCCGGGTAGAAGAAGAAGACGCTCCAGCGGCCTTCAGTGTCTTTTTCGGTAACTTCGATGAATTCACCGTTTTTGAATGCCTGGTTTTTGAAAGGTTTGATTTTGGTATTAATTAAAGACATCGATACTTCCTCCGTGTTTTTGTTGAGGTCTAAGTTAACGAATTTTTCCTGACTCGACCAATGCGTTTGCATTATCAAATCAATAAGCGTTATCTAACAACCGTAACAAGACAACTTTGTGAACCTGCCGTCGCGATCGCGGTTTTTCCCCGTGTTTCGCCTCATTTCGCTGAAAGTAAAAAGGCCGCCCTCTCAGGCGGCCCCGTTACCTGAAATACCCGCAGGTAGCTTCAGCGCCAGAATGGCTGGCAATATGTTGCGCTCTACACCTTAATGTAACAGCATGGGTGATTACATCATTCACCGAATCAAAGGGCAACCTGGCCCCTGGCAGGTGTTATCTATGGCTGCGATAGGTTTCACCTCCACAACATGTTAGCTTCTGATTTAAAAGGAATACTCATGCTAAAACGACTGCTTTTCCTGAGCCTGCTGCCGTTGTGTAGCTACGCCGAAGACCTCCCCGCCCCCGTAAAAGCAATAGAAAAACAGGGTATTACTATCATTAAGCCCTTTGAAGCCCCCGGCGGCGTCAAAGGCTGGCTCGGGAAGTATCAGGATATGGGCGTTGCTATTTATCTCACCCCCGACGGTAAGCACGCCATTTCCGGCTATATGTACGACGAAAACGGTAACAATCTGAGCGAACAGCTTTTCCAGAAAGAACTCTATACCCCGGCCGGACAGGCGATGTGGAAAAAACTCGAGTCCGCTGACTGGCTTCTGGAAGGCAAAAAAGAGGCGCCCATCGTCCTTTATGTGTTTGCCGACCCTTTCTGCCCCTACTGTAAACAGTTCTGGCAACAGGCGCGGCCGTGGGTTGATTCCGGTAAGGTGCAACTACGCACCTTATTGGTCGGTGTGATTAAACCAGAGAGCCCGGCCACCGCGGCAGCGATTCTGGCCAGCAAAAACCCGGCGCAAACCTGGCATGATTACGAACAATCCAACGGCAAACTGAAGCTGAACGTACCGGCGGATATCCCTGCTGCCTTGATGAGGACGCTGAATATCAATCAGCAGCTGATGGATGACCTCGGTGCTAACGCCACTCCGGCTATTTACTATATGAATAAAGACAACATGCTGCAGCAGGTAGTAGGATTACCCGATAAAGAAAAACTGCAGGTGATGATGGGGGAAAGCCAGCAGTAAAAAATAACCCATTTCCGCCAGGTGCTTAAGGACAAAAAAGGATCTGGCGGAACACGATTGGTTGGTATACATTTAGTAGGGATTAATTGTATATTTAGCTTTAATAATGATATTTGATGGCATCGCCACAAATGTATAACGGTAAGAAATAATAATCCGTTCGCCTCGATGCAACATAAACAGGACGTTAAGCATGGCCAACCTTTATGACTTAAAAAAATTCGATCTAAACCTGTTGGTTATCTTCGAGTGCATTTATCAGCACCTTAGCATTAGTAAAGCGGCAGAGACGCTGTTTATTACCCCTTCTGCGGTCAGTCAGTCGCTGCAGAGATTACGTAATCAATTAAACGACCCGCTATTTGTGCGTTCTGGTAAAGGAATTACCCCGACAACCGTGGGCATGAACTTACATCACCATCTGGAAAAAAATCTCAACCAATTAGAAAAAACAATTAACATCGCCAATCATTCCGAGTTGAGTAAACGATTTGTTATTTATAGTCCACAGCTTCTTATATCACCGGGGACAATGGATTTAATTAACAAATTACACATGGATCCTAATCTGCAAATCGATCACCGCGATCTACTCCTGTCGCCAGAAAGCGTCGAAGACCTGATGGCCTACCGTAAAGCGGATCTGATCTATAGCATTACGCCACTATCAAACCACAGCACGATTTGTCAGCCTTTTCAGGAACTAGAAATTGCGCTGGTTTGTCGGGAGAACCATCCGCGGGCGGAATTGCTTAATTCATACGAAAATATTTCCCGCGAGGGATTTACGCTTTACGTCTCAACCGATCCGAATGTAAAAGCATTCCAGCAGCACAAAAGTGAACTCATGCCAGAACGGAGAGTCGCGTTTCGCAGCAACTCTCTGATCGCTATTTTAACGACAATTAATCAAAGCGATCTTATTGGCTTTATCCCGAAGCATGCTTTGAATTATTTTGGCGCATCATTTAAATTTCGTGAAATCACATTACCCGACCCCGTCCCTCCGGTAATGGCCTATATGATTTATAATCGTTCATCCTTGAATAACCCCAAATTCGCTGACTTTATATCTCAGAACGCGGCTATTAATTGATTTGTCATCATAAACATATTCTCTCTGTGAATATGTTTATGTGAATTACATTTCTCCCACTTAAAACATTACCATTTCATATTAACCTTACCCTTAATGTGTTCTACACTACCCGTGAAAGCGCATCCATCACATTAAAGGATTAATGGTAATGTCATTGATAAAAATTCCATTACCCGAGTCCGTTCTTCAGGCTAGCCAGCAGCGGATACAGTGGGTATTAGAAAATTTTTCACGCATCTGTATCTCTTTCTCCGGCGGAAAAGACTCCACCACCATGCTGCACCTGGCGGCGCTTTGCGCACGGAAAATGGGCAAAAAATTCAGCGTGCTGTTTATCGACTGGGAGGCGCAATTTTCCTGCACCATTCAGCATTGCGCAAATATCCGTGCCGAATACCAGGATGTCATTGAAAAATTTTATTGGGTTGCCCTACCGCTGACCACGCAAAATTCGCTGACCCAATTTTCGCCGGAGTGGCAATGCTGGGAGCCGGGTGTCAACTGGGTACGCCAGCCGCCCGCTGACGCCATTACCGATCCCGGCTATTTCCCGTTTTATAGCAGCGGAATGAGCTTCGAAGAGTTCGTCCGTGATTTCGCCGACTGGTTTTCACAAAACCGTCCGGCGGCGATGATGGTGGGTATCCGGGCAGATGAATCGCTTAATCGGTTTATGACCATCTCATCTCAGCGCAAACTGCGCTTTGCCGATGATAAGCCATGGACGACATCGGCACCGGGCGGCCATACCTGGTACATCTACCCGATTTATGACTGGAAAACCGCCGATATCTGGACGTGGTTTAGCAAAAGCGGTCATACCTATAACCCCCTTTACGATCTGATGTATCAGGCCGGGGTGCCGCTGCGCTATATGCGCATCTGCGAACCCTTTGGCCCGGAGCAGCGCCAGGGGCTCTGGCTGTACCACGTGCTGGAGCCAGAACGTTGGGCAGCCATTTGCCAGCGCGTAAACGGCGTGCACAGCGGTGGTATTTACGCAGGGTACGACAACAAATTTTATGGCCACCGCAAACTCGATAAACCCGGGCACCACAGCTGGAAGAGTTACGCCCTGTTCCTGCTGGATAGCATGCCGCGGCCAACTGCCGAGCATTATCGTAATAAAATCGCGGTCTATCTGCATTGGTATCAAAAACAGGGAATGGAGGATATCCCCGATAGCCAGGAGAGCGACATCGGCACCCGGGATATCCCTTCATGGCGGCGCGTCTGCAAAGTGTTATTAAACAATGATTACTGGTGTCGCCAGCTCTCATTTAGCCCAACTAAAGCCACCCGCTATAAAAGCTACTGCAAGCGCATAAGTAAAAAACGCCAACAATGGGGACTGCTATGCAACAACGACTAATTACCCAAATAGAAGAGTATCTGGCAGCGCTGCCGGAAGAGGAAAAAATCGACGCGCTGAATCACTTTCGCCAGGCTCTGCACCGCCATAGCCCCTTTCACAACCAGCCGGTTGACTGCGTGCTATGGGTTAAAGAGGAAGACGTGGTTCCCAACGATTACAACCCTAATAACCTTGCGCCGCCGGAAAAGCGGCTGTTATTAACTTCGCTGGAGGCCAATGGTTTCACGCAACCGATCGTGGTGCAGAATCAACAGTCAAAACGCTATACCATCGTTGACGGTTTTCACCGCCACGAACTGGCGGGCAGCAAGCTGTCGCTGAAAAAACAGCTCAAGGGATATTTGCCGGTAACCTGTCTGTCGGCGAACAGCCCCCCGCGCGATGCCCTGATGGCCGCGACTATCCGCCACAACCGGGCGCGCGGGCGCCATCAGATCCACGCGATGTCGGAAATTGTCCGCGAGCTGGCCAATCTCGGCTGGAGTAATAGCAAAATCAGCAAAGAGCTGGGGATGGATGCCGATGAAGTGCTGCGCCTGAAGCAAATTAACGGTCTGGCCGAGATGTTCGCCGACCGTCAATTTTCTCAGGCATGGACGGTGAAATAGCTACAGGCGACGCAGCCGGTCTGCTGCCGCCAGCAGGGTCTCCGGCTGCTTGGCGAAGCACAGGCGAATCAGCTTATGCGGGAACGGATCGGCACAGAATACCGACAGCGGGATCGCCGCCACGCCGACTTCAGTGGTCAGCCAGCGACAGAAGCTGACGTCATCAAGGTCAGAGATCGCGCTATAGTCGGCCAGCAAGAAGTAGGTCCCTTCACAAGGCAAAATCTCCAGCCGGCTATCACGTAGCGCATCGATAAACAGATCCCGACGCTGCCGATAAAACGCAGGCAGTTCGCGGTAGTGCTCCGGCTGCGCGTGCAGCATATCCGCCAGCGCCAATTGAGCGGGCGTATTGACGGCAAACGTCAAATACTGGTGCACCTTACGCAGCTCGGCACTGATGGCGGCAGGCGCCACGCAGTAACCCACTTTCCAGCCGGTCATGTGAAAGGTTTTACCGAAAGAAGAGACCGCGACTGCCCGCTCGCGCAGCTGCGGATGGGCCAGCACGCTGGTATGGCCCTGCTCTGCAAAACAGATATGTTCATACACTTCGTCGCTGATAACGTAGATTTCCCGTTCGGCGATCGCCTGCCACAGCGCGGCAAAATCTTCCCGCTGCCAGACCGTGGCTGATGGATTATGCGGCGTATTAAGAATGACCAAACGGGTGCGGTCGCTTAACGTGGCGGCAAACTGCTGCCAGTCAACGCGGAAATGCGGCGGCTGCAGAGCAATACGTTTCAGCACCCCGCCGGAAAGTTCTACCGCTGGCGCGTAGCTGTCATAGCTCGGGTCAAAGCAGATCACCTCATCGCCGGGTCTGACCAGCGCGGTGATCGCCGCATACAGCGCTTCGGTCGCCCCCGCGGTGACGGTGACATCGCTATTCGCATCCGGGCGATAGCCATACAGCTCAGCGGTTTTATCGGCAATGGCTTCGCGCAGAGCCGGTACGCCGGTCATCGGAGCGTACTGGTTAGCCCCCTGGGCGACGTGCCAGGCCAACCGTTCCTGTAGGTAACGCGGGCCATCAAAATCCGGAAAACCTTGTGATAGATTGATGGCCTGATGCTGCTGCGCCAGCGCGCTCATCTGGGTAAAAATGGTGGTGCCTAATGCAGGGAGTTTACTCTCAGGAATCAGTGGCTTAATGCTCATTCTCTTTGTTCCGATTGTAATGCTGTTGTTGAAGCCACTATAACACGATGTTAATATTTGGCAATCAAGACGCTTAGACGTCTAAATACTAACGTTATTTCGCTTGCCGCAGGCAGGCGGCAAACCGACGCCACCGGCAGCACGGCGCACTATCCACTCTGGAGATACCATGATCCGCGCTATCGTGACCGATATTGAAGGCACCACCAGCGACATTCGCTTCGTCCATAACGTCTTATTCCCCTATGCCCGCGAGCGGCTGGCCGCTTTTGTCAGCGCGCAGCAGTATGTCGAGCCGGTCAGTACCATTCTCGACAATCTGCGTACAGAAATCGCCGCTCCCGAAGCCAGCACCGCAGCGCTTATCGACACGCTATTCCGCTTCATGGACGAAGATCGTAAATCCACGGCGCTGAAAGCGCTGCAGGGCATTATCTGGCGCGAGGGCTATCTGAACGGCGACTTTACCGGCCATCTTTATCCCGATGTACTCCCGGCGCTGGAGAAGTGGAAGGCGATGGGCATTGATTTATATGTATATTCCTCAGGCTCGGTTGCCGCGCAGAAATTGTTATTTGGCTACAGCGACGAAGGTGATATTACTCATCTCTTCAGCGGCTATTTCGATACCCTGGTCGGCGCCAAACGCGAAGTTCAATCCTATCGCACTATCGCCGAACAACTGGGGCATAGCCCGGCGAGCATTCTGTTCCTCTCTGATATCCATCAGGAACTGGACGCCGCCGAAGCGGCAGGTTTACGCACCCTGCAGCTGGTACGCGGCGACCGCGACCCGGCCAGCCATCATCCACAGGTTCAGCGTTTTGACGACATCGACCCGGAGCAACTTCCCGCATGAGCGAATTAACTATTTTTTCCGTTAACGACGCCAGCCATCCACGCTGGCACAGCAGCAACGCCGATGAAATCCAGCAGCAATTGCGCGCAAAAGGGGTGCGCTTCGAGCGCTGGCAGGCCGATCGCTACCTGGGCCCGGCGCCAACCGCTGAAACCGTTATTGCGGCCTATCAGCACGCGATTGATAAACTGGTGGCTGAAAAGGGCTACCAGAGCTGGGATGTCATTAGCCTGCGGGCGGATAATCCGCAGAAAGAGGCGCTGCGGGCTAAATTCCTCAATGAGCATACCCATGGCGAAGATGAAGTGCGCTTCTTTGTCGAAGGCGCCGGGCTGTTTTGCCTGCATATCGGCGATGAAGTCTTTCAGGTGCTGTGCGAAAAGAACGATCTGATCTCCGTCCCGGCGCATACGCCGCACTGGTTCGATATGGGTTCGGAGCCGAATTTCACCGCCATTCGTATTTTTGACAATCCGGAAGGTTGGATAGCGCAGTTCACCGGCGATGCTATCGCCGATGCCTATCCGCGCTTACCCTAACCTTTATGCATAGCGGCGGCGCAGCAGCTCGCATTCGAAGAGAAATTCGAGCCCTTCCAGCTGACGCCGCGCCTCGCTAACATCCCTGCCCCAGCAGGTTAAACCGTGGCCGCGGATCAAAAATCCATAACGCAAAGGATGGCTACGGGCATACGCTTCAACCCGCTCCGCCAGCGCCTCAATATCCTGATCGTTATCGAAAATCGCCACCGGTACGCTATCGAGATGGCTATGCTGCCCGCTCAGCGTTTTTTGCATTTCATAGCCCTGCAGCTGCAGGGTATCGCTGGTTTCAAGACGTGAGAGCACCGTAGCGTGCACGGTATGCACGTGCAGCACGACGTTCGCTTCAGGAAACAGGCGATAAACCAGCGTATGCAACCCGGTTTCCGCCGACGGTTTCCGCCCCGACGGCGCATTATTGTTTAGGATATCTACCTGTAGAAAATCGTCGCTGGTCAGGCTGCCCTTATCGCGCCCCGATTCACTTAACCAACACCAGCGCGCATCCTCTCGTACTGACATATTGCCGCCGGTTGCCGGCGCCCACCCTTTTGCGCCAATCCAGTGACAGGTGGTCACCAGTTGTGCGAGTCGCTCTTGCCACATAATCGTTCCTTATCACTGTTAACCGTTACGCCAGCGGCGCAAAAATACCGTCCGCCACCTGCTGTGGCGTGACCACGCCGTTATCCAGCACCCAACCGCTGATTAACGCAGCTGGCGTCACGTCAAAGGCCGGGTTATAAACCGGCGCGTTTTCTGGCGCCCACTGCACAGCGCCAAAGCTGCCTTTTACGCCGGTCACCTCTTGCGCCGCACGCTGTTCAATCGGGATCGCCGCGCCGTTCGGGCAGTAGCGATCGAGAGTGGTTTGCGGCGCCGCCACGTAGAAAGGAATACGATGATAGTGAGCCAGCACCGCCAGCGAATAGGTCCCAATTTTATTCGCCACGTCGCCGTTGGCGGCGATACGATCCGCGCCGACCCATACCGCATCAACCTGCCCCTGCGCCATCAGGCTGGCGGCCATTGAGTCGGTAATAAGCTGATACGGCACGCCCAGCTCCCCCAATTCCCAGGCGGTCAGGCGCCCGCCCTGCAGCAGCGGCCGCGTCTCATCGACCCAGACGTTAGCCACCTTGCCCTGTTCATGGGCCAAAGCGATAACCCCCAGCGCGGTGCCGACCCCCGCCGTCGCCAGGCCACCGGTATTACAGTGGGTCAACAAACGGCTACCCGGCGTTACCAGCGCATTGCCAGCTTCGGCAATGCTGGCGCACAGCTGTTTATCTTCCGCAATCAGGCGTAGAGCTTCGCTCTCCAGCGCCTGCGGATAGTCTTCCTGCGCCAGCGCCTGCTTCATACGATCGAGATTATTCATTAGATTGACCGCCGTCGGCCGCGCCGCGCGCAGGGTTTCCAGCGCCTGAGCAAGCTCGTCGCGGGATAAGCCGCGCTGCGCCAACAGCGCCAGCAGCAGACTGGCGGAGAGACCAATCAACGGCGCGCCGCGCACCCGCAAAGCATGAATATGGTCTACCAGCAGCGCAACGTTATCCGCCGCCAGCCAGCGTTTTTCCTGCGGCAATGCCTGTTGATCGAGAATAAAAAGCTGATTTTCGCTTACCCGCAGGCTGGTGGTCTGTAGTGTCTGCATATCGTTAAATCCCTGTTGCGTTGTTGTATCACATTGTGTCAGGATGAAATCCAGATGTATAGACGTCTGAACGGCTTAATTCAGCACTTTTGAGGATCGAGGCAATGTCGCAATACCATACCTTCACGGCCAGCGATGCGGTGGCTTACGCACAACAATTTGGCGGGCTCGACGATCCGTCTGAGCTGGTGTCGGCGCAGGAGGTAGGCGACGGCAATCTCAATCTGGTGTTCAAAATTTTCGATGCTCAGGGCGTGAGCCGGATTATTGTTAAGCAGGCGCTGCCCTACGTGCGCTGCGTCGGCGAATCCTGGCCGCTGACCCTCGACCGCGCGCGCCTCGAAGCACAGACCCTGGTCGCGCACTACCAACACAGCCCGCAACATACGGTACAAATTCTCCATTTCGATCCCGCTCTGGCGGTCATGGTAATGGAAGACCTGTCCGACCACCGTATCTGGCGCGGCGAGCTTATCGGCAACGTCTACTATCCGCAGGCGGCGCGCCAGTTGGGCGAATATCTGGCGCAGGCACTGTTCCACACTAGCGATTTCTATCTCCATCCGCATGAGAAAAAAGCGCAGGTGGCGCAATTTATCAATCCGGAAATGTGCGAGATCACCGAGGATCTGTTTTTTAACGATCCGTATCAGATCCACGAGCGCAATAACTACCCGGCGGAGCTGGAAGAAGAGGTTGCCGCCCTGCGTGAGGACGCTCAGCTTAAACTGGCGGTCGCGGCGCTGAAGCACCGCTTTTTCTCACAGGCCGAAGCCCTGCTGCACGGCGATATTCATAGCGGCTCCATCTTCGTCGCTGAAAATAGCCTTAAAGCCATCGATGCGGAATTTGGCTATTTCGGCCCTATCGGTTTTGACGTCGGCACCGCCATTGGCAATTTGTTGCTTAACTATTGCGGTCTACCTGGCCATCTCGGCATTCGCGATGCCGCCGCCGCGCGCGAACAGCGGCTCAACGATATACAGACCTTGTGGCACACCTTCAGCGAGCGTTTCCAGACGTTAGCAACGGAGAAAACCCGCGATGCGGCGCTGGCCTGCCCCGGTTACGCCTCAGTATTCCTCAAAAAAGTATGGTGCGATGCCATTGGATTCTGCGGAACTGAACTGATACGCCGCAGCGTCGGGCTTTCACACGTCGCCGATATCGATTCGATTCAGGACACGGCCATGCGCCACGAATGCCTGCGCCATGCAATTACGCTCGGCAAAGCGCTGATCGTCATCGCCGAGCGTATCGATAGCGTGGACGAACTTATCGCCCGCGTACGTCAGTACAGCTAACCGCGTGATTATTTATGTTGGGCTTCCAGGGTGGCAAACCACGGGGCAATAAAGTCTTCGGTCTGCCCCCAGCCAGGGATGATTTTCCCCAGCGACGCCACGTTGGCCGCCCCCGGTTGTGCCGCCAGCAGCGCCTGCGGAATGGCCGCCGCTTTGAAATCGTAGGTAGCCGGGGTGCTTTCCCCGGCAATCTTATTGGCAATCAAGCGTACGTTGGTGGCGCCAATGAGTTTCGGGTCGACCGCCACGCTAACCTTCCACGGACTACCGGCCTCCCGCATCAACTGTAAATCCTGATTGGAAATATCGATGCTGTAGAGTTTGATTTCGCTGCGCCCGTTTTCTTTCAGCGCCTTATAGGCTCCCTGGCTAAAGGCATCCCATGTCCCCCAGATGGCGTCAATTTTACCTTTAGGATACTTAGCCAAAATTGCGCCGACCTTGTTAGCGGTGTCACCCTGCACGTCGGATGAAACGGCGCCGATAGACTCCAGCTCTTTAATCCCCGGATTTTGTTTAAGCAGCGTCTGGTAGGCTGCCTGGCGGCGCTCCATTGGCGGGAAGCCTGCCACCCATAGCTTGATAATGTTGGCCTTGCCGTTGAAGTCTTTTACCAGTTGGCCAAAAGAGAGCTCGGTCAACGAGGCGTCATCCTGCTGGCTAACCGTCACGCCGGGGACGGCTCCCTGCACCGCGGTATCGAACACCGCCACTTTGATCCCGGCATCGACCGCTTTTTTCACCAGCGCGGTCGAGTAGGGATCGCGCCCCTGGGAAAGAATAATACCGTCGTATTTCTGGCTAATGGCCTGATTGACGAAATCCTGGAACTTCGCGTCATCACCGTTGCTCAGGAAAGCGCTGACTTTAAAACCGAGCTTTTTACCTTCCTGAATCGCCCCGGCGACAAACTGGGTAGTGTTATCGTCAGAACCGAGATTGCGAATCACCGCGATGCGGATCGGGCCGTTATGCTCAGCTATCGCCGCCGGAACCGGCGTCGGGGTCTGCGCCAGCGCTGCCATCGACTGCAGCAGGCCCAGCGCCATAAGAGAAAGTGCTATCTTTTTCATTTTGTTTACCCTGTAAAGTGTTAGGTACGGCGCTGAAAATAGGTCAGTGCCAGCGCGCCAGCCAGCACCAGTCCTTTAATAATGTCCATCGCGTAATAGGGCACCGACAGCATCACCAGGCCATTGGAAAGCACGCCAAGGATAACCGCTCCTACCAGCGTCCCCAGCGCATTCGGTTTGCCGGAGCCCGCCAGAGAAAAGCCGATCCACGCCGCCGCGACCGCGTCCATCAGGTAACCGCCGCCGGCGTTCACCTGGGAAGAACCAATCCTTGATGCCAGCAGAATGCCGCCCAGCCCGGCCAGCAGCGAGGCAATCACGTAGGCCGCCACTTTATAGCGCGTGATCCGCAGGCCGGAGAGTCTCGCCGCCTCCGGGTTGCCGCCGATGGCGTACATCCGCCGCCCGTGGGTGGTGAACGACAGCGCCAGCTGCGCGATTAGCGTTACCACCAGCATGATAATGACGATGGTCGGAACCTGCCCCAGCGCGCCAAACGCCGCCGGAATCGTGCCTTCAGCCATATCGCCGCTCGGCAACACCATATTTTCGGTGATCGAGCCGCCGTAGCTGTAGGTCATCGCCACCCCCTGAATCACAAACAGGCTGGCAAGCGTGGCGAGCATGTCAGGAATGCGCAGCACCACGATCAGAAACGCGTTGAATAACCCCACCAGCGTACAGAGCGCGAGGGTGATCAGAATGGCTTCAGTGGTGTTCAGGCCGTGCCAGACAAACAACGAAATCACTAACGCATTCGCCAGCGACGCCGTCGACCCCACCGACAGATCAAAACCGCCAATAGTGAGCGAAATCGACACCCCGATGGCAATCACCGTCACGATAGCGATGGAGCGCAGAATGTTGATGATGTTAAAAGGGTCAAGAAAGTTATCGGAGGCTAAACCAAAGACGCCAACCAGCAGCACCACGGTCAGCAACATGCCCCATTTATAGAGAAAATCGAAAAACCGCTGACGGCCCGATACCGTCGCGTTGACTGCCAGGGCCTTACTCACGCTGCCGCTCCTCCGGTGGAGTAATAAAGAATCGTCTCTTCCCGCGCTTCGGCGCCGGGAATTTCCGCCACAATGCGCCCATCCCACAACACGCAGATGCGATCGCACAGGCCCACCAGCTCGGAAAATTCGCCGGAGGCGTAAATCACGCCCCGGCCCTCCCGCGCCAGGCCATCAATCAACTGAAACAGATCGGTTTTCGCTTTCACGTCCACCCCTTTCGTCGGCTCGTCGAAAATCAGCACGTTTGCACTGCCGCGCAGCCATTTGCCGATGGCCACTTTTTGCTGATTACCGCCGGAGAGACGGCGCAACGTCTGCCCTGGCCCGGTGGCGCGCACGCCGATACGAGCAATAACCTCCTGCGCCCACCGCCACGCCTGCCGATGGCCGAACAGGTTCCAGCGCGAAAAGCTGTTATCGGCGCTGACCGCCAGATTCATGGCGATCGCCTCATCGATGAATATCCCCTCTTTGCGCCGCTCTTCCGGCACCAGCGCCAGCCCCTGGAGGACGGAATCGGCCGGATCGCGCGGCCGCCACGGCTGGCCGTTAAGTTCGCCGTAGCGCAGTCGGCTTTTGCTGGCGCCGAATAAGGCTTTGCAGAGTTCAGTTTTCCCCGCGCCCGCCAAGCCGGCGATACCGAGAATTTCCCCCTTATGCAGGCGTAGCGAGATATCCTGCAACAGCGCTTCGTCATGCAAACCGTCAACCTTCAACAGCACCTCTTCGCCATGCGGCGGACGCGCAGGCGGGAAACTATCGCTCAACTCGTGGCCGAGCATTTTTTCGACGATCTGTTCGCCGCTGAGTTCGGCCATCGGCCCGCTTTCGATTAAACGGCCATCGCGCAGCACCGTCAGGGTGTCGCAAATCGCTTTCAGTTCATGAATACGATGCGAAATAAAGACCACGCCGATCCCCTGCTGCTGCAGACGACGAACCACCGCAAATAAGCGTTCGCTTTCGTGCTGATCCAAGGGCGCGGTGGGTTCATCAAGAATCAAAAAACGGCAGTGGTGCGACAGTGCGCGAGCCAGCAGAATTTGCTGCTTTTCGGCAAGGGTACAGCTATCGATTGAACGTCGAACGTCCAGCGCAATATCAAGCTGCGCCAGCGCTTCGCGCGCCTGCTGACGCACCCGCGACCAGCGAAAAACCGCACCCGGTTCAGCCAGCCTGTCCAGCATGATGTTTTCCGCAATGCTCAGCCCCGGAACCAGCGCAACATCCACCTCCTGCTGTACCAGATGAATCCCCAGTTGCTTTGCATCGCGCGGCGAACGAATGCTAACCGGCTGGTTATTGATCACCACTTCACCTTCGTAATCGGCATGCGTCCCGCACAACACCGCCATCAGCGTCGATTTGCCTGCGCCATTGGCGCCGGTCAGCGCATGCACCGTTCCGCCCTTAAGGGTAAACGCCACCTTGCTCAGCGCCTGAAAGCCGGAAAAGGCCAGGCTAATGTTATGCATCTCAAGGCGATTCACGCTCATCACCCTCCCCAGGCAATTAATATTCTGATTTAACGAATTTTTCACAGCCGCCGATGCCTGACAACTGCGTAAAAAGCATAAGCTAAAACTAAATAATATTAGCCATCTGGATGTCCAGACATAACATCAGGTTAGCCCAACACCCATAAGGAGCGCTTCCCGCCCTGGCAGCGCTTTAGCCTGCCGGCGACGTTAACCCCTGACGCTTTGCGCGCGACATTTGAGAAGGTGGAATACTTCAGCCGTTAATCACCCAGACCATCTATACCTAATGATGATTCTCACCACTCTTGTAACGAGGTCATCATGCAGATCGATTTAACAGGTAAGAAGGCGCTGGTTACCGGCGCCAGCCGTGGGTTGGGTCGCGCTATTGCGCTGTCGCTGGCGCGCGCCGGCGCCGATGTGGTTATTACGTATGAAAAATCGGCCGATAAAGCCCAGGCAGTCGCCGATGAAATTAAGGCGCTGGGTCGGTACAGCGAAGCGGTGCAGGCCGACAGCGCCAGCGCGCAGGCCATTCAGGATGCCGTCACCCATGCAGCCCGGGCCCTCGGCGGGCTGGACATTCTGGTCAACAACGCTGGCATCGCCCGCGGCGGTCCACTGGAATCCATGACGCTGGCGGACATTGACGACCTTATCAACATCAATATTCGTGGGGTGGTCATCGCTATCCAGGAAGCGCTGGTGCATATGTCCGATGGCGGACGGATCATCAACATCGGCAGCTGTCTGGCCAACCGCGTAGCCATGCCGGGCATCGCGGTTTACGCCATGACCAAGTCCGCCCTCAACTCCCTGACCCGTGGCCTGGCGCGTGATTTAGGCCCTCGCGGGATCACCGTTAACCTTGTCCATCCAGGGCCGACCAACAGCGATATGAACCCGGAGGATGGGGAACAGGCGGAAGCCCAGCGCCAGATGATTGCGGTCGGTCACTACGGCCAGCCGCAAGACATCGCCGCGGCGGTCACCTTCCTGGCCAGCCCGGCCGCCGGGCAGATCTCCGGTACGGGGCTCGACGTGGATGGCGGCCTGAACGCCTGATCGCATCTTTTCTGCAAGCCTCTGTCGCCCGGCAGAGGCCTTCCCGCGCCGCCTCGACGGGTTACGCTTTGCCTCTTACCTGCGTTTTTTCTCCGCTCTACTGTACTCCATAAGAAATTCGGAATTTATCTAATAGTCTTATTATTTCCTTATGTTTTGTGTGGGCGTACAGTGGAGGTACGGATGAAGATTGTCTGGTCAAAAACGGCAAATAAGCAATTTTCTAAAATCGATAATCGGTATAAGAACCGCATTAAATCCAGGCTGGAGAAGATGAATGATAAAGCTTCACCTATCTCGGATATCAAAAAATTGTCCTTTCCCGAAAACCACTACAGGCTGCGATTAGGTGATTACAGAGTCATCTACACCTTTGGGGATCCGCCGGACGATACCTGCTACGTAGTGGCGGTTAAACGCCGAACCACCACCACCTACCTTCATGAGGAACATACCGAATATGACTATTCAGTACATCAAGGATGAAGAAGGAAAAGACCAGTATGTCGTCATTCCTTACAGTGATTACTTTCGTATGCGCCTGGCTCTGCTGGAGTACGACGACGAGGATGAAAACAATTGGGAAGATATTTCTTATGAATCAGATATCTATGATAACGTAATGCTGCCAGGGGATGTCTGCGACGTGATGCATAAAGAAAACGTCAGCCTGCAGGCCGCGTGGCGTATCCTGCGCGGACTCTCACAGCGGGAGGTCGCGGCTAAACTCGGCATCAGCCAGTCCGCGGTGTCACAGCTGGAAGCGCTGGACTCCCGTCCGCAGAAGCGGACCCGCGAAAAACTGGCGGCGATTTACGGCTGTACCCAGGAGCAAATCAGCCTCTACTTACCGAAAGAAGGCTAGCAGCACTTCGCCCCGCCCTTACCGCCATAGCGCGCGTCCTGGCGTTCGCGAAAGAACTCTTCATAGGTCATCGGCGTCTGATCCGGGTGGGTTATTCGCATATGCTCGACGTAGTTATCGTAATCCGGCACGCCGATCATCATCTTCGCCGCCTGACCCAGATATTTTCCGGCTTTTGAAAGGGTATCGAACATAATGAGTTTCTCGCTTATTTCCCTCACCCCAGCCCTCTCCCACAGGGAGAGGGAGGAGAAGAAAGGTAGGCCAAACAGGTTAATGCGCACGCTTCGCCTGCGCCGTTAAGGTCTGCGCATCCGCGGGCATCGCTTCATACGGCGTCTCTTTCGCCGTCGGTTTATCCTCTTTCAGCGCCGCCAGCGCGGTTTTAATCGAGAACAGCGCCAGAACCACCACCACAATCATAAAGAAGATAGTCAGCCCGGCATCAAGACGGTTATTAAACACCAGCTGCGCCAGCTGCGATTCCGTATACTGCGGCGGAATGGCACCGCTGTCGATCATCGCCTGGAATTTATTGGCGATGGCCAGGAAACCGACTTTGGTATCCGGGCTAAACGACTTCTGCCAGCCGGCGGTCAACGTACAAATCAGCAGCCAGCTTGTCGGCAGCAGCGCCACCCACGCATAGCGCTGGCGTTTCATCTTGAACAGTACCACCGCGCACAGCATCAGTGCCATCCCTGCCAGCATCTGGTTGGCGATACCGAACAGCGGCCACAGGGTATTAATACCGCCCAGCGGATCGACCACCCCTTGATGCAGGAAGTAGCCCCACGCCAGGACGCACAGCGCGGTCGCCAGCAGGTTAGCCGGCAGCGAGCTGGTTTTTTTCAACCCGGGGCTAATCACGCCCAGCAGATCCTGCAGCATGAATCGCGCCGCGCGGGTGCCGGCATCGACCGCCGTCAGGATAAACAGCGCCTCAAACAGAATGGCGAAGTGGTACCAGAAAGAGACATCCATCAGCCCGCCCAGCGAGCCGTGCAGAATGTAAGCCATCCCCACCGCCAGCGTCGGCGCGCCGCCGGCGCGTGAAATAATCGACTGCTCGCCGACCTCGCTGGCAATCTGGCGCAGCGTATCCGGGGTTATGCTAAAGCCCCAGCCGCTCACCACCTGCGCCGCCGAGGCCACAACATCGGTGGTTCCCGCCGGCGCCAGCACCGCCATCGGGCTGTTCATCGCGAAGTAGACGCCCGGATCGATAATACAAGCCGCCACCAGCGCCATAATGGCGACGAAGGATTCCATCAACATGCCGCCGTAGCCGATAAAGCAGGCCTGCCCTTCGTTGGCCAACATTTTCGGCGTGGTGCCGGAGGAGATCAGCGCGTGGAAGCCGGAAACCGCGCCGCAGGCGATGGTGATAAACAGGAACGGGAACAGGTTGCCGGTCCATACCGGGCCGGTGCCGTCAACGAACTTCGTCAGCGCCGGCATGGTCAGCGTCGGGCGCATAATCAGGATGCCAATCGCCAGCCCAACGATGGTGCCGATTTTCAGGAACGTAGAGAGATAGTCGCGCGGCGCCAGCAGCAGCCAGACTGGCAGTACCGCAGCCACAAAGCCGTAACCCACCAGAATCCAGGTCAGCTGTACGCCGGTGTAATCAAACCACGGCGCCCAGGTCGGGCTTTCCGCCACCCAGCCGCCGGAAATGATCGCGAACACCAGCATCACCAGGCCTATCACCGACACCTCGCCGATGCGCCCCGGGCGCAGATAGCGAATATAGATGCCCATAAAAATCGCCAGCGGGATGGTAAAGGCGACGGTGTATGTCCCCCACGGACTGTGGGTCAATGCTTTCACCACGATCATCGCCAGTACCGCGAGGATGATCACCATGATCATAAAACAGGCCACCAGCGCCAGTACGCCAGCGGTTGGCCCCATCTCCTCTTTAACCAGTTCGCCAAGCGAACGGCCATCGCGACGGGTCGAAACAAACAGCACCATAAAGTCCTGCACGGCGCCGGCCAGCACCACGCCGGCGAGGATCCAGATCATCCCCGGCAGGTAGCCCATCTGCGCGGCAAGCACCGGGCCAACCAGCGGCCCTGCGCCGGCAATCGCCGCAAAATGGTGACCGAACAGCACTTTTTTGTCAGTCGGAACATAATCGAGGCCGTCGTTATGTCGTACCGCCGGCGTCATCCGCGTTGGGTCAACGCCGAGGACGGTTTTGGCGATATACAGGCCGTAGAAACGATACGCGATCAGATAAACGCAGACCGCCGCGACGACAATCCACAGCGCATTTATCTGCTCACCCCGGTTTAAGGCGATATAGCCGAGGGCAAAGGCTCCGATCACGGAGAGCAGTGTCCAGATAAGGTATTTCCCTGAATTATTCATTGTTGTGGTCCACCGGTAGGGTAATCAGGATGTTACAGTTTGTTTCTAGAACACAACGCAGAGTTTAACAACTTCGAAACAGCGCAGATGCCATGCCGCGGCGGAGATTTGTCTCACATTGCTAGCGAGATCACTTAAGGCAGGAAAATAAATGAAAGGATTACCGTGAACGGTGCCGTTTTTTTGTCGGGTGGCGGCTAACGCCTTACCCGACCTACAGATCCGTAGCCCGGCTCAGCGCAGCGCAAGCCGGGGAAATAGCAGCGTCTTAGCCAAGCACCGCGGTTCCCAGACGACAGGTGCAGCAGCGCCGCCCTTTTTCGTCATACACCACAATTTCCCAGCTCTGACTCTGGCGGCCAAGATGCAGCGGTCGGCATTCGCCGCGCACTTTACCGCTGGAGACCGGACGATGGTGGGTAGCGTTAAGCTCGGTGCCCACCACACATTGCCCTTCTTCGGTCATCAGCCAACCGGCCATCGAGCCCAGCGTCTCCGCCAGCGCCGCGGAAGCGCCGCCGTGCAGCAGACCAAACGGCTGATGCGTGCGCGCATCCACCGGCATCTCCGCCTCCAGCAGCGCCTCCTCCAGCCGGGTGTAGACAATACCCAGATGCGCCACCATGGTGTTTTCGCTACTGGCGTTCAGCGCCGCAAGCGTGAGCTCTCGTTTCCAGGCCATCTACGCCCCCAGCGTCGAGCCGCCATCGACCACAATATCCTGCAGCGTAATATGGCTGGCGTGAGAAGAGGCGAGGAACAAAATGGTATTGGCGATCTCCTGCGGTCGGGCGATTTTGCCCAGCGGGATGCCAAGCTTAAACTGCTCGCCAAATCCGCGGATCCGCTGCTGTTCAGCATCTTCATTAACCCACAGGGTACGTTGCATATCGGTGTCGGTGGAGCCCGGCGATACCAGGTTGCAGCGCACGCCGCTGCCTGCCAGCTCAAGCCCGACAGTCAACGCCAGGCTTTTCAGCGCCGCTTTCGAGGCGCCATAGGCGCTCATGCCGATACGCGGCGTATGCGCGGCATCGGAGGCGACGGTGACGATCGCCCCGCCCCGCTGACGGCGGAACTGCGCCATCGTCTGCTGAAACAGATTAAACGCGCCGCCGACGTTCACCGCGAAAGTCTGCTGCCAGTCCTCCGCGCTCAATTGATCGGTCGCCCCCATGCGCAGGATCCCGGCGGCATTCACCAGCACGTCCAGTCGTTCGATATCGTTGAGCAGACGCGCGCAAACGTCGCGTACCTGGTCGGCATCGGCGACGTCGAGCATTTCGGTGGCAAACGGATAACCTTCGCCGTCAAAGGCAAGGTCGAAACCGGTGACGTTGGCCCCGGCCTCGACGAAAGCCAACGCGGTGGCATAGCCAATGCCTTTACCTGCGCCAGTCACCCACACGGTCTGGCCGTGAAAATCCAGCGCCGCCATTATTTCACCTCGCGGGAGAGCAGCGCCCACCAGGCGTCGATGGTCGGGTTTTTCGCCAGCATCACGAAGTCGATATCGCCGTGTACTTTGCGCCAACGGGCGGCCAGCGCCATCATACGCACCGAATCCAGACCGTAGTCGATCAGGTTTTCATCATCCAGCGGTTCGTCGGATTCGTCGAGCAGCGGCAGAATTAGCGCGCGCAGCGCCGCTTTGGAGGCCGGCAGCGGCAACAATTCTTCGGTCATCACCACGCGTCCAGAACGGCCGGCGACGTATTTAAGCGCCATCAAATGCTCTTCGCGGCTGAAATCTGCCAGCGCGTCGGCGACAAAGAACGGTTTGATATCGCGCATAAAAGCGTCGGTGGCGGTGGTCATGCAGCCGATATGGGCGTAAACGCCGGTGATGATCAGCTGGTCGCGGCCGGTCTCTTTCAGCATCTCTTCAAGCGGTGAGCGATGAAACGCGCTGTAGCGCCATTTCACCAGCACCGTATCCTGTTCATCCGGCGCCAGCGCGGCAATCACCTGCTGCTGCTCCGGCGATCGGGTCAACCCCGGTCCCCACATATCATTCAGCAGGGCGCGGTCTTCATCGCTCTGCTCTTTCGGCTGGGCGGTGTAGTACACCGGAATGCCGTTTTGTTTGCAGAAGTCGCGCAGGGCGGCGATATTGGCCACCACTTTTTCCATCATCGCGCTGTTTTCGCCCCAGAAGTTGAGGAAATACTCCTGCATATCGTGGATCAGCAGCGCGGCGCGCGACGGCTCAAAGGCCCAGTTAACTTTGTTGGCCGGAATATCGCTGGCTTCCGGCAGCGCGTAAGCCTGTAATTTAGGGATTGCCATTTTCTGTTCTCCTTCAGCCCAGCTTGCCTTCGGCCAGCCACTGACGTAATTGTTTTTTATCGACTTTGCCCACCGGCGTCAGCGGCAGCGCGGCAACGCACTCCACGCGATCCGGCAATTTAAATTCCGCCACGCCCTGCTCGCGCAGGAAACGGCGCACCGCGACGGCGCGCAGCGGCGATGTCACCACCAGATAAGCGCAGCTCTTCTCGCCCAGCAGATTGTCTTCAATGCTAACCAGCGCGGCGTGGATCACCGCCTCATGGCGCAGCAGCAGGTTTTCTATCTCTTCAGCGGCGATCTTCTCGCCGCCGCGGTTGATCTGATCTTTTTCCCGGCCCTGGACGGTGATATAGCCATCTTCATCGATCGAAATCAGATCGCCGGAGCAGTAAAATCCATCGGCATCAAAGGCTTCAGCGTTATGTTGCGGACTGTTGTAATAGCCGCGGAAGGTATAAGGGCCGCGGGTCATCAGACGGCCCACTTCGCCGCGCGGCAGCGGGTTACCGTCGGCATCCGCCACCCACACTTCGTCGTCAGGACACATCGGGCAACCCTGGGTGTTGATAATTCGCTGCGGGCTATCGTTGAGGCGGGTGTAGTTAACCAGCCCTTCCGCCATGCCGAACACCTGCTGCAGCTGGCAGCCGATTTCCGCCGGGATACGCGCGGCGAGCGTCGCGGACAGGCGCGCTCCGCCAACCTGCAGCAGCTGCAGCGATTGCAGTTGCGCGTTGCTGCCCCATTCATGAATAGCCTGCAGCCACAGGCTGACCGCCGGCGGCACCAGCGACGCGACGTTAATCTGATGTTTTTCGATCAGCGGGAAACACAACGTGGCGCTCGGGTCAGCGGCGAGGATCACCCGGCCGCCGGCGAGAAAGACGCCCAGCGATCCCGGCGAGCTCATCGCATAGTTGTGCGCCGCCGGCAGCGCGTTGAGATAGCGCGTGTCGGCGTTAATACCGCAGATCTCGTTGCTGCGGCGGATACTGTAGTCGTAATCGTTATGGGTTCGCGGAATAAGCTTCGGCGTCCCGGTGCTGCCGCCGGAGAGCTGGAAAAAAGCCACTTCGTCAGCCGGCGTCGGATTGGCGACAAAGTTATCCGCCGTGCGGTTAATTTCCGTTGCCAGGTCGCGCTCGCCGCCATCGTTACGCAGCAGCGCGACACGCAGCGAAGGATGCTCAGCGATAAAACCATTAAGGAAACTATCGTCAGCAAACAGCGCGTGCTCGCGATCGGCAATCAGCAGCACCGGTTTAATCTGCGCGGCATAGGCGTTGAGTTCGCTGCGCTGATGGCTAAACAAAGCGTTAACCGGTGCGACGCCGATGCGCAGCAGCGCAAAGAAAGTAATGTAGAACTCGGCGACGTTGCCAAGCTGCACCAGCGCGGTTTCTCCGCGCTTGAGTCCCTGATGCTGCAGGGAGGACGCGAGGTTATCCACCAGTTGGTTAAACTGGCGGTAGCTAATCTGCCGCTCGCCGTCGATAATCGCCACGGCGTCATTGTCCGCATGACGAGTAATCAGATTGGTTAACGGCAGATCCTGCCAGTAGCCTTTTTGACGATAGCGGGCCGCAAACTCTTCCGGCCAACGGGTAAATGCAATCATCCTTGCCTCTTAATTCAAGCCAAATACGTTGAGCATGGTGGTGAGTTTGACGCCGGTTTCACGCCATTCGCCCAGCGGCGAAGAGGCCGGGACGATACCCGCGCCGGCAAACAGGCGCAGCGAGCGTTGATGTAAGCGCGCGCAGCGGATGGTCACTACCCATTCGCCGTTGCCTTCGTCATCGCACCAGCCGACAATGCCGCCAAACAGTTGGCGATCGAAGGGTTCGAGCTCGGCAATCAGCCGCTTCGCCACCTGGTGCGGGAAGCCGCTCAGCGCCGGGGTCGGGTGCAGCAGGCAGGCCAACGACATGGCGTTTTCTTCCGCCAGCGCCGTACCTTCGATCGGCGTCGCCAGATGCCAGAGCGTCGGGGTGGTAATCAGCTGCGGCGATTCCGGTAGCGACAATTGGCTACTGCGCGGGCCCAGCACGCTCTTCATCGCCTGCGTCACCAGCTCATGCTCATGGCGATCTTTGCCTGACGCCAGTAGCTTATTACCCGCTTCCCGGTCCAGCACATCGTCAGGCTGGCGGCGGGCGGAGCCGGCCAGCGGCAGCGAACTGAAGTGCAGTCCTTCTTTACGCAGTAGCAGTTCCGGGCTGGCGCCCAACAATACCCCGCCATCAGATAGCGGGACATGGAAATTAAAGCTCGCCGGGTTCTGGGCGATCAGCCGTTCCAGCAGCGCGCCGCTATCAACCCGGTCGCGGGTCGTAATATCAATCAGCCTTGATAGCACCACTTTGTCGACTTCCGGAGTCGCCGTTAGCGCGGCGGCGCGTTCCACCATCGCCAAAAACTCGTCCTGTTCCGGGATCTCCTGACGATCGACAACATCCATCGCCTTGAGCGGCGCCGCATAACGCGCGGACTGCTGTTTGTCGGTACGGGAGAAGGTTTCCCAGCGTTCGGGAATATAGAGCTCGGAAGGCTGATTGGTGTCGAACGGGATCGCCCCGACCATGACCGGCTTGCGGATCCCCGCCGCGCGGGCCTCGGCAAATGCGGCCGCCATTTTCTGCTGGAACTCGCCGTTCAGTGAATCACCGCCGACGGCAGGTTGGGAAAAACGGCTAAAACAGCCGGTGGTGCTGAAGCTGCGGTACGGCGACATAAAGAAGAAGCTTTGCGGCGACAGGGTCTGCGTTTTTTCCTGTACATCCTCAGCCAGTGACGTTTCCATATCATCCTCCAAAAACGATAAAGATATTAAGAATAATTATCATTTATATTTTTGTTGGCTAACCTAAAAGGTATTGCTCTCCTTGTCAACCGCACAAACAGCAGGTTATGCGACTTACACTTGCATCCGGACAATACAATGTTGAAAATGAGACGTATTTACTACAACTGACTCAGGATGCGAATTCGTGAATTTTGCCACTTTTTGCCGTCGTACTTTACTCGCCAGCGGGCTGTGCCTTTTAGGAATTAACTCAGCGCTGGCGGCAGACTGGCCGCGTCAGATCGTCGATAGCCGCGGCACTCATACGCTGGAAAGCCAACCGCAGCGCATCGTCTCGACCAGCGTCACCCTCACCGGCTCGCTGCTGGCTATTGATGCGCCGGTGGTCGCCAGCGGCGCGACCACGCCGAATAACCGCGTGGCAGATGCGCAGGGCTTTCTGCGCCAGTGGGGCGATGTCGCTAAAAAGCGCAACCTGGCGCGACTGTATATTGGCGAACCCAGCGCCGAAGCGGTGGCGGCGCAGATGCCGGATCTGATTCTGATAAGCGCCACCGGGGGAGATTCCGCGCTGGCCCTGTACGACCAGCTGTCGACTATCGCGCCGACGCTTATCATCAACTACGACGATAAAAGCTGGCAGACGCTTCTTACCCAATTAGGGCATATTACCGGTCACGAAAAGCAGGCGGACGCGCGCATTGCCGAGTTCAATAAACAGCTCGTTTCGTTAAAAGAGAAACTAAAGTTGCCGCCGCAGCCGGTCACCGCGCTGGTTTATACCGCCGCGGCGCACAGCGCCAATATCTGGACGCCGGAATCAGCGCAGGGTCAGATGCTGGAACAGTTAGGCTTTAAGCTGGCGACGCTGCCGGGTAACCTGCACACCAGCCAGAGCCAGGGTAAGCGTCACGACATCGTACAGTTAGGCGGCGAGAATCTGGCGGCGGGTATCAACGGCGAAAGCCTGTTCCTGTTCGCCGGCGACCAGAAAGACGCCGAGGCCATTTACGCCAACCCGCTACTGGCGCACCTACCGTCGGTTGCCGCTAAACGCGTTTATCCGCTGGGGACCGAAACCTTCCGTCTGGACTACTACAGCGCCATGCTGGTGCTGCAGCGTTTATCGGCGCTCTTTGCCTGACTCTCTCCCCGGCGCCCTGCGCCGGGATCTCATTTCACATCATCACCCACATCATCATGTTGTTATAAAAGAATTTTTTATTTCTTTCCTCTCTTGGTACCTCATCGGCGCCTCACGCGAATCATCATCGTTTCAGGTGTTGTTTTGTGATTAGCCATCGTCGCCGCCTTCCCTGAATATCTGCCCCACACCACTTGAGGTGGACATTCAACTCAGAAGGAACTTACCGTGACCACTAGCAAATTGATCAAGGGCGATACCCTGACCGAAACCAGCAACGCCGCAGATGGTTTTAACCCGGCAACTGAAGTCAGCAACTACAGCTATACGTCAGACCGCGTCGCTAAACCGGTCTATAACAAATACAAAAGCGCGACCACCAAACCAAAGGTCTTTGGTTACTACACCGACTGGTCTCAGTACGATGGCCGCCTGCAGGGCAGCGATGCGAAAGATAACCGCGGACGCGGCTACGACCTGACCAACGTCTCCCCTACCGCTTACGATAAAATCATCGTTGGTTTCGTCGGCGTGACCGGCTTCCATAAAGTGGATGGCCTGTGGCGTGATGTGGTGGCCGAAGGGGCTGAACAGTGCGGCAAAGTCAAATATGAACCGACTTTCCTCGACCCGTGGGGCGACTTCCAGTCTTACGTTAACGTTGGCCACAGCGTCAGCGGCTGGGATGTCGATCCGAAAACCGTAACCCAGACAAACACCAAAGGCCTGCTCGGCGGTCTGCGCGACCTGCAGGCGAAAGCCAAACAGCAGGGCCACAACCTGGTGCTGTCCATGAGCATCGGCGGCTGGAGCATGAGTAACGGTTTCCATGAAACCGCGGCATCTGATTCCTCGCGTAAAACCTTCGCTAAAGGCGTGGTGAAGCTGTTCAAACAGTTCCCGATGTTCAGCGAAGTGGATATCGACTGGGAATACCCGAACGCCGAAGGCGCCGGCAACCCCTACGGCCCGGAAGATGGTGAAAACTATGCGTTACTTATTGCCGAACTGCGTAAGCAGCTGGATTCTGCCGGCCTGAGCGATGTCAAAATCTCTATCGCCAGCTCCGCCGTGGTGAAGACCTTTGATTATTCCAACGTCAAAGCGCTGATGAATGCCGGTCTGTACGGCATCAACGTCATGACCTATGACTTCTTCGGCACCCCGTGGGCGGAAAGCATCACCCACCACACCAACCTGAAAGCCATTGAGCAAGGCGGCTGGGCGATTAACACCATCGTTGAACATCTGCTGGCGGAAGGTTTCCCGGCTGAGCGCATCAACATCGGTTACGCCGGTTATACCCGTAACGGCCGCAACGCCGAGCTGGAATCCCTGTCTCCACTCAAAGGCACCTATAACCCGGGGAACGGCACCACCGTCGGTACCTTTGAATCCGGTACCAACGAATGGTATGACGTCATTTATAACTACCTGGATCTGGAAAACCAGAAAGGGCGTAACGGCTTTAACGTCTATACCGATCAGGTTGCTGACGCTGATTTCCTCTACAACCCGGAATCCAAACTGTTTATGTCGCTGGATACCCCGCGCACCGTCAAAGCCAAAGGGGAATACGCTGCCAGTCTGGGCTTAGGCGGCCTGTTCACCTGGACTATCGACCATGATAACGGCGTGCTGGTTAACGCCGCCCGTGAAGGTCTGGGCTACGAAATCGCCTCTGAAGTTATCGATATGGAGCCGTTCTATTTCGAAGGCATTAACGTTGTGCCAGCTGATGAACAAGAAGACGATAAGTCAGAAGATGAGCCAACTGAACCGACGGTAAACCATGCGCCGGAAGCGGCAATTGAAATGATGGTCGTAGGCGGCTCCCGCGTACGCCTGTCCGGGGAAAAATCGTCTGATGAAGATAGCGACGAGCTGAACTACAGCTGGGGCGTGCCGGCAGCCATTGATGTTGCGGATAAAACCGCCGCGGTTATTGAGTTCGATGTACCGGAAGTCACCGCGGATACCGAGTTCACTTTCACGCTGTTCGTTCGCGATACCTGGGGCGAACCGTCAACCCAGCAGCGCTTTATCCTCTCCGTTGTCGTGGCTTCCGGGGACGGTCAGAGTGATGACAAGCCAGCCGATGAGCCGGCAGATGAACCTGCTGACGAAGAAAAAGAGACTGATGACACCACGCCTGCGCAGGATGATGACGTGGTACCATCTGACGACGCCACGCCTTACCCGCTGTGGGATGCCAAAACCGTTTATGGCGGCAACTGGGGTACCTTTGAAACCGTGAGTTGGAAAGGCCACAACTATCAGGTGAAATGGTGGTCTCAGGGCAACCAGCCTGACCTGTACTGCGGCCAGTTCGACGTCTGGAAAGATCTCGGCGCGTACTAAGGGTTATAAATGAAGCCAGGCCCCGGAGCAATCCGGGGCCTTTTTGCTGTTGTCGCGCTTAACTTTCGCAGGCCTGCTCCGGACGCTGAAAACGGCGTAGCTCGCGCAATAAGCCAATCAGTAATACGCCAACAATCACCAGCGCCCAGCCGCTGGCGCTGGCTGAAGCCACCGGGGTCATTACCGCCCCTAATCCACCCAACAGTGCCGCGCCAATAGCATCGCCGGTCACGTTCTGCGCGGTCCACAGGCCATTAATGCGCCCCAGCATATTTTCCGGCGTTTGCGTTTGGATCAGCGTGTACTGTAGCAGCGAGCTTATCGCGCTCAGCCAACCAAACAGCGCCAGACAGAGCGCGCCCAGCGCCCAGAACGGCATCACGCTGAACAGCGCAATCGCCACAAACGACCCTACCGTCGTTATCAGCATCAACGCCCCCGGCTTCGCGGTATGCGCCAGTTGTCCGCTGGTTAACGCCCCCAGCGCCGCGCCAAGCGGAATGGCGGCATACAACAGGCCAATCTGCGAATTTGACATCTGCCAGCCTTCCGCCAGCGCCGGATAAAGCACCCGCACCGCGCTGGCCATCGTCAACAGGCCGCCGAGCAGCGCAATGCCGCCAATAAGCGGGCTATTAAAGAGAAATTTCAGCCCCGCCAGCAACGATTTCAGCGGATGCTCGCGCGGCTGCGGCGGTGGCGGCAGCAGCGGCAGGCGTAGCAGCGTCAGGGTGGTAATGAACGTCCCCGCCGCCGCCAGGCCATAGTTCCAGGCCACGCCGCCGGTCGCCAGCAATAGCCCGCCGATCATCGGCGATATCACCGAACCGAGACGCACGGTCAGCATGGTGATCGCTCCGGCCTGCATCAGGTTTTTGCGGCCGACTAAAGCCGGCGTTGCCGCCAGAAGCGCGGTCACGCCCAAAGAGGCGAAGAAGCCATCCCAGATCCCCAGCAGGTAAATTGCCGCCAGCGAGGGTTCCGGTAGCATAGCGTTCAGGCACAGGCCGACGAAGCCCACGCCGCAGGTGCCACGCGCCAGCAGGATCAGGCGTTTGCGTTCATAACGGTCGGCCAGCACGCCGCCGACCATCAGCCCAATGAACATCGAACAGCCGGTCAGCATCACCGAGAGCCCCACCTGCCAGGTCGAATGGGTCATCATCTGGATTTGTACCGGGATCGCCACGCCCAGCAGGCCAAGCGACAGGATAGAGATAAAGCGAGCGATAAAGACGGCGCGGAACGCCGGATGGGTGCGCAGGAGGCTGACATCAAGCAGCCGGGAAGGTCGGTTCATGCAAGGGCCTTGTCGTTATTTTTCATACCATTTTTATGGTTTCTCATGGTAACATACCTGAATAAAATCGATAACGATAATTAATATCATTATCATATCAGGGATTTGAACTATGTCGTTTTCTACGACCACGGTGCGCGCCGTCGCCGTGCCTGGTCTCTTGTTACTTTTAGCTCTCGCGATTGCGCTCAGCCTGCTTATCGGCGCCAAACCTCTGCCGCCTTCGGTGATTGTCGATGCCTTCTCCGGCAGCTGTCAGAGCGCCGACTGCACTATCGTACTGGATGCCCGCCTGCCGCGTACGCTGGCCGGATTGCTGGCCGGCTGCGCGCTTGGCCTCGCCGGCGCGCTAATGCAAACCCTCACCCGTAACCCGTTGGCCGACCCGGGCCTGCTCGGCGTCAACTCCGGCGCCAGCTTCGCCATCGTGCTCGGTGCGGCGCTGTTGGGCATCACTTCGCCGCAGGAGCAGTTGCTGATGGCCTTCTGCGGCGCCTTCGTCGCGTCGCTACTGGTCGCGTTTACCGGCAGCCAGGGTGGCGGCCAGCTTAGCCCGGTGCGCCTGACCCTCGCGGGCGTGGCGCTGGCGGCGGTCCTGGAAGGCTTATCTAACGGCATCGCCCTGCTCAACCCGGACGTGTATGACCAGCTGCGCTTCTGGCAGGCCGGCTCGCTGGATATTCGCACCCTGCAAACGCTGAAAATCGTCCTGCTGCCGGTGCTGATTGCCGCCGTGGTAACTCTGTTTCTTAGCCGGGCGCTGAACAGCCTGAGTCTCGGCGCCGACACCGCCACCGCGCTCGGCAGCCGGGTCGCGCGCACCCAGTTAATCGGCCTGCTGGCGATAACCGTCCTGTGCGGCAGCGCGACGGCGCTGGTCGGCCCTATCGCCTTTATCGGCCTGATGATGCCGCATATGGCGCGCTGGCTGGTGGGGGCGGATCACCGCTGGTCATTGCCGGTTACGCTGCTCGCCACCCCCGCCCTGTTGCTGTTTGCCGACGTGCTTGGCCGCCTGTTGGTGCCTGGTGAATTGCGCGTTTCGGTGGTCAGCGCCTTTATCGGCGCGCCGGTGTTGATCTGGCTGGTTCGCCGTCAGCCGCGAGGAGGTGCGCTGTGATGGCTCCCTCCCGCCGCCTGATGTTCTGCTGCCTGCTGCTGATCGCCGCCAGTCTGCTGGTGTCCCTGCTCGGTCTGGGTAATGGCCTGGTGCCGCTCAGCATTGAACAGGTGGTTTCTGCGCTGCTCGGTGACGCGCCGCGCAACGTCAGCATGGTGGTCACCGAATGGCGCTTGCCGCGCGTGCTGATGGCGCTGCTGATCGGCGCCGGGCTTGGCGTCAGCGGCGCCATTTTTCAGTCATTGATGCGTAACCCGCTGGGTAGCCCGGACGTGATGGGCTTCAACACCGGCGCCTGGAGCGGCGTGCTGGTGGCGATGGTGATGTTCGGCCAGAACCTGACCGCCATCGCGCTGGCGGCGATGCTTGGCGGCGTGCTGACCTCGCTGGTGGTGTGGCTGCTGGCGTGGCGCAACGGCATTGAAACCTTCCGCCTGATCATTATCGGCATCGGCGTGCGCGCCATGCTGGTGGCATTCAATACCTGGCTGCTGCTGCGCGCGTCGCTTGAGACCGCCCTTTCCGCCGGGTTGTGGAATGCCGGTTCGCTCAACGGCCTGACGTGGGGCAAAACCTGGCCATCGGCGCCGCTGATCCTGCTGATGTTAGCGTGCGGCGCGCTGCTGGCGCGGCGGATGCGACTGCTGGAGATGGGCGACGATACCGCCTGCGCGCTGGGGGTTCAAGTCGAACGTTCACGCCTGCTGCTGATGCTGGTGGCGGTGCTGCTGACCGCTTCCGCCACCGCGCTGGCCGGGCCTATTTCTTTCGTCGCGCTGGTCGCCCCACATATCGCCCGGCGGATAAGCGGCACCGCACGCTGGGGGTTAACCCAGTCGGCGCTGTGCGGCGCGCTGCTGCTGGCGCTGGCCGATTACTGTGCCCAGCGCCTGTTCATGCCTTATCAGTTACCGGTAGGGGTGGTCACCGTCAGTCTTGGCGGTATCTACCTCATCGCGTTATTAATTCAGGAGTCCCGCAAAAAATGACCGCTGTAACTTCCCGTTTGCGCGGCGACCAGTTGACCCTGGCCTACGGCAAAAAGACCATCGCCGAATCGCTGAACGTCACGATTCCTGACGGCCATTTCACGGCGATTATCGGCCCCAACGGCTGTGGTAAATCAACCCTGCTGCGCACCCTCAGCCGCCTGATGACCCCGTCCAGCGGCCACGTTTATCTCGATGGCGAGCAGATCCAGCACTACGCCAGCAAAGAGGTGGCAAAGCGGATTGGCCTGCTGGCGCAGAATGCCACCACGCCCGGCGATATCACCGTACAGGAGCTGGTGGCGCGCGGGCGCTATCCGCACCAGCCGATGTTTACCCGTTGGCGTAAAGAAGACGAAGCAGCGGTAAATAACGCGATGCGGGCGACGGGTATTGTCGACCTCGCGCTGCAGAGCGTGGATACCCTCTCCGGCGGCCAGCGCCAGCGAGCGTGGATTGCGATGGTACTGGCGCAGGAGACGGCGATTATGCTGCTTGATGAGCCGACGACCTGGCTGGATATCAGCCATCAGATCGACCTGCTGGAACTGTTAAGCGAGCTGAATCGCGAGAAGGGATATACGCTGGCGGCGGTACTGCACGATCTCAATCAGGCCTGTCGTTACGCCACCCATCTGATCGCCCTGCGCGACGGTAAGATCGTGGCCGAAGGCGCGCCGAAAGAGATCGTCACGGCGGATCTGATTGAGCGTATCTACGGTCTGCGCTGCACGATCATCGACGATCCGGTGGCGCATACGCCGCTGGTAGTGCCGCTGGGTCGCCGATAATCTTTTCTATACCATCTCAACCATCGCATTCCCGGCTTGCGCTGTGCTGAGCCGGGCTACCCAAAACGGGTAGCCCGGGCTCTACCGTTACCCCAGAATCTCCCGCACTACCGGGCCTATCGCTTCAAAGGCCTGCGGCGAGATAATCTCGACGTGGGCGCAGTTCTGGCTGAACACCTCCAGCTCGCCAACCCATGGCCCCCATGCGACCTGCGGATCCATCCCTTTCTGGCGCGTTTTCTCCGCCACAAATAGCGTTGTCTTGCCGTCAAACTTCGCGCTGTGTGCGGTCGTCAACAGGCGCACCGCATCGGCGTAGTTACCTTCGATCGCGCTGAACAGCTCGCCGGAAGCCTGCCCCTGCTGAGCGGCGAGAAACGCTTCGCGCTCGCGGGCGATTTCCGCCAGCACTTCGGGATCCAGACCGTTCGCCTCTTTCTCCGCCCAGTTTTGCGTCTCCGGCGGCCAGGTATCCAGCAGGCCGAGGAACGCCACCTCTTCGCCGCGCTGGCGTAAACGGGCGGCAATCCCCTGCGCCAGCGTTCCGCCGAGCGAATAACCAAACAGATAGTAAGGCCCATGCGGCTGCTGCGCTAAAAGCGTGCGCAGATGGTGCTCGCAGACTTCGTCGAGGTTGGCGGTGGAAGCCATCGGCCCCGTCGGACGCGGCGACTGAATACCGGTAATTGACCAGCGCGGGTTAAGATAACGCGCCAGCACGCTGAACTGCCAGGCAAAACCGGAGGCCGGATGGAAGCAGAACAGCGTCGGACCGTCGCTCTCGCGCAGCGGCAACAGCGCATCGAAGCCCAGGCGCTGCGCCTGCTCGTCGCTCAGGTCAGAAGCCAGCAGCGCGCTCAGCTTGCCGACTGTCGAAGCGACCATCACCTGCCCCGGCGTCACCTGCCGCGCCAGCTCGCGGCTAAGCTGCGCCGCCAGCCTCATCGCCAGCAGCGAATGGCCGCCGAGGGCGAAGAAATCGGCGTCGATGTCATTTACCTCGCAGCCCAGCAGCTGACTGAACGCCGCGGCAACGGCCATTTCGGTAGCCGATTGCGGCGGGCGACCGCTGCGCTCGCTGCTTAAGGAGGGGAGCGGTAGCGCTTTACGGTCCAGCTTACCGTTGGCGCTGAGCGGGAAGGATTCCAGCTGGATTAACACCACCGGCACCATGTGCGGCGGCAGCTGTTCGCTAAGACGGGCCTTCAGCGCCGCCACGTCCAGCGGCTGGCCGGACTCGCTCACCAGATAACCGACGAGCTGGCGGGCATCGCCGCCGGTGGCCGCCGCCTGATTGAAGACGCAGGCGTGGCACACCGCCTGCGCGACGTCCGGCAACGCCGCCATCACCCGGTCGATCTCGCCAAGCTCAATGCGCTGGCCGCGAATTTTCAACTGATCGTCGCTGCGGCCAAGATACTCTACCGCCCCGTTATCCAGCCAGCGCGCCACATCGCCGGTGCGGTACATGCGCTCGCCGGGGGCAAACGGGTCGGCAATAAAGCGGCTGGCGGTGAGATCAGGTCGCCCCATATATCCCTGTGCCAGCTGAATGCCCGTTAAGTACAAATCACCCGCCACGCCCGGCGGCACCGGGCGCATGGCGGCATCAAGAATACGTAATCCGGTGTTCCATACCGGCCAGCCGATAGGCACGCTGTTGCCGGTTACCGCCGCCAGCTCTGGCCCGCAGGCGGGATACCAGCTGACATCCACCGCGGCTTCCGTCGGCCCGTACAGGTTATGCAATGGCGCGCCGGTTAAGCGCTCCCATTCGCGACACAGTTCCGTCGGCAGCGCTTCGCCGCTACAGAAAACGCGTTTTAGCGTCCGGCAGGACGACACATTATCGCTATCCAGCGAGGCGACAAACGCCGCCAGCATCGACGGAACAAAGTGGGTAGTGGTCACGCCGTACTGCGCGAAGAACCGCTGCATCGCCTGTGGATCGCGATGCGCCTCCGGCGCCGCCATCACCAGCTGGGCGCCGGTCATAAACGGCCACCAGAACTCCCATACCGAGACATCAAAGCTGCACGGCGTCTTCTGCGCCACCACATCGGCGGCGGTTAACGGATAGTGATTTTGCATCCACAGCAGGCGGTTCACGATGGCGGTCTGCCCGACCATCACCCCTTTCGGCCGTCCGGTGGAACCGGAGGTGAAGATGATATACGCGGTATGTTCCGGTTTTGACAGCGCCAGCGGCGTATCATCTTCAGCAGCCAGCGGCTGCTCATAACACAAGCTGGTCAGTCCCGGAATATCGCTAAAACGGGCCAGTTGATCGTCAGAGGTAATCAGCAGCGAAGGCCGCGCATCTTCCAGCATCATCCGCAGACGATCATCCGGGTAGCCGGTGTCCAGCGGCAGCCAGGCGGCGCCGGCTTCGACAATGCCGTGCAGCGCCAGCGTCAGGAACACCGAACGCGGTAAGGCAACCGCCACGCTATCCCCCGGCTTCACGCCGCGTTGCCGCAGCAGGTTGGCCAGCGCCACCACCTGTTGGCGCATTTCGCGGTAGCTAAAGCGCCAGTTGGCATCCGCCAGCGCCGGGGCATCCGGCGTTTTCCGCGCCTGTTCCGCCACCAGCGCGCTGAGGGTAGTGGTCGGCAGTGGCATCGCGGTATTGTTGATCAATGCCAGCTGCGCGCCTTCTTCCGCCGACAGCATCTCCGCCTCGCCGCAGCGTAGCGCCGGATTGGCGGCGAACTGCGCCAACAGCGCAGTCAGACGCGACACGTGGCGGTTCAGCGTCGCCTCATCATAACGCGCTTTATTGGCGAGGATCTCCAGCGACAGGCCGCCGTGTTCGTCCGGGAACAGTGCCAGCTCGAAGTCATTCACCGGGCCGGTGGCGAGGGTATGCGTCTGCGCCTGCACGTCGTCGATATCCAACTGGTAATCAAAGACTTTGATGTTCAGCACCGGGCCAAACAGCGGTTCGTCGCCCGCCGCTTTACCGCTATCGCGGACAATTTGCTCGGCATCGTAGCGCTGATGGCGGCGCATTTTTTTCAGTTGTCCGGAGAGACGCGTCGCCAGTTGCGCCAGCGTCTCCTGCGCGTCGATATTCACCGCCAGCGGCAGTACGTTGAGTACCGGGCCGGTGGCGGTCAGCGCCGCCGATCCCATGCGGCGCATAAAGATAAAGCCAGCCGCGTAATCCATTCGGCCGCACAGCCGCCCCAGCCACAACGTCGTCAGCGCCAACGCCAGATCGGCGCGCTGGCACTGCGGCGCGCTGGCCGCGAGTTGGCTGAAGACAGCCGGATCGGCCTCCAGTTTCAGGCGCCAGATATCGCTGCTGGTCGCCCGCCCGGCCAGCGGCGCGTGTGATAGCGAGGCCGGAGACGGCAACGCCTGACGCTGCGCCTGCCAGAAGGCTTTATCGCGCTGCCACGCCTCGCTGCCGTAGTAGCGCTGATACTCTTCCACCACTTCGGCGAACGGCGTAAACGGTGAATCCGGCGTCTCTTCGCCGCGTTGCCAGGCGCGATAAATAGCGGCGATCTGGCGGGTAATGGCCGGGAAACTAAAACCATCGACCAGTAAATGGTGATAGCGCTGATACCAGTACCAGCAGTCGTCGCCAACACGCATGAGCTGATGGCAGACCAGCGGATTACCGCTGTCGACGCGCAGATTCTGCCCGAGATCGCTTTGCATCAGCGTCAGCGCGGACATATGCGGATCGGCCTGCTGGCGCAGGTCAACGCTTTGCGGCTCGGCAAACTCGCGCGCGTCATCAACCCACTGCCACGCTTCGCCATTATCTTCGCAAAAGCGCATGCTCAGGGTATCGGCCTGCTTAAGCCCGGCGACGATCGCCTTACTCAGCAGCGCCGGATCAAGATTGCCGCGCAGTTCAACATAGTGGGCAACGCTCCAGGCGCCGGGTAGCGTGGAGAGGCGTTCAGCCATCCAAATTCCCGGCTGCGCCGCAACCAGCGGTAAACGTGTACTCATCGAAAGCTCCTCAGGAGGCGTAGTGCGCTGGGATAAGGGTTGACCAGTTGGCGGCAAGCCAGGCGTTGCAGGCCTCTAATGACTGCGGCGGACACTCCACCGTCCAGCCTGTCGGCAGCGCGCAGTGATGCGGCCACAAACTATATTGCCCCTGTGCGTTGCGCAGAATGTAAAACTGCCCTTGCGGATTGTCGAAGGGGTTGCTGAATTGCATCTCTCACTCCTCATTAAGCGCGTGTTGTTGCCCGCGGCGCAAAGGCTGCCACAGCTGGATAAGCCCGGACGTCAGCCCGCCGCGCCAGCATAGCGCGTCATGACCGCCGTCAACCTGGCGCCAGAAAACGGACGGCGTGCTCTGCCGTAGTTGCGCGAAAAGCGCCTGGTTGGCGCGAAAAATAATCGGCTCGCGCACGCCGGCTTCCAGCCAGATACGCAGCCCCTGCGGTCGAAGCTCGCCGCGCTGCAGTTGTTCAAGTATCACTCCCGGCTGGCTACTGCCGCGCTGCGGCCACCAGTACGACCCCGACTGGCTCAGAACGCAGCCAAAACGCTGCGGCCAGTGGAGCCCGGCATACATCGCCGCCAGACCGCCGAAGCTCTGCCCCGCTACTACCGTCCGGTCGGCGCGATCGCTGAATGGCGCCACGGCCTGCACCAGCGGCAGCAGTTCTTCCTGTACCGCCAGCCAGAAATCACGATTGCAGGGCAGCTCCACGCCGCGGTGTTGATTGTCGATAACGTCGATCAGCACATAGACCGCCGGCGGCAGGCGGCCTTCCCGCGTCAGCCCCGCCAGCGGCGCAAAGACAGGCATGCTTTCGGCCCAGAACTGGCCGTCAAGCAGGACCGCCAGCGGGCGATCCGCCCCACTGCCGGTGGTGTAAATCCACACTCGTCGCTGGTTTCCTAATCGCTGGCTGCGCCATTCAATACAGCGCGGCGCTGGCGAAACCGGCTCGCGATAATGCCAACCCGGCTGTTCCGGCGCCTGCGGCAGTTCCAGCGCTGAGACCGCGTGGCCGCGCCCCCCCTTCCAGCTTTGCGGATTGCGGGGATCGGCAACCGCCCGCGGCAGCAGTTTGCGCCAGCCTTCGCGCAGTAGCGCGCGGTCCGGCGCTTCACCGTTAAAGAGCTGCGGGGAAAAATCGTCGTCGCGTTCGGAGGGAATAAAACAGTAGCTGCCGCGCCAGCTGGCGGGGAGCGTGGTTTGCCAGCACCAGGCATCGGTACCTGGGATGCGCTGCAGGGTTTGCGGCGCCGCGTTGTGGTGATGATCGGTGACGCCGGTAATGTAAATCCACACCCGCCGAATCGGCGACGTGGTTTCGCTGCCTGCCGGATCGCGCCACCAGAAGGTCACCCGATATGCGTCGCCCAGCGCCTCTGTCTGCGGGCCGGCGATCCCCCGCCACCAGTCGTCACTTCCCGTTATTTGCATTCCGTCAGTAACCCTATGTTTACCGTGATTTTTATCAACAAAGGTAATATTTATTGATAATATTATTGATAACTATTTGCATTTGCAATAGCGTATTAACGCGCCTATGGGTAGCGCGTCTTCTCATTACATTAAATCAAGGTCAGAGAGGGTCTTTTCAGAGCGTTTGGCTCGGTCGGCTACGGAAAGCGTTCACCTTCTACTGGCTACATTTATGCCGCCTCCTCTCCCGGTGGGAAGGGGCTTCTGGGGAAAGCGGCAAAGAAAAGCGGAACTGACTTACAATGAATAACAGGATTAAGTCCCTGGCCTTAATGGTCAATCTGGGTATCTACGGGGTGGCATTCCCGCTGTGCGCGGCGGAAGAAACCACCGACAGTAAACAAGCCGCCGGTGAAGAAACGATGGTGGTCACCGCCGAGGTGCAAAACCTACAGGCGCCGGGCGTTTCCACCATTACCGCCGATGAAATTCGCAAACGTCCGCCGGCGCGCGACGTCTCTGAAATCATCCGTACCATGCCGGGCGTCAACCTGACCGGCAACTCCACCAGCGGCCAGCGCGGCAACAATCGCCAGATTGATATTCGCGGTATGGGCCCGGAAAACACTTTAATCCTGATTGATGGTAAGCCCGTGACCAGCCGTAACTCTGTTCGTCTCGGCTGGCGCGGCGAACGCGACACCCGCGGCGATACCAGCTGGGTACCGCCGGAAATGATCGAACGTATAGACGTTATCCGCGGCCCGGCGGCGGCGCGTTACGGTAACGGCGCGGCGGGCGGCGTGGTCAACATCATTACGAAAAAATTCGACAACCAGTGGCATGGTTCGTGGAACGCCTACATGAACATGCCGGAGCATAAAGACGAAGGCGCGACCAAGCGTACCGACTTTAGCCTCAGCGGCCCGCTGGGCGGCGATTTCAGCTTCCGCATGTACGGTAACCTCGATAAAACCCAGGCTGACGCCTGGGATATCAACCAGGGCCACCAGTCTGAACGTACCGGCATTTACGCCGATACCCTGCCCGCCGGGCGTGAAGGGGTAGAAAACAAAAACATCAACGGCGTGGTGCGCTGGGATTTCGCGCCGATGCAGTCGCTGGAGTTTGAAGCTGGCTATAGCCGCCAGGGCAACCTGTACGCCGGTGATACGCAAAACACCAACAGCAACGATCTGGTGAAAGAGAACTACGGTAAAGAGACCAACCGTCTCTATCGCAATACTTACTCCGTGACCTGGAACGGCGGCTGGGATAACGGCGTGACAACCAGCAACTGGGCGCAGTACGAACACACCCGCAACTCGCGTAAAGGCGAAGGCCTGGCGGGCGGCACCGAGGGGATCTTCAGCAGCAACCAGTTCTCGGATATCGATCTCTCCGACGTGATGCTGCACAGCGAAGTCAATATTCCGTTCGATCTGTGGGTTAACCAGAATCTGACGCTGGGTACCGAATGGAACCAGCAGCGCATGAAGGACAACGCCTCTAATACCCAGGAACTCTCCGGCGGTGAAATCCCGGGCTACGACAGCACCGGCCGCAGCCCGTATTCAAAAGCGGAAATCTTCTCGCTGTTCGCCGAGAACAACATGGAAGTGACCGATACCACCATGCTGACGCCGGCGCTGCGTTTCGATCACCACAGCATCGTTGGTAATAACTGGAGCCCGTCGCTGAACCTGTCGCAGGGTCTGGGCGACGACTTTACCCTGAAAATGGGTATCGCTCGCGCCTATAAAGCGCCGAGCCTGTATCAAACCAACCCCAACTATATTCTCTACAGTAAAGGCCAGGGCTGCTATGCGAGTAAATCCGGCTGCTATCTGCAAGGGAATGATGACTTAAAAGCAGAGACCAGCATCAACAAAGAGATCGGCCTGGAGTTCAAACGCGACGGCTGGCTGGCGGGCGTCACCTGGTTCCGTAACGATTACCGCAACAAGATTGAAGCAGGCTATGCTCCGGTCTATACCAACGGCAAAGGCACCGATCTGTACAAATGGGAAAACGTGCCGAAAGCGGTAGTTGAAGGGCTGGAAGGCACGTTGAACGTGCCGGTCAGCGAGACGGTGAACTGGACCAACAACATCACCTACATGCTGCAGAGTAAGAACAAAGAGACCGGCGATCGCCTGTCGATTATTCCGGAATACACGCTGAACTCAACGCTGAGCTGGCAGGTTTATCAGGACGTTTCTGTGCAATCGACCTTCACCTGGTACGGCAAGCAGGAACCGAAGAAGTACAACTACAAAGGCCAGCCGGTCACCGGCAGCGAGAAGAACGAGGTCAGCCCGTATAGCATCCTCGGCCTGAGCGCGACCTGGGACGTGACCAAAAACGTCAGCCTGACCGGCGGCGTGGATAACGTCTTCGACAAGCGCCACTGGCGCGCGGGTAACGCCCAAACCACCGGCGGCGACAAAGGTTATATGTACGGCGCTGGCGCGGAGACCTATAACGAATCCGGCCGTACCTGGTATATGAGCGTCAACACCCACTTCTGATAATATTAATGTCTGACGCCCTCCCCGCCGGGAGGGCGTTTTTTTCAACACTGCGCTATTTTCTGTACCCGCGCGACAATCGACGCCGCGTCAAAACCGTGATGTTGACGCAGCCATCCGCGATCGGCGGCCGCTGCATACTCGCCATCCGGGATCCCCAGACGCTGCAAGGCAATCCCCGTACCCGCTTCCGCCAGCACTTCGGCGACCAGGCTCCCCAGCCCGCCATTGACGTTATGTTCTTCGACGGTAATAACTGAACGGCATGACTGCAGCGCCGCCAGCAGCGCCGCGGTATCGCAGGGACGAATCGACGGCACGCTGACCACTTTCGCCTCAATGCCGAGGTCGGCAAGCTGCTGCGCCGCCTCCACCACTTCGTGCACGGTTGAACCGGTCGCCACCAGCGCCACCGCTGCGCCTTCGCGCAGGGTCAGCACCGCGCCGGGCACAAAACGGTACGCTTCGTCATGCAACTCCGGCAGCGCCTTGCCGTCAAGGCGGATATAAACCGGCCCCTGATACGCCAGGGCGTAGTCGATAATCTGCCGACATTCGCGCGGCGTGGAGGGGGCGAAAATCTGGATATTGCCGAAACCGCGCATTACCGCCAGGTCGTCAATAGCATGGTGGGTACTGGCCAATGGGCCATAGCTGGCCCCGGCGTTAAGGCCAAAGAGCTTGACGTTGGTGTTGTTGTAGCAGACATCGACTTTAATCTGCTCGTTAGCACGGGAGACAAGGAACGGCGCGGCGTTACAGGTCACCGCCACTTTACCGCCGAGCGCCAGCCCCGCGGCGGTGCCGACCATGCTCTGCTCGGCGATACCGACGTTAACCAGCCGTCCGGGGAACAGCTTAATAAAGGGAGCGATCTTGGCCGTTGAGGTGGAGTCCGCGACCACCGGCACCAGATCGACGCCCTTTTCCACCGCGGCGATAAACGCCTCGACCATCACGTTCGCCAGGTGTTCTGCATTACTCATCTTTCAGTTCCTCCAGCGCCAGTGCGATTTCCTCGCCTTTCGGCACCCGGTGGTGCCACTCCGGGCGCCCCTGGATAAAGGAGATGCCCGCGCCCTTCGTGGTGTTGGCAATAATGACGTTAGGTTTACCGTTCTGCTGCAGCCCTTCGATAGCCGCGACCACCGAGGCCATATCGTTGCCGTCGCATTCGCTGACTTCCATGCCGAAGGCGCGCCATTTATCGGCCAGCGGATCGGTATTCATAATTTCACGGGTTGGCCCGGCCAGCTGAAGATTGTTCTTATCATTAATAATGACCAGGTTATCGAGGCCATAATGGGCCGCCGCCAGCGCCGCCTCCCAGTTACTGCCTTCCGCCAGTTCGCCGTCGCCGGTGATTAAAAAGATGCGGCGGGGGCTGTTGCTTTTCTTTGCGGCCAGCGCCAGCCCCACCGCTACAGGCAAACCGTGGCCCAGCGCGCCGGTGTTAAGCTCAATGCCCGGCGTTTTCTGCCGCACCGGATGACCGGGAAGGTGCGAGTTCGCGTGCTGGTAGGTCTCCAGCCAATCGATCGGGAAGAAACCGGCTTCCGCCAGTACGCAGTAGTAGCAGCCCACCGCATGGCCTTTCGACTGGATATAGATATCGCGCTGCGGGTCGTCAAGACGATCGGGCGCCGCATTGAGTACGCGGAAATAGAGCGCGGTTAACAATTCGACCTGCGACAGGTCAGCCCCGGTGTGACCGCCAGCCGGACTATTGGCGTTTAAGCGGACAATGTGGCGGCGCACGGCGCGCGCTTTGCGCTCAAGCGTCTGGATATCAAATCTGTAGGGATTCATTTAATACCTCTGAATTTATTTTCAATGTGGAATATTTATTCCAACAGGAACTAAAAAAACCAGATATCCCCATGTCGGTGGTTAGCCTTACACCACTGCGCCGTACTCAGGAACATTCTGCCTCCCGCTCCAGGCAAGCCCGGATAAACTCGTTGACTCAAAGCCACCTTGAATATATATTCAATGATGATTCTTTATTCGATTATGGCCTGGCTGTTTTGTTTTTGTCCATAGTCGATTTTGATGAGTGGTAAAAATTTGACCACCATCACACTTAAGTGTGATTTTTTTTCGCGTATGATAGAAGTCACTACGATAATGGCTGCAGCTAAACGCCTGAAGAAAGGCGATAAATGATTTACGAGGATAAATATGGCTAAGCAGGATGAACAACGGCTATTGGTGAAGATTGCCACGCTTTACTATCTGGAAGGACGAAAGCAGTCTGATATCGCCCAACTTCTCTCGCTGTCTCAGTCATTTGTCTCTCGTGCGATTACCCGCTGCCAAAAAGAGGGCGTCGTCAAAATCAGCGTCGTGCAGCCATCGAATATCTTTCTCAATCTCGAAAAGGGGCTTGAGGATCGCTACGGGCTTAAACAGGCGGTGGTGGTCGATACCGAAGAAGAGGCCAGCGACCATACCATCAAGCGGGCGATTGGCTCCGCCGCCGCGCACTACCTGGAAACCCGCCTGCGGCCAAAAGATCTGATTGGCGTCTCTTCATGGAGTTCGACCATCCGCGCGATGGTTGATGAGGTTCACGCGCAAAACCTGAAGGCCAGCGGCGTCATCCAACTGCTTGGCGGCGTCGGGCCCAACGGCAACGTGCAGGCGACGATCCTCACCCAGACGCTGGCCCAGCGTCTTAACTGCGATGCCTGGCTGCTGCCGTCGCAGAGCATCGAAGGCTCCATGGAAGAGCGCAATCGCCTGCTGGCCAGCAAAGATGTCGCCGACGTGGTTTCACGCTTTGACGAGGTCGATATCGCCATTGTCGGCATTGGAATTCTCGAACCTTCCCAATTGCTGAAAACGTCGGGTAACTATTATCACGAAGATATGCTGCAGGTGCTGGCGGCGCGCGGCGCGGTTGGCGATATCTGCCTGCACTACTACGACAAATACGGCCAGCCGGTGTTACGCGAAGATGAAGATCCGGTGATCGGCATGGCGCTGGAGAAAGTCAAAAAATGTCCGAACGTGGTCGCGCTGGCCGGCGGCACCGACAAAGTCGCGGCAATTAAAGGCGCGCTTACCGGCGGCTATATCGATGTTTTAATCACCGATTACCCCACCGCCAGACTATTGGTTAGCGACTAACTCGCCGCATTTTCCCGCCTCGTCAATCCCTGGCGCTGTTTTTTTAGCAGCAGGGATTGCAAAATAAATCATTGTAATTCAATAAGTTAATCCATTCACTTCTCCATCTTCGTGTCATATTCCCAATCTGCGAAATGTGATTGCCAGCACAATTGATGATTTTTCAGGTAGCCCATCACCGGGTTGTGGCTTAAGGTATCAAATAAATAATCACTATCGAATATATATTCAGTGATTAAAAAGCGATAACGATATGTCACATCATGGCCTGCATAGACGCATGCAATGGCCGGAGACCATCTCTGTTTCCGCCGTTCCAGGACAATGGGTGACCGAGGAGAGCATCATATGCAGGCGACAGCCAAAGAGTTCATCATTGCGCTGGATGAAGGCACCACCAACGCGAAAGCCGTGGTGCTGGACGGCAAAGGCAAGGTTAGCGTCAAGTTCTCGCAGCCGCTGGCGATCCAAACCCCGCGCGGAGGTTGGGTGGAACAATCCGGCGAGGCGCTGGTGGCGGCCTCGCTGGCGGTGATCGCCAAAGCGGTGGCTCACGTCGGCGCGGAAAACGTTGCGGCGCTGGCTATCAGCAATCAACGCGAAACCGCCATCGGCTGGTATCGCGCCAGTGGCGAACCCATTAACGCCGCCATCACCTGGCAGTGCACCCGCAGCGCCGCGTTCTGCGACACGCTGCGTCGCGATCGTCAGGAGCAGCGCATTAAGCACGCCACGGGCCTGCCGATTGCGCCGCTGTTTTCCGCCTCCAAAATGCGCTGGCTGCTGGACGCCACTCCCGATGGCTATCAGCTTGCCGCACGCGGCGAGATTTGCCTCGGCACTATCGACAGCTGGCTGCTGTGGAATTTAACCGGCGGACAATCCTTCTTCTGCGATTATTCCAACGCCGCCCGCACCCAATTGCTGAATCTGCACCGCGGCGAGTGGGATGACGAAATGCTGACGCTGTTTGGTATTCCGCGCGCGGCGCTGCCGGAGATTAAACCGTCGAGCGGACTCTTCGGCTACACCAAAGGGCTGGCGGCGATCCCCGACGGTATTCCGGTGATGGCGATGATTGGCGACTCCCACGCCGCGCTCTTCGGCCACGCGCTTGGCGAAGCTGGCTGTGTGAAAGCCACTTACGGCACAGGCTCCTCGGTGATGGCGCCGGTAAAATCGGCCCAGTGCGATATTGCCGCCCTGGCGACCACCGTCGCCTGGCACGATGGCGACCAACTGGTGTGGGGGCTGGAAGGCAACATTCCCCATACCGGCGATGCGGTAGCATGGATGGCTGACAGCACCGGGCTGAGCGAACTCTCAGCAGCCGATTTGGCCCACGAGCTGAATACCCTGCCCGCCTCCGTCGATTCGACCTTAGGGGTCTACTTCGTGCCGGCACTGACCGGGCTCGGCGCCCCCTGGTGGGATGACAGCGCCCGCGGGGTGATCTGCGGCCTCAGCCGCGGCGTCAAGCGCGCGCACCTGATCCGCGCCGCGCTGGAATCCATTACCTATCAAATCGCCGACGTGGTGGCTGCGATGCGCCACCACAATGAATTCACCCTGACGGCGTTAATGGTCGACGGCGGCCCAACCAACAACGACTGGCTGATGCAATATCAGGCCGACCTGCTCGGCTGCCCGGTAATGCGCAGCGATATCCCGGAGCTGTCCGCCATCGGCGCGGCGCTACTCGCCCGCAAAGCCCTCACTCCGGGCGAGACCGCCGACCTGCAAGCCTTTTTAACCGAACACAGCGCTTTTCAACCCGACATGGCCCGCCACCAGCGACTACAGCAGCGCTGGCGGGAGTGGCGCCATGCGGTAAACAGAACATTATGGAAACCGGATTCGCCAGCCTGATGCCCATCGGCGTCAGATTGAGCGACGAACCTTATTAACCCACTACAGGAGACCCCCGGCCCATAACGATGTATCGCACCCCCGAATTTATTCTGGGGAAATTTCAGACCGTAAAATCCTGCCCGCTCAGGGGCTCATTTGTTCGAATATAAAAATATAGGAACAGAGTCATGAAATTACGTTTAACTCTTTTAACCGCTGCGACCCTGACTGCCTTTTCCTTTGCCGCGCATAGCGCCGAAAAAGGCACCATTATGATAATGGTTAACTCGCTGGATAATCCTTATTACGCCTCGGAAGCCAAAGGCGCCAGCGAAAAAGCGCAAGCCCTCGGCTATAAAACGACCGTGCTCTCGCATGGCGAAGATGTCAAAAAGCAAAATGAGCTGATTGATACCGCCATTGGTAAAAAGGTGCAGGGGATTATTCTCGATAACGCCGACTCCACCGCCAGCGTCGCCGCCATTGAAAAAGCCAAAAAAGCGGGCATTCCGGTGGTATTAATTAACCGTGAAATTCCGGTTGATGATGTCGCGCTGGAACAAATTACCCATAATAACTTCCAGGCAGGTTCAGAAGTCGCCAACGTATTTGTTGAGAAAATGGCGGAAAAAGGCAAATACGCCGAACTGACCTGCAACCTCGCCGATAATAACTGCGTCACCCGTTCTAAATCCTTCCACCAGGTGATTGACCAGTACCCGGATATGGTCAGCGTGGCAAAACAGGATGCCAAAGGCACCCTGATCGACGGCAAACGCATAATGGATAGCATTCTCCAGGCTCACCCGGATGTCAAAGGGGTGATCTGCGGTAACGGCCCGGTGGCCCTTGGCGCCATCGCGGCGCTAAAAGCGGCCAATCGTAACGATGTGATCGTCGTCGGTATCGACGGTAGCAACGACGAACGCGATGCGGTAAAGGCCGGTACGCTACAGGCGACCGTGATGCTCCAGGCGCAGGCCATCGCCGCCCAGGGCGTTACCGATCTGGATAACTACCTGCAAAAAGGCGAGAAGCCGGCGAAGCAGCGCGTGATGTTCCGCGGCATTCTGATTACCCAGGATAACGCAGATAAAGTTCAGGACTTCAACATCAAGTCCTGAGTTCGGGTGGTTGCGCCCCTGCGGGGGCGCAGAGGAGAGCATTATGTACAAGAAAACCTGTCTCGCGCTTGCCGTTCTGGCGCTTGGCGGCTGCCGCATCGTCTCGCAGCAGGAGCTGGCAGACCTGAAATCCCCGCCCAATCCGCATATGGCGAACATCGATAAAACCTGGCAGCAGAGCATCGTGCCGCAGGTGGTCGCCAACGCCCGCCCGGCGGCGGAGTTGATGAGCGCGCTGAAGGCGCAAAAAGATATCGATAGCGCCTGCAAAGCGCTGGGCTACCGTGCCCAGGACGAAAACCCGTGCATCTTTTACGTTAAGGTGGCGGGTGCCGTCAGCAAGCTGGATAGCGCCTCGCGCAGCGGCAAAATGACCCTCGCCGATGGCAGCATCGGTAATGTGGTGGTGCAGATTGGCCCTACCCTGCGCGGCACCCTGCTGCGTGACGGTTATCGCGACGCCAGCTACCAGGACTTTAACGACCAGGTGCTGTTTGGCGAATACAGCAAAAATATTAATAGTCAGGCGGTCAAAATGATTCAGGCGGCCAACCTGAAAACCGGCGACAACATAGAAGTGTATGGCGTCTTCTCGGCCTGGGATATTCCACAAACTATTCCGGAAATCACCCCGGCGAAAATCGTTCATCCGGGAGGTCAATAATATGATGCCGCAAGATATCGTCGCTCCCCAACCAGTCGAATCTGAAGTGATTATCGAAACCCGCGGCCTTTCGCGCATTTATCCCGGCGTGACCGCGCTGGATAACGTGAATTACCGGGTCTATCGAAATAAGGTTAACGTTCTGATCGGAGAAAATGGTGCGGGTAAATCCACCATGATGAAAATGCTTGCCGGCGTTGAAACGCCCTCCTCCGGTCAAATTATTCTCGATGGCGAGGCGGTGACTTTAAACTCTACCCATCAGGCAGAGAAATTCGGCATCAGCATTATTTTCCAGGAACTGAATTTATTCCCCAATATGAATGTGATGGACAACATATTCATGGCTAATGAATTCTTTCAGAAAGGACGCATCAACGAGAAATATCAATATGCGTTAGCTAAATCGCTACTGGAGCGGCTGGAGCTCGACGTCGATCCCTACACGCAGCTGGGCGAACTGGGGATTGGCCATCAGCAGTTGGTTGAAATCGCCCGTGCGCTATCAAAAGACACCCGCGTGCTGATTATGGATGAACCCACCTCGGCGCTGAGCCAGTCCGAGGTCAAAGTGCTGTTTAAGGTCATCGAGCAGCTTAAGCGCCGCGGTGTCACCATTATCTATATTTCGCATCGCCTTGAAGAGCTGATGGAGATTGGCGACAACATCACCATTTTCCGCGACGGTCGCTTCATCAGCGAACGCAACGTCAGCGACGCCAGCGTTCCGTGGATCATCGAACAGATGGTCGGCGATAAGAAAAAGCACTTTGATTATCAGCCCGCGCCAAAAGGCAACGCGGTGCTTGACGTCAAGGGGCTGACCGCGTTGCATCCGAGCGGCGGCTACAAACTCAATGATGTCACCTTTACCCTCAGCAAAGGCGAAGTGATCGGCATTTACGGCCTGCTGGGCGCCGGGCGCACCGAGCTGTTCAAAGGGCTGGTTGGCTTGATGCCCTGCCAGAACGGCGAGGTACATCTTAACGGCGAAAGCATCGGCAAATCTCGCTTTCAACACCGCCTGAAAAAGGGGCTGGCGCTGGTGCCGGAAGACCGTCAGGGCGAAGGCGTGGTGCAGATGATGTCGATTCAATCCAACATGACGCTCTCTGATTTTAGCCTGCAGGGTTTTCGCCGCGCCTGGCGGTGGCTGAATCCGCAGAAAGAAGAGTCCTGCGTAAAAGAGATGATTCAGCAATTGGCTATCAAGGTGAGCGACGCCAATTTGCCCATCACCTCGCTGAGCGGCGGCAATCAACAAAAAGTGGTGCTGGGTAAGGCGCTGATGACCCAGCCGCAGGTGGTGTTCCTCGACGAACCGACGCGCGGTATCGACGTCGGCGCAAAAACCGACGTCTATCACCTGATCGGCAAAATGGCCCAGCAGGGGCTGGCGGTTATGTTCTCCTCTTCGGAGCTGGATGAAGTGATGGCGCTGGCCGACCGCATCCTGGTGATGGCCGATGGCCGCATTACCGCCGATTTACCGCGCCATGCGGTGACCCGCGAAAAGTTAATCGCGGCTTCAACACCTCAAGATTAATCAGGCTGGAATCCATCATGAACCAGAAATATATGATTTATATGTACCTGCTGAAGGCCAGAACCTTCATCGCCCTGCTGCTGGTGATCGCATTCTTCAGCGTGATGGTACCGAACTTCCTGACCGCCTCTAACCTGCTGATCATGACCCAGCACGTGGCGATTACCGGCCTGTTGGCCATCGGTATGACGCTGGTGATCCTCACCGGCGGCATTGACCTGTCCGTCGGCGCGGTGGCGGGTATCTGCGGGATGGTCGCGGGCGCGCTGCTGACCAACGGGCTACCGCTATGGAACGGCGATATCATCTTCTTTAACGTCCCGGAGGTCATCCTTTGCGTCGCGGTCTTCGGCGTGCTGGTAGGGCTGGTTAACGGCGCGGTGATTACCCGCTTCGGCGTCGCGCCGTTTATCTGCACCTTAGGGATGATGTACGTCGCCCGCGGCTCCGCCCTGCTGTTTAACAACGGCAGCACCTACCCGAACCTCAACGGCATGGAAGCGCTGGGCAATACCGGTTTCGCCACGCTGGGCTCCGGTACCCTGCTTGGCGTTTATCTGCCGATCTGGTTGATGATCGGCTTCCTGGTATTGGGCTACTGGCTGACCACCAAAACGCCGCTCGGTCGCTACATCTACGCTATTGGCGGCAACGAATCCGCCGCTCGCCTCGCCGGCGTACCGATCGTCAAAGCCAAAATTTTCGTCTACGCCTTCTCCGGCCTGTGCGCCGCCTTCGTCGGCTTGATCGTCGCCTCCCAGCTACAAACCGCCCACCCGATGACCGGCAACATGTTTGAGATGGACGCCATCGGCGCCACCGTGCTCGGCGGAACCGCGCTGGCAGGAGGCCGTGGCCGGGTGACCGGCTCGATTATCGGCGCCTTCGTGATCGTCTTCCTTGCCGACGGCATGGTGATGATGGGCGTTAGCGACTTCTGGCAGATGGTCATTAAAGGCCTGGTGATCGTCACCGCCGTTGTCGTCGACCAGTTCCAGCAGAAGCTGCAGAACAAAGTCATCCTGATGCGCCGCCATGAAGAGAAGCTGGCCGCCATCCCGCCGAACGGCGCCACCTCCAGCTAATCGGCAACCGTATACACGTATTCCGCCGGGCCTGGCGCCCGGCTTATCGAAAGGGAAAAAATATGCAACGAGATTTCCATAATAAAACGGTGGTTATCACCGGCGCTTGCCGCGGCATCGGCGCAGGTATTGCGGAGCGCTTTGCCCGCGACGGCGCTAATCTGGTGATGGTCTCCAACGCCGAGCGCGTTCACGAGACCGCCGAAATCCTGCGTCAGCGCTATCAGGCGGATATTTTATCGCTGCAGGTCGATGTGACCGACGAAGCCCAGGTACAGTCGCTGTATGAGCAGGCCGCCGCGCGCTTCGGCACCATTGACGTCTCCATTCAGAACGCCGGGGTGATCACCATCGATTACTACGATCGGATGCCAAAAGCCGATTTTGAAAAAGTGCTCGCGGTTAACACCACCGGCGTGTGGCTGTGCTGCCGCGAGGCCGCTAAATATATGGTGAAACAGAACCACGGCAGCCTGATTAACACCTCTTCCGGCCAAGGGCGTCAGGGCTTTATCTACACGCCGCACTACGCCGCCAGCAAAATGGGCGTGATCGGTATTACCCAAAGCCTGGCCCACGAACTGGCGCCGTGGAACATCACCGTCAACGCCTTCTGCCCCGGCATTATTGAAAGCGAAATGTGGGATTACAACGATCGCGTGTGGGGAGAAATTCTCAGCACCGAGCAAAAGCGTTACGGCAAAGGCGAACTGATGGCGGAATGGGTCGAAGGGATCCCGATGAAGCGCGCCGGTAAGCCGGAAGACGTAGCCGGGCTGGTGGCCTTCCTCGCCTCCGACGATGCACGTTACCTCACCGGGCAGACCATCAATATCGATGGCGGTTTGATTATGTCCTGAACGCGGTAGCCCGGATAAGGCGCTACGCGCCGCCATCCGGGAAAGCGGGCTCCCGACGTTCGACACTATATTGAAGAGAGTAATCACTATGATCGGCAAAGACTTTGCACAGCAGCTGTTTAACCTGCAGGAGCGCGTCGCTTTCGTGACCGGCGCCGGCAGCGGCATCGGCCAAACCATCGCCTGCGCGCTCGCCAGCGCCGGCGCGCGGGTGGTCTGTTTTGATCTTCGCGACGACGGCGGGCTGGCGGAAACGGTCAGCCATATTGAATCCATCGGCGGCCAGGCCTGTTCTTATACCGGCGATGTCCGCCAGCTTGCCGACCTGCGCGCCGCCGTTGCTCTAGCCAAAAGCCGCTATGGCCGCCTCGATATCGCCGTTAACGCCGCCGGTATCGCCAACGCCAATCCGGCCCTGGAGATGGAAAGCGAGCAGTGGCAGCGGGTTATCGACATCAACCTCACCGGCGTATGGAACTCCTGCAAAGCAGAAGCGGAATTGATGCAGGAGTCTGGCGGCGGGTCGATTATCAATATTGCTTCGATGTCGGGGATTATCGTGAACCGCGGCCTCGATCAGGCGCATTACAACTGTTCGAAAGCCGGCGTTATTCATCTGTCGAAAAGCCTGGCCATGGAGTGGGTTGATAAAGGGATCCGCGTCAACGCCATCAGCCCCGGCTATACCGCCACGCCGATGAATACCCGCCCGGAGATGGTGCATCAGACCCGCGAGTTTGAAAGCCAGACCCCGATGCAGCGCATGGCGAAGGTAGAAGAGATGGCCGGCCCGGCGCTGTTCCTCGCCAGCGACGCCGCCTCATTCTGCACCGGCGTGGATCTGGTGGTCGACGGTGGGTTTGTCTGCTGGTAAAACCGGTCTTGCCCCGGCTAACGATGCACAAGCCGGGGCGTTTTCTTTCCGCACGCACCTCTCCCGGCGCAATTTTCTTAAGCCATCTTGCACATCTATGCAGAGCACATGATGGATCATGAAGATGGCTCATGCAGTATTGAAATTAACTCTCTTTCACTCACTCAATGACTCTGGCAAAAATAGTCTTCAGCAACTGCAGACAATATGAATGCTACTGAATAATAAATCCAGATAAATCGCAAGGTCATTCTGGGAATGTGAAATACCTGCATTTTTATATCAGAACCCAGGGTGGAAAGAGACGATGACAGACTTTACCTTTACGATTAAACGTAGTCGTTTTGATGAACACTATAACCCGGCGGAAAATACGCGTATTACCACCAATTTTGCCAACCTGGCGCGGGGCGAAAACCGTCAACAGAACCTGCGCAATGCGCTGGTAATGATTGATAATCGCTTTAATAACCTGGTGCAGTGGGACAACCCGAACGGCGACCGCTACTCCGTCGAGCTCGATATCATCTCGGTCGAAATGAATATTAGCGATAACGGCCAGAATGCGGCATTCCCGGTGATTGAGATTCTGCAAACCAATATTATTGATAAAGCCACCAACGCGCGAATCGAAGGTATTGTTGGGAATAACTTCTCCTCTTATGTGCGCGATTATGATTTTAGCGTATTACTGCCGGAATATAATAAAGATAAAGCAACATTCAGCGTGCCGGAAAATTATGGCGTTCTGCATGGCAATATTTTCAAACATTTCATACGCTCTGCCGAATACCATGAATGTTTTAAAAAGTCGCCGGTCATCTGCCTGAGCGTTTCCAATAAGCATACCTACCGCCGGACCGGCAATCAGCACCCTATTCTCGGCGTCGAGTACCAGCAGGATGGCGTGGCGCTGACCGAGGCCTATTTCAATAAGATGGGCCTGCAGGTGCGTTACTTTATGCCGGCCAATAGCGTAGCGCCGCTGGCCTTCTTCTGCGCGGGCGATCTGCTCAGCGATTACAGCAACCTTGAGCTTGCCAGCACTATTAGCACGATGGAGACGTTCCAGAAGATTTATCGCCCGGAAATTTATAACGCTAACTCCGCGGCCGGGCAGTGCTACCAGCCGAACCTGAATAATCAGGATCATTCGTTGACCCGGATTGTTTATGACCGCGAAGAGCGTAGCCGCCTGGCGATTGAACAGGGCAAATTTACCGAACAACAGTTTATTAAGCCGTACCAGCATATTCTTGAGCAATGGTCAGCTCATTACGCTCTCTAAATCATAAAAAAATAAAGGTCACCTGTATGAAAACATTGCTCCCGACATCCACCGCAGGCAGTTTACCGAAACCGACCTGGCTGGCGCAGCCCGAGACGCTGTGGTCACCGTGGAAATTACAGAATGAAGACTTGGTATTAGGAAAGCGCGATGCGCTGCGTTTATCGCTCGACGATCAGCTGCGCGCAGGCATTGATATCGTCAGCGATGGCGAGCAGACGCGTCAGCACTTTGTCACCACCTTTATTGAACATCTCAGCGGCGTCGATTTTGAGAAACGGCAAACGGTGAGAATTCGCAACCGCTATGACGCCAGCGTGCCGACCGTTGTCAGCGCCGTCGAGCGCCAGCAGCCGGTGTTTGTGGAAGATGCAAAATACCTGCGTCAACTCACCAACAAACCGATTAAATGGGCCCTGCCTGGGCCAATGACGATGATCGATACGCTGTATGACAATCACTATAAAAGCCGTGAAAAGCTGGCGTGGGAATTTGCCAAAATTCTCAACCAGGAAGCCCGGGAATTAGAAGCCGCCGGGGTAGATATTATTCAGTTTGATGAACCCGCGTTTAACGTCTTCTTTGATGAAGTCAATGACTGGGGGATCGCCGCGCTGGAAAGAGCCGTTGAAGGGCTGAAATGCGAAACCGCCGTGCATATCTGCTATGGCTACGGTATTAAGGCCAATACCGACTGGAAAAAAACGCTCGGCTCCGAATGGCGCCAGTATGAAGAGGCGTTCCCGAAACTCCAGACCTCCTCTATCGATATTATTTCGCTGGAGTGCCACAACTCGCGCGTACCGATGGACCTACTGGAGCTTATCCGCGGCAAGAAAGTGATGGTCGGAGCTATCGATGTGGCGACCAACGCCGTTGAGACGCCAGAAGAGGTGGCCAGCACGCTACGCAAAGCCCTGCAGTTCGTCGACGCCGACAAGCTCTATCCATCAACCAACTGCGGCATGGCGCCGTTATCGCGTCAGGTCGCCAGCGGTAAGCTACATGCGCTAAGCGCCGGGGCGGATATTATTCGCCGGGAGCTGGCGGCGAAATAGTTATCGGCTATTTATTGTCTCTGATACTACAACAGGAGCCGGGCCTACCTGGCTGCTGTTATTCCCTCCACAAAGGTTATCATCTCTGTCTTAACTCCTGATGATAATAATCTAACTGACTGAACTTCGGATTAGCCCGATAGTAGATCACGGGCACCTCTTTTCCCACATAAACCTTATCGAGATCCACAGTATTAATAGTCATAAACTGATTAGCTTTGCTATAAATTTTACCTCCGGCACTAAAGCTATACGTTAATACAATACTCACCTCGCCACGATCGTTCGGTGCTTTAGGATAATAAGAGACGATACTGGCGCGGGTCGCTACAGGATCCCTTTTGATCATCCAGTAGTGGAAAAAACCTTTGGCAAAACAGAAGATAACCGCGGCCATCATCGCATAGAATGGCCCCCAAATGATGATCCCTGAATATTTCTCCATTATATTTCTCATGTAATGATTTTTATTATTAATAGTGCGGTTTATACGAATTTAAAACGTGATATCGTTGTCGCCCCTGGAAGCAATCCTGGAGGACCCATTATTTCATTCCATAATTCGCAAATAACGATATTTAAGCGTAGATACTCCCCCATGACTATATGACAACCAGTAATAACACAAATAAAACAATTTAATTAAGCACAAATAGTACATTAAATGGCTATTTAATAATTAAAGCTGTAAATTGACAATGTATTAGATTGCAAAAAAAGGGCGTCATTTATTACATGACGCCCTGGTAAAAGCGGGTTTACATTCCAGGGAAGGTGACGCTATTCCCCGGCGCTTCCCTGTGTAGATGAATAAAGTTCAGGTGTCGCTCGTACTGGTCGAGAATATCGGTGATCACCTGCTCTTTGCTGTAATCCATCAGGTCATTGCCCTGGCTCCCCTCCAGCAGGAAAGTCTCAAGACGGTAGTAGGTCGATTTGCCGCTGCGCGCCCGGTAGGTAAAACCGGGAATCGAGTACTGCTGCGGCCAAATCTGGTAGACGAAGTTTTGTTCGTCGCCCATATGCACCAGCAGATCGAGGTGACCAAGGTTATCGCCCTCTTCCGGCGGCAGGCTTTTCAGCTCAACGTAAGCGCCGCGCAGCTTCAGCTCCTGCGCCACCTCTTCCATCGCCGGGAAGCACACCGTCTCCATCATCTGGCGGGTATAGCGCGTGCCGGGATAGTTCATTAAGCGTGACAAGCGCTTTTTCCAGCTCAGACGATCCTGCACGCCAAGCGGGCGCGGCGCAGTGTCGCGATTGGCGCTTTCGCGGCGATAATCTTCCACCTTCAATGACTTATATAACCCCGCCATCACGAAGAAAATCACAAAGCTGAACGGTAGCCCCATGATCACCGTCGCGTTCTGTAGCGCGGAGATGCCGTTAGTCATCAGCATACCGAGGGTCAACAGGCCAATCACCACCGACCAGAAGATGCGCAGCCAGTTCGGCGCATCGCTATTAATATCCTTCAGCTTCGAAGTGAAGTTGCCGAGCACCAGCGCGCCGGAGTCCGCTGAGGTGACGTAAAACAGCAGGCCGGTAATGGTGGCGACCGAGGCGCTAAAGGTAAACGCCGGATACTGCGCCAGCAGGTTATAGAAACCGCGCTCCGGGTGAGCGATGGCTTCGGCGGCAAAATCTGCATTGCCGTGAATAATTTCATACAGCGCGCTATTGCCGAATACCGACAGCCACAGCAGGGTGAAGGTGAACGGAATAATCAGCGTACCCACTACAAACTGGCGAATGGTGCGCCCGCGCGAAATACGCGCCAGGAACAGGCCGACGAACGGTGACCACGCCACCCACCAGGCCCAGAAGAATAACGTCCAGTTATTCATCCATTCAACCGGGCGGTCGAAGGCGAAGCTGTTTAGCGTCATTCCCATAAAGCGATTGATGTAATCCCCGACGTTCAATACCAGCGCATTGAGCAGGAACTCGGTATCGCCCATAAACAGAATGAATAAGATCAGCCCCAGCGCCAGTACCACGTTGAGCTCGGAAAGGATACGAATGCCCTTATCCACGCCGGAGGTCACCGAAATGGTGGCGATAATCACCGACATTACAATCAGCGCCGCCTTTGCGCCCAAGGAATCAGGAATATGGAACAGCACGCTCAGGCCGTAATTGAGCTGCACCACGCCGATACCGAGGGTAGTGGCGATGCCGAAAATCGTACCGATCACCGCGGCGATATCGACGCTGTGGCCGATGGGGCCATTAATCTTTTTCCCGAAGATAGGATAGAGCGCGGAGCGGATGGTGAGCGGCAAATTATAACGATAGCTAAAGTATCCCAGCGCCATTCCCATCAGGGCGTACATCGACCAGCCGGTGAGGCCGTAGTGGAATAGCGTCCACACCATCGCCTGGCGCGCCGCTTCCATGGTCTGCCCCGCCCCTTCCGGCGGCTGCATATACTGCGTGACCGGTTCGGCGACCGAGAAGAACATCAGGTCGATGCCGATACCGGCGGCAAACAGCATCGCCGCCCAGCTCAGCACGCTGAACTCCGGCTTCGAGTGTTCCGGCCCCAGCTTCACCGAGCCAAAGCGCGAACAGGCAATACAGACGACGAACACGATATACAGCGTGGCGGCGAGTAAATAATACCAGCCAAATGTCTTAGAAACCCAGTTCAGGGTACGGCCAATCCAGGCCGCGGAAAAATCGCTGAAGAAGATAGTCATCAGGGAAAACAACAAAATCAGTCCTGCGGAAGTGTAAAAAACCACCGGATTGATTTTGTCCTTTTCTCTGCTCGGCGAAAGGTCTGTCATCCATTCTCCTTACATTTATTGCAACTATTAAAAAGCAAATCGGCAACAATTAAGACACATTTTATATTGAACGTCCAATCAAAAACCGCTTTAATAGATAAACAAATCTGATGAATGGAGTCCGGGAAATGCCAAAACTGGGGATGCAATCGATACGTCAGCGGCAGCTGATCGACGCCACGCTGGCGGCGATTAATGAGGTCGGCATGCATGACGCCACCATCGCGCAGATCGCCCGCCGGGCGGGCGTATCGACGGGCATCATCAGCCACTATTTCAAGGATAAAAACGGACTGCTGGAAGCGACGATGCGCGACATCACCGGCCAGCTACGCCATGCGGTGTTACAGCGGCTGCGGGCGCTACCCGGCGCCAGCGCTGAACGGCGCCTGCGGGCCATCGTCGCCGGCAATTTCGATGACAGCCAGATAAGCGGCGCGGCGATGAAGGCGTGGCTCGCCTTCTGGGCCAGCAGTATGCATCAGCCGATGCTCTATCGCCTGCAGCAGGTCAGCAGTAAGCGTTTGTTGTCGAACATCGTGTATGAGTTTCAGCGTCAGCTACCCCGCGAGCAGGCGCAGGAAGCAGGTTACGGTCTGGCGGCGCTGATCGACGGCCTGTGGCTGCGGGCGGCGTTAAGCGGTAAACCGCTCGACAAAACGCGTGCCGAAACCCTCGCCGACCATTTCATCAGTCAGTATCTGCCACCGACTTCGCAATAATGGAGGAAACCATGTCCCGAATGGCCGAACAGCAGCTTTATATTCACGGCAAGTTTGTCGCCGCCACCAGCGGTAAAACTTTCGAGACCATCAACCCTGCCACTGGGGAAGTGCTGGCAACCGTCCAGGCCGCCGGGCGTGAAGACGTCGACCGCGCGGTAAAAAGCGCCCAACAGGGGCAAAAAGTGTGGGCGGCGATGAGCGCGATGGCGCGCTCGCGGATCCTGCGTAAAGCGGTTGATATTCTGCGCGAACGTAACGATGAGCTGGCGCGTCTGGAGACGCTTGATACCGGCAAACCGCTGAGCGAAACCGCCGCCGTCGATATCGTAACCGGCGCCGATGTGCTGGAGTACTACGCCGGATTGATCCCGGCGCTGGAAGGCAGCCAGATCCCGCTGCGCGACAGTTCTTTTGTTTACACCCGCCGCGAGCCGCTTGGCGTAGTCGCCGGTATTGGCGCCTGGAACTACCCGATCCAGATAGCGCTGTGGAAATCGGCCCCGGCGCTGGCCGCCGGTAACGCGATGATCTTTAAACCGAGCGAAGTCACTCCGCTCACCGCGCTGAAGCTGGCGGAAATCTACCGCGAAGCGGGTCTACCGGAAGGGGTCTTCAACGTCCTGCCGGGAATCGGCGCCGAAACCGGCCAGTACCTGACCGAGCATCCGGATATCGCCAAAATCTCCTTCACCGGCGGTGTCGCCAGCGGCAAAAAAGTCATGGCCAACTCCGCCGCCTCTTCTTTAAAAGAGGTGACCATGGAGCTGGGCGGTAAATCACCGCTGATTATCGCGGAAGATGCCAACCTCGACCTCGCCGCCGATATCGCCATGATGGCCAATTTCTACAGCTCCGGTCAGGTCTGCACCAACGGCACCCGCGTGTTTGTGCCCGCGAAGTTTAAAGCCGAATTTGAACACAAGATCCTGGAGCGCGTGGGCCGTATCCGCGCCGGAGACCTGTTTGCCGACGATACCAATTTCGGCCCGCTGGTCAGCTTCCCGCATCGCCAGAATGTCCTGCGCTATATCGAGAGCGGCAAAAGCGAAGGCGCTCGCCTGCTGTGCGGCGGCGATGTGATGAAAGGCGAAGGCTTCGATAATGGCGCATGGGTCGCTCCGACGGTCTTCACCGACTGCACCGACGACATGACTATCGTGCGCGAAGAGATCTTCGGACCGGTGATGTCGATTCTCAGCTATGACGACGAAGCGGAAGTGATTCGCCGCGCCAACGCCACCGAGTACGGCCTTGCCGCTGGCGTCGTCACGCCGGATTTGAACCGCGCTCACCGCATCATCCACCAGTTGGAAGCCGGCATTTGCTGGATAAACAGCTGGGGAGAATCGCCGGCGGAAATGCCGGTCGGCGGCTATAAGCACTCCGGCATTGGCCGCGAAAACGGCGTGATGACGCTACAAAGCTACACCCAGGTAAAATCCATCCAGGTTGAGATGGGTCAGTTTCAATCCATATTTTAACCAGGAGGTCATTTTTGCAGTTTGACTACATCATTATTGGCGCCGGCTCCGCCGGCAACGTCCTCGCGACGCGTTTAACGGAAGATCCCAACACCACCGTCCTGCTGCTGGAAGCGGGCGGTCCGGACTATCGTTTTGACTTCCGTACCCAGATGCCCGCCGCGCTTGCTTTCCCGCTACAGGGCAAACGCTATAACTGGGCCTATGAGACCGAACCGGAACCCTATATGAACAACCGCCGCATGGAGTGCGGACGCGGTAAAGGGCTCGGCGGCTCCTCGCTGATTAACGGCATGTGTTATATCCGCGGCAACGCCATGGACCTTGATAACTGGGCCGCCGCGCCGGGGCTGGAACACTGGAGCTACCTCGACTGCCTGCCCTATTACCGGAAAGCGGAAACCCGCGACATCGGCCCTAACGACTATCACGGCGGCGACGGCCCGGTGAGCGTCGCTACGCCGAAACAGAATAATAACCCGCTGTTTCATGCAATGGTGGAAGCTGGCGTGCAGGCGGGCTATCCGCGTACTGACGATCTCAACGGTTATCAGCAGGAAGGGTTTGGCCCGATGGACCGCACCGTGACGCCGCAGGGACGCCGTGCCAGCACCGCCCGCGGCTATCTCGATCAGGCCCGCAGCCGCGCGAACCTGACCATCCGTACCCATGCCATGACCGATCACATTATTTTTGACGGCAAACGCGCCGTTGGCGTCGAGTGGCTGGAAGGCGACAGCAGCGCGCCGTCGAAAGCAATGGCCAATAAAGAAGTGCTGCTCTGCGCCGGCGCCATCGCCTCGCCGCAGATTCTGCAGCGTTCCGGGGTCGGCAATCCGGAACTCCTGCGCCAGTTTGATATTCCGCTGGTCCACGCCCTGCCCGGCGTCGGTGAAAATCTGCAGGACCATCTTGAGATGTACCTGCAGTACGAGTGCAAAGAGCCGGTATCGCTGTACCCGGCGCTACAATGGTGGAATCAGCCGAAAATCGGCGCGGAATGGCTGTTCGGCGGCACCGGGATCGGCGCCAGCAACCAGTTTGAAGCGGGCGGATTTATTCGCAGCCGCGAGGAATTCGCCTGGCCGAATATTCAGTACCACTTCCTGCCGGTGGCGATTAACTACAATGGATCCAATGCGGTTAAAGAGCATGGTTTCCAGTGCCACGTTGGCTCGATGCGTTCACCAAGCCGCGGTCACGTGCGTCTGAAATCGCGCGACCCGCATGCCCATCCGGCAATCCTGTTCAACTATATGTCGAGCGACCAGGACTGGCAGGAGTTCCGCGACGCCATCCGTATTACCCGCGAAATCATGAACCAGCCGGCGCTGGATAAATATCGCGGGCGCGAAATCAGCCCTGGCGTTGAGTGCCAGAGCGATGCGGAGTTAGATGAGTTTGTGCGTAATCACGCCGAGACCGCGTTCCACCCGTGCGGCACCTGTAAGATGGGGTACGACGACATGGCGGTGGTCGACGGCGAAGGCCGCGTCCACGGCATGGAAGGGTTGAGAGTCGTCGACGCGTCGATTATGCCGCAGATTATTACCGGCAACCTGAACGCCACCACTATCATGATTGGCGAGAAGATGGCCGATGCCATTCGCGGGCGTCAGCCGTTACCGCGCAGCACCGCGGCCTACTATGTCGCCGGCGACGCGCCGGTTCGCCGCTAAACGAGCAGATCCCCGGATTGCGCTACGCTTATCCGGGCTACCAAATAGCACAACTCTGTAGCCCCGGTAAGCGACAGCGCCACCG
>NZ_JBEAIQ010000019.1:0-104756 GCF_040064335.1 Klebsiella sp. CN_Kp088 | reverse complement strand
TGGCGCTGCGCTTACCGGGGCTACAGACCCCGTAGCCCGGAAAAGGTGCGCAGCAGCGCCTCCGGGAAAACATCCGGCCCGGCCGCCTGGTTCGTTAACATCAGTAATACCTATCACACTAATAGCTCTCAGTATAATTGTCCTTATTAATTATATGGATTATCTTTCCTGCGTGATGACATCAACGCATCACTTCTCCTGAGGGAGAAAAATAGAAAGCAAATCGCTTATTTCTCATCCTGTTAACTGGTTATAAATTCAATGAAAAAACCGCTAATTGGGATTCTGACATTAGCTTATGGATTGAGCTTGCCTGCATTCGCTGCTGATACCGCTACATTAACCATCTCCGGGCGTGTGGCTACACCTACCTGCAGCACCAATATCATTAACGAAAAAGCTCAACAGCGTTGTGGGAAAAATACTTACCTCATTAACACGCAAAATATGGCAGTCCCATCTCACGGGGTGGTTACCCAAACGGTGAATTTACCGAATGATGCAAACAGGAAAATAATTATCAGCAGCTACGATTAATCACCCACTTATATTTCCGCGCCATTATATTGCCCAGTGGTGAAATAATGGCGCGCTGCTATCAGCCATAAAAATCAGCTATTTGTTGGCTTGAAAATTTATTCCCGCCGTTGAATACTTCTCCCCCGCTTATTTCCACGATCGGCAGGCGTTATCCGCGCTTTTTGGTATTGATGCGATACATCATTAACACTTTGTTAACTTGATCTGGTTTAAGTGACGGTAAATTTGATATACAAATAGGGTAGATTGCCTGTATGGATGCTGCCCGGAATGCCTTGCGATGAATGTTGCAGGTCATCGGCTGGCAATATGAGAATATAAATGAAAATCCTGCTTAACTGGCCGCCGCTGCGCCAGATCGTTACTTACATTCAGGAGCGCTTTACCTTTCTGGTTCTGCTCTGCTGGCCGGCGATTATCTGGCTGTTCTGCCGGGTTGGCGTGTGGCTTACCGATAGCGCCTATCAACTGCTGGGAAAATCGCCTGCCCACTCTTTCACCGTTTATCTTCAGCCATTTATGACGTCTGGCACGTTGCTGCGCATTTCTATCAGTTGGATTGTGCTGTTATTCATCCTTTTCAGTATGGCGATGGCCTTCACCTGGGGGTTACGCCGCTTTATGAATCGTCAAAAATAAGCCATCGGCGCAGCGCCTGCTCCAGGTTTTATGCCATCTCACCAATTGTCTTGCGAAAACGCAGCAGCGCAATGGTAAAGAAAGCGCCGCCGATAGCGAACAAAATTAAAAACTGCGGCCAGACGATGGCAAAGCTGGCGCCGCGGTAAAGTATCGCCTGCGCGAGGCTGACGAAATGGGTGGTCGGCATGGTCAACATAATGTCCTGAACCAGCTGCGGCATACTCTCCCGTGGCGTGGATCCGCCGGAGAGCATCTGCAGCGGCAGCAGCACCAGGATCATCAGTAGCCCCAGTTGCGGCATAGAACGGGCGAGCGTGCCCATAAAAATGCCAATGGAGGTGGTGGCGAACAGGCTGAGCGCAACCCCCAGCATAAACAGCGGAATCGACCCCTCAATCGGTACCTGCAAAACTCCCTGCACCATCAGCAGTAGCGACAGCCCGGAGACAACCAGTACCACCAGACCCATCGACCAGATCTTGGCCATCATTATCTCAAACGGCGTTACCGGCATCACAAGCAGGTGCTCAATGGTGCCGTGCTCTCGCTCGCGGATAAGCGCCGAGCCGGTGAGGACAATTGCCAGCATGGTGATGTTGTTAATAATCGCCATCACCGCGCCGAAGCGCTCTTGCTCAAGGTTAGGGTTAAAGCGCATCCTCACCGCCAGCTCTACCGGAAGCGCACTGTTGTCGCGATAACGGGCGATAAAGCTGTTCACTTCACCGCTGATAATATTCTGGATATAGCCGTTGCCGGTAAAGGCCTGGCTCATTCGCGTGGCGTCGACGTTGACCTGCACCTCCGGCTGACGACCGGCCAGCACATCGCGCTGGAAGTTTGGTGGAATATTGATGGCGAATGTGTATCGTCCCGCATCCAGCCCGGCATCCATTTCATCGGCGCTGATCAACTCCGGCGTTAAAAACCACGGCCGATAAAAGCCGTTAATGATCCGCGATGAGAGCTGTGATTTATCCATATCGGCAATGGCGATAGGCGCCAGGTGCAGAGAGCCGGGCATTACCGTGGCCGAGGAGTAAACCGACACGGTAAAAGCAAACACAATCAGCGCCAGCATCGCTTTATCGCCGAGCAGGCTGCGCAGCTCTTTGACGCCGAGGTTATAAATATTGCGTAATCCGCGCATCATTCCTCCTGTTTTTTCAGCAGCCACACGCTCAGCCCGAGCACCAGCGGCACCGCAATCAATAGTGGAATGAACGAAACCCACAAATCGCTAATATTCAGCGCCTTGGAGAAGGTGCCGCGGGCGATGGTCAGGAAATGACTGGTCGGGTAGATTTGTCCGATCCAGCGACCTGGCCCCTCCAGAGATGCCACCGGGTCGATCATCCCGGAGAACTGGGTGGCCGGAATCAGCGTAATAATCGCGGTACCGAAAATAGCGGCGATTTGGCTCTTCATAAATGTCGAGATCAGCAATCCCAGCCCGGTAGCGATGGTGACATACAGCAGAGCCGCCAGGGTGAGGGTCAGGAAACTGCCCTTATGCGCGACGCCAAATACGAAGACCGATAAAGCGCATAGTAGAAAGAAGTTAAACATCCCCAACACGATGTAAGGCAGCTGTTTGCCGAGCAGGAACTCGCTGCGGGTGGTCGGCGTCACGTACAGGTTGATGATCGAACCGAGCTCTTTTTCACGCACTACGCTCAGCGCGCTGAGCATCGCCGGGATCATCATCAGCAGCAGCGGGATCACCGCCGGGACGATGGCCGGCAGGCTCTTTACGTCCGGGTTATAGCGATAGCGGGTCTCGATGGAAATAATCGAGGTATCACGATTCGGGCTACTTTGCTGCCCGGCCATCTCCTGCAGCCAGGCCAGATGCATCGCCTGTACGTATCCGCGCACCGTTTCCGCGCGATTTGGCATTGCGCCGTCCACCCAAACACCTATTTGCACCGGCGTTCCGCGGGCGATATCGCGGCCAAAGTTCGGCGGGATTTCTATCGCTACCGCCAGCTCGCCGTTACGCATTCGACGATCCAATTCGTCATAACTCTGCAGTGGCGCCTGCTCGATAAAGTAGCGTGAGCCGGCGATATTCTGCGACCAGTTCTGGCTGCTGATCGTTTGATCGCGGTCGAGGACGGCAAAACGCAGATCCTCGACATCCATACTGATCCCATACCCCATGATAAACATCAGGATCACCGTTCCCAGCAGCGCCAGCGTCGATCGTACCGGATCGCGGCGCAGTTCCAGCGCTTCGCGGCGGCTATAGCTAAACAGGCGGCGCAGGCTGAATGACTGGCGTGGGGACGCGTTCTTGTGGTGTGATGCGACAGCAGACGGCGCGGGCGTGGTAGAGACAGAAACGGTCGGTTGCGCGGCATCCGCCGCTTCCTGCAGCCAGGCGATAAACGCCTCTTCGAGGCTGGCGGAGCCACGTTGCTCAACCAGCGCCTGCGGCGTATCGCTGGCCAGCACCTTGCCGGCGTGCATCAGCGAGATGCGATCGCAGCGTTCGGCCTCATTCATAAAGTGGGTAGAGATGAAGATGGTGACACGATCCTGCCGCGCCAGGTCGACCATCAGCTGCCAGAACATATCGCGCGCCACCGGGTCAACGCCGGAGGTGGGTTCATCGAGGATCAGCATCTCCGGGCGATGGATTACCGCGACCGCTAATGACAGGCGCTGGCGGATCCCCAGCGGCAAGTCAGCGGGAAGCGCGTCTTCAACCTCGGTCAGCATAAAGCGTTTGCTCATTTCTGCGACCCGGCCAGCTATTTCATGGTCCGGAATGTGAAACAAGCGGGCGTGCAGCTCCAGGTTTTGCCGTACGCTCAGTTCGCTATAGAGCGAGAAAGCCTGCGACATATAACCCACTCGTTGGCGGGTGGCGATATCTTTCGGGTCGACCGGCTGGCCGAACAGCCAGGCCTCGCCTTCGCTGGCGGGCAACAGGCCGGTGAGCATCTTCATGGTGGTGGATTTGCCGCAGCCGTTAGAGCCGAGGAAGCCAAAAATTTCGCCACGGGCGATACGAAAGTTAACGTGGTCGACGGCGACAAAGTTGCCGAAGCGCATGGTCAGGCCGCGCGCTTCAATAGCGATCTCTTCCTCACTGCTGTCGCGCGGCGGGATGACCACGTCTTTATGCGCCAGGCGCTGCGCTTTCGGCAGCAGGGCGATAAATGCCTGTTCCAGTGTCTGGCTGCCGGTCTGTTTTTTGAGCGCCGCCGCGCTACCGGTCGCCAGAATCTCGCCGGCGTTCATCGCCACCAGCCAGTCGAAGCGCTCGGCCTCTTCCATGTAGGCGGTGGCGACCAGCACGCTCATTTCCGGCTGGCGCTGACGAATGCTGTCGATTAGATCCCAGAACTGCGCGCGGGAGAGCGGGTCGACGCCGGTTGTCGGTTCATCAAGGATGAGTAGCTGCGGGTCGTGGATCAGTGCACAGCACAGGCCGAGCTTTTGTTTCATTCCACCGGAGAGTTTACCGGCAGGGCGATCGCGAAACGGCGCCAGCCCGGTGCTCTGCAGCAGTTCGTTGATACGAAGTTCACGCTCGGCTTTATCGTGACCAAACAGGCGGGCGAAGAAGTCGACGTTTTCATAGACCGATAGTGTATGGTAGAGGTTTTTCCCCAGGCCCTGCGGCATCCAGGCGATTTTCGGGCATACCTGTTGGCGGTGACGAACGTCGCGCATATCGCCGCCGAGCACCATCACGTTACCCTGCTCGATGGCCCGCGCCCCGGCGATAAGCGAGAGCAGGCTTGATTTGCCGACCCCATCCGGGCCAATCAGGCCAACCATACGCCGCGCCGGGATCGCCAGGTTGATATCGCGCAACGCGATGGTGGCGCCAAACTGCTGGCCAACGTTTTCCAGCAGGGCGACGGGGGGCGAAGTATCCTGCGGCGTCAGTTTCATTGCGGCAACCTCACCGTCAGCGCTTCAGGCCAGCTTTTCTGCTTATCCAGTCGTACCCAGGCCATCCCAGGCAGGCCGGTTTTGACATATTCCAGATGCTGCTCCAGTAGCTCTGGCGGAATGCGCGCCTTGACGCGGAACATCAGCTTGAGCCGCTCGTCGCTGGTTTCTACCGTTTTTGGCGTGAATTGTGCGACGCTGGCGACAAAGCTGATATTTGCCGGGATCACCAGCTCTGGCGCGGCATCCAGGATCAAGCGCGCTTCACTGCCGAGCGCCAACAGGCCCGCCTGCTCCGTTGGCAGGAAGAAGGTCATATAGACGTCAGCCAGGTCGACCATGTTCAATACCCGCCCTCCGGCGGCCAGCACTTCGCCTGGCTCAGCAACGCGATACTGGATGCGGCCGTCGCGCGGCGCTTTCAGTTGGCTATCGTCAATATCGGCGAGGATCCGCCGATGGGTCGCTTCGGCGGCTTCAACGCGGGTTTTAGCCTGAATAATGCTGGTACGAGCGGCTTCAATGGCGGCGCGGGCGGCAGAGACCTGCGCTTTCGCCGATTCCAGCGCCGCGCGGGCGCTTTCAGCGGCCGCGCGATCGTCATCCAACTGCTGAGCGGAGACGGCGCCTCGTTGCGAAAGGGTACTGGAACGGACGTGGCGTTTAGCGGTGGAATCGAGCTCCGCCTGGCGCTGCTTCACCACCGCTTCGGTGGCGCGCATTTCGCTCTGCCGCTGGTCGAGTAACGCATTGGCGGCGGCAACCGCGCTTTGCGCTTCTTTGATTTGCGCGGCGGCTTCGAGGCGCTGCTCATTGAGTACCCGCGTATCCATCCGCGCCAGCACATCGCCTTTATGGACGAACTGCCCCTCTTTGACCAGAATCGTCTCGATACGCCCGGCAATTTTGGTGGCGATATCGACTTCCGTCGCCTCGATGCGGCCATTACTGGCGGCGAAGCCCGGCGGGAGCCCGGCCGGGCGCAACATCCACCATGCAGCGGCGATAACCACCGCTGCAACTACGATATACCCGGCCCAACGTCGTTTGTTCTTATCCATACGCGACTCGCTCTGTTCCGTATTGCTGAGTGGTGCGCGTTTCGCTATTTCGCCCGGCGGGACGATAAAAAAGGGGAGATAAGGCCGTCCGGCGCAAAATCCTGTTACGTTGCCAACCGGTGGGGAAGATGTGCTTTTAGAGTGGTCATCATCAGCAATCCTGGCCTTAAATGAAACACGCATATTTATAATCTGGATACTAACATCGGTAGCGGCAAAGTCCATATATAAACTATGGAATTGCGAACCCCTCATTGTAATGGCTGAGAACTACGCTATCCCTATGATTTTCTTCGTCTGGTTGACCTGCGGCAACTCATGTATGATCGGCAACCCCGAAATAGACTAACGCCCGGCGAGCGCTTTATTCATGAACGATGAAAGCAAAAAATATATCTCTGTTATTTTTAAGGAGTGGCTACCGCTGTATGACAGCCTGACGCCAGCCGTTAAGGAGGTACTTAAAAATATCGCAGAGGAGCAATCGGAAGCGTTAGCGGCCCGGTTTTATGATTTTATTTTTCAGGATCCGGATATTGCCCGCCACCTGACTTATGATTTAGTTCAGGAGCGTCTGAGCCGCTCGCTGGCGCTATGGGTGAAGGAGATCCTGACCAGCGGCAAAGCGCAGTTGCCGGCGCTGGCGGAACGGCAATATCAGATTGGCAGCATCCACGCACGGATCGGCATCCCGGCGGAGGCGGTGCTGCGCGGCGCCCGGCAAATTAAGGCCGGGCTTATCGAGTATATCCGCAGCCACGTTAACGACCGCCGGATTGCCGTCGATGCCATCTATTACGCTATTATGGCGATTAATATGGCCGTTGAGATGATGTGCCATGCCTATACCTTATCGCACTATCGGGCGACCAAAAACGAAGAGGCGTATCGCCTGTATAGTTTGATGGACAATGTCCCGATGGAATATGGCAAACAGCAGGCGGCGCTTTCCGGTTGGGAAAATACGGCAATTTTTAATATTGTTAGCGAAAATAAAGCAAATACTAACGCTACGTTATTATCTGAATCAGAATTTGGTCTATGGTTCCGCCATAAATGCGTACGCTATTTTAACAAAAATAGCCAGATGGACGAAATTGCCGCATTAATTTCGCAGGTTGACGACTTATTAATAGGTTGGCGAGCATCCGCCTCTGTCATGGATTATAAAAATACACAAAACCTGATTCAGGGGATCCATATTCATTGCCAGCAAATAGGCAGCCAACTGGGGGTGATTTTTAGCAGCTTGTCGCAGATGCAAAATGGCAAAGATGCGTTAACCAGCCTACTTAACCGCCGCTATTTGCCGGTAGTGCTGAAGCATGAAGTGACGCTGGCAATGGAGCATGAGCTGCCAATGACGGTAGCGATCGTAGATATCGATCATTTCAAAGGCATTAACGATAACTGGGGCCATATGGTCGGCGACCGGGCGATTAAACATGTCGCGGAACTGCTCAGCGATAATATCCGTTCCAGCGACTATATCTTCCGCTACGGCGGGGAAGAGTTTCTGCTGGTGCTGGTGGAGACCGGCGTGTCAGAGGCGTTTACCATCCTCGACCGCCTGCGCAAGAAAATTAGCCAACTGGCGTTTAACGTTGGCGGCGACACGCAGATCCCGATCACCGCCAGCATTGGCTATGCCGTGCACTCCGGCCATCCTGATTACAACCTGCTGTTGCGCGATGCCGATAATGCGCTGTACGCCGCCAAACGCGAGGGGCGCAACTGCGTGAAAATGCACAAAGGCAGGGTATAAAACCGAGCCCCGGTAAACGTAGCGCGACCGGGGCAGGGCTCTGAAGCTCAGAACAGTATCGGCAGCCCCAGCCCGCGCTTCACTTCATGCAGCGTCTGCTGCGTGAGCTGGTGGGCGCGTTCGCTACCCTGGCGCAACAATTCCAGCAGCATTCCTTTATCCTGACTGTAGGTAGCCCGGCGTTCGCGGATCGGCGCCAGTAGCTCCTGCAAGCAGGTTTCCAGTTCATTCTTACACTGGCGATCGCCCAGCCCGCCGCGCTGATAGTGGGCTTTCATCTCAGCAACCCGCGCCTTATCGCTATGGAAAGCGTCGAGATAGGTGAACACCACGTTGCCGTCGACATGCCCCGGATCGCTGACTCTCAGGTGTGTCGGGTCGGTATACATCGCGCTGACCGCGCGGTGAATCTCCTCTTCACTGGCTGATAACGTCAGCGTATTGCCCAGCGATTTCGACATTTTGGCGTTACCGTCGACGCCCGGCAGGCGGCTCACTTCGCTGAGTAGCGCTTTGCAGTGGCGCAGTACCGGTTCGCCGGTGAGGCTATTCATTTTGTGGACGATTTCATTGGTCTGCTCAATCATCGGTAGCTGATCGTCGCCCACCGGCACCAGCTCGGCTTTGAAGGCGGTGATATCGGCGGCCTGGCTAATCGGATAGGCGAGGAAGCCAACCGGCAGCGAGCGGGCGAATCCCTTCTGGGCAATCTCATTTTTTACCGTCGGATTACGTTCCACGCGAGCGACGGTGACGATATTCATATACAGCGCGCTGAGCTCCGCCAGCGCGGGCAGAGCGGACTGCAGGCAAATAGTGGTGAGCCTGGGGTCGATGCCGACGGCCAGATAATCGGCCATGACTTCGAGGATATGGTGGCTGATTTTTTGCGGGTTGCTGCCGTTATCGGTGAGCCCTTGCAGGTCGGCGATCAGGATAAACTGCTGGTGGTCGTGCTGCAGCGTGACGCGCTGGCGCAGCGAGCCGACGTAGTGGCCAAGATGTAGTTGGCCGGTCGGGCGGTCGCCGGTGAGGATGGTTTGTGGATGGTTCATCAGGGACTCCTTATCAGACTGTTCAGCCGAAAGACGTCCTGGAAATAACAAAGCCGCCTTCCGGCGGCTTTGAAAATGGAAACGTGTATCTTGCCGCCTGTTATGCAGGCAGCCACCAACGACGGGGGTAGGTAACGATAACGTTTCTGTTCATCTTTTTATCCTGCCACGAAATCACGGCGGGGTAAACCCGCCTTGTATTACATGGTCGAGAAGACGTTCATGATCACGCCGCCGGAGATAATCAGCGCCATGGCGATAATGGCCGCCAGGTCCGGCTTCTGTTTATAGAGGATCATGGAGCAGATGGTGACGCCGACGATACCGAAGCCGCACCACAGCGAGTAGGCTACGCCCACCGGAATGGTGCTCATCGCGCGGGTGAGGGCGAAGTAGCACAGGCCATAGGCGCAGACTACCAGCACCGAAGGCGCCAGTTTGCTGAAGCCGTTGGTTTTTTTGATCATCGAGGTGCCGGTGATTTCGGAGCCGATAGACAGCGCCAGCCATAAAAATCCGAGATTAAACATAGGGTGTTCCTTTCCTGTTAGTTGGCGATTTTTTTATCCATGGAGGCGACTGGCGTGACGGGCGCAGCCTCTTCGCTCTCTTCGGAACCCATTTTCGAGAACAGGTTCATGATAACGATGCCGCTGGCGATCACCGCCATGCCGATGATGGCGGCGGTATCCGGATGCTGGCCGTAGAATGCCATTCCCAGCGTCGAGACCACCAGGATACCGGTACCGGACCAGGTGGCGTACGCCAGGCCGACCGGGATATCTTTCACCGCTCTTGAGAGCGAGTAATAGCAGGTGCAATAGAGCGCAATCAGCAATACGAGCAGCAGCATTTTTGTGCTGCCTTCGCTGCTACCGAACATTTTTAACGTCGAGGTTGCCGAGGTTTCGGAGAGGATAACCAGCAGCATCCATAACCAGCATTTTGTTTTCGAAGACATCGTTAAGCTCCAGGTTCATAGTTGGGTAAGGTCATATCTTTCTGTTTTTTAAATAATCAATGGCCGCATCGGTCAGCTGCGCGTGCGGGGCCGCCGCCAGCGCTGGATTATTCACCACGTCTGTGACGGTGAGATAACGGCGCGGTTCGCCGCTGGCGGCGGCAGGCGCGGTGGGCGCGTCCAGCGTCGCCAGCAGCTCATTCATGGTGCCGAGGAAGACGCCGCAGGCTTCCAGACGAGCCAGCGTGGCCTGCAGATGCCCGGCATAGGCGCTGTCGGCCTGCGCCCCGCGCAGTTGGTTGAGTTCGCTGAGCGGATCGCAGTGGTAGCGCAGCGCCAGCACGGGAATACCCGCCAGCAGCGCCTCGTGCGCGCAGCGGGCGAGCGGGCTGCTGAGCGTGCCGTTCAGCAGGTCTGAAGCCAGCGGATAATCGAGAAACGGCAGCAGTACCGCCCGCCACGGCGCTGACGGCAGGGCATCCTGCCAGGCCGAAGAGGGAATTATCTCCCCGACCTCCCGCCACGCGGCGGCGTCAGCGAGGCCATCCTCCAGCGCGAGGCGTAGCGGATAGCCGCTTCCCGCCAGGCGTTGGCGGATAGCCGCGCGATAGCCATCAGCGGCGGTCACTATCACCAGTACCGGCGGGCGCAGGCGCTGCAAAACACGCGCAACTAAACCTTCAATCTGTTCGTCGGTCATGGCGAGCCTCCGTTAGCCGATGAGCGTCACCTGCGCGCCGTTTTTCAACCCGGCGGCATTGGCTTCTTCGGTGTCAATGTGAAACTCCAGCGCGAAGTCATCGCGCACCCGCACCACCACTTCATCGAAAGTCAGCTGGCGCTCGCCGTTGCTGCGCACGCTGACCTTCTGGCCATTGCTAACGTTGAGTCGGCGTGCGTCCTGCGGCGACATGTGAATATGCCGCCAGGCGCAGATCACCTGCGAATGGAGTTCAACGTGGCCAGCGGGCCCAATCAGCAGCGCGCTACCGGCATTCTCCAGCTGGCCGGACTCACGAACTGGCGCCTTAATCCCGAGCGTGAAGCAGTCGGCGCGCGACACTTCCAGTTGCGAAACCGGGCGGGTCGGCCCGAGGACACGGACGTTGGTCAGCGAGCCCTTCGGCCCGACAATGGTCACGCACTCCTGGGCGGCAAACTGCCCCGGCTGGCGCAGCGGTTTGAACGGCGTCAGGCTGTAGCCTTTGCCGAATAGCGCCTCGACGTCCTGCTGCGCGAGATGGACGTGGCGGTTGGAGATCCCCACCGGGATCGCCGGCGCCGTTGCGCTCAGGCGGGCGGCGATTTTTTCGCGAACCAGGGTGTCGATCATGACTTCTTCCCTTTCTTCAGCGCCGGATGTTTATCTTCCGTTTCGTTCGGGGCGGCAGGGGGGACGATAGGTTCCGGGGCGGGGATAACCACCGGTTCGGCCGTTTTTTGCTCGCGCGGCGGGTTGCCTTTGAGGTTGCTTAACGCTTCAACCACGCAGCGCTCCGGGCGGGCAATCACCAGCGACTTCACGGTGTGCTCGGCGCCTGCGACCGCCACGCCGCGTTCAATGGCGGTGTGGATGGCGCTGATCTCCCCTTCAAAGCAGACGCTCACCAGCCCGGAGCCTGGTTTGCGATAGCCAATGCAGGTCACTCCCGCAGCTTTACAGGCGGCGTCGACGGCCTGAATGGCGGCGACCCATCCTCGCGTTTCAATTACGCCTAAACTTTTCATGGTCGGCTCCTGTTAATGGCGGACTAAGCGAATATCAAAATCAAATTGCTGGAAGAAGGTTTCCAGCCGGTCCAGTTCGTCTGGTGTATAAGACGGGTCCTGGGTAATCGGGTAGGGCATATCCAGGCGTTCGTACTTTTTGCGTCCCAACTGGTGATACGGCAGCATGTCGATGCGGCGGATATTTCCACGCTTCGCCAGCTTCTGTACGTAATCAATGGCGCCGGTAATGGCGTCGAATGAGTCGTTGTAGCCGCGAATGAGCGGCATACGCACAATGACGTTGGCGCCGGAATCCACCAGCCATTCGAGATTGCGGCGGATCCCTTCGTTGCCGATGCCGAGCATCGCCTTGTGGTGTTCGCTGTTAATCTGCTTTATGTCGAACAAGAAGGTGTCGGTGACCGGCGCCAGCTTCTGGTAGTTGGCAAGCGGGGTGGTGCCCTGGGTTTCGACGGCGGTGTTAATCATCATCTTTTTGCATTCGCTGAATAAGGCGACGGCAAAATCGGTCTGCAGGCTCATCTCGCCGCCGCCGATGGTGACGCCGCCGCCGGAGGAGATGTAGAAGTCGTAGTCCTGCATGATGATCTCCATCAGCTCGCTGACGGTGACGTCCTTGCCCATAATGTCCAGCGCGTTCTGGGTGCAAATCTCTTCGCATTTGCGACAGCCAATGCAGTCTTTATTGCGGTTGACGAAGTGCTTCATTTCGCCGTTCTCTTCCGCCCGATAATGAATACCCGCCGGACAGACGCTGACGCAGTCGCCGCAGTTAATGCATTTGTCGTGCGAGAACATCACCTGGAACTGGCTGTTCAGCCCTTCCGGGTTGGCGCACCACGGGCAGCGAATGTTGCAGCCCTTAAAAAACACCAGCGTGCGAATGCCATCGCCGTCATAGATCGAATATTTCTGGATATTGAAAATTCGGCCCGTTAATTCTTGTTTTGCGATCACGCTTGCCTCCCGCTCCGTCCCGTTACGGGACGGAGAACTTCCGGTTATTTCTCAAATACAGCTCATTTAATTCTCTTTAAGAGAACTAGAACTTCTCAATCACCGTACGGCTGATGATCTCGTCCTGGACCTCTTTGCACAGCTCAACGAAGTAGGCGCTGTAGCCGGCGACGCGAACGATCAGGTCGCGGTATTTCTCCGGCTCTTGCTGCGCCTTCTTCAGCACTTCGTTATCGACGTAGCTGAACTGCATCTGGCCGTTGCCGAGAATCGAGGCGGTACGCAGCAGGGTAATCAAGCCGTGGCGTCCTTCCGGGGTATCCAGCAGCCCTTTGAGGAACTTGAAGTTGTGCACCATGCCGATGTTCATGGTTTCCACGTTCATCTTGCTGACCGACTTGATAATCGCCGTCGGGCCTTGTTTATCCGCGCCCTGGGTTGGGCTGATGCCGTCGGAGAGCGGCATCCACGCCAGGCGGCCGTTCGGCGTGGCGTTGGTCAGCTCGCCGATTGGCGTGTTGTTGGAGATAGACAGGGTGCCGTGGCTGAGGGTCGAGTAGAGCATCTTGTACTTACGGCACTCTTTCTCGGTCCATTCGGTAATATCCAGCGCGTACTGGTCGACGTAGTTATCGTCGTTACCGTATTTCGGCGCGTTCAGGCAGTCGCGGCGCAGCGCTTCGTAACCTTCAAAGTTGGCCAGCAGCGCATCGCGGATCTGCTCAAGGGTGTATTTCTTCTCTTCGAACACCAGCTTGCGGATCGCCGCCATCGAATCGACGTAGGTCGCCAGGCCGGAGAAAATCAGCCCCGGACCGTGGTTGACCATCGCGCCGCCGGCGGCGACATCTTTGCCGCTCTCCATGCAGCCCTCGACCAGCAGCGACATCAGCGGCTTCGGCGCCACATCGCGGTGGACGCGCTGGCTAATGACGGTGCCGATGGCCGACAGGCGCACGATATGGGCGATCTGCTGTTTCACCGCCGCGTCGAAATCTTCGAAGGTGCGCAGGTCGCGCAGGTCGCCGGTATCCAGCCCCTGATAGCTATCGAACAGCACCATCCGCCCGCGGTTGAGCACGAACTCGATAGCGATAGGCCACTGGGTGTAGCCGGTGGAGGTCCACTGGTAGATTCGCCCGGATTTCTGCGGCTCAACGCAGCCCATCAGGCAGTAATCGCGGGCGTCTTCAAAATCGAAGCCTTTGCGCAGCATCATCTTGATGTGGGAGTCATCGAAGTGGCAGGCCGGGAAGCCCATTCCCGCTTTCACCACGTCGACGATTTTTTCCATGTATTTCTGCGGCGACTGGTTGTGGATACGGCAGGCCAGCGACGGCTGGTAAACCTTCACGAAGCGCACGGCGTCCATAATCAGATAGGTCAGGTCGTTACAGGCATCGCCGCCGCTACGTTTCTGGCCGCCAACGGTGAGGTTGATAAACGGCTGATAACCCGCGAAATATTTCGCTCCCAGCTCGCTCGACATCCACATCAGTTCGGCGCATTTGATGATGAACGCCTGCAGCAGCTCCAGCGCGGTGTCGTGGGTCAGGCGGCCTTCGCGGATATCGGCTTCGAACATCGGGTAGCAGTACTGGTCGACGCGCCCCAGCGACAGCCCGGTCTGGTTTTCTTCGATTTCAAACAGTGATTCGACGGTCCAGATACTCTGCAGCGCTTCCTGCAAGGTCTTCGGCGGATTGGCCGGCACGTTTTCGTTGACGTCGGCGATGGTCAGCAACTCGGCGCGGCGCTGGGCATTTTGCTCTTTAGCCGCCAGTTCGCGGGCGTGGGCGGCGATGCGGCGGGCGTAGTTGACCACCCCTTCACAGGTTTCAATCGCCGCTTTGTAGTAGTAGATACGGTCGATATCTTCCGGGTTTTCCATGCTCAGGCTGGCCAGATGCGCTTCGGCATCGGCTTTAATGCCGTTCATCCCTTTGGTGAATAGCAGCACGTCGTAGCCCGGACAGGTATCGCCGCCGCCGTTAATCTGGTGATAGGAGAGATCGCTGACGAAGGTCTCGCCGCTGAAGGCCCAGACGCCGGCCTCACGGTATTGCGCTTCGCAAATCTCGTCCAGCGAACGCCCTTCCCAGAACGGGACGATCTCTTCGCGAATGGTTTTTTTATCTGCTTCGCTGATTTCAAACGGATCCTGCGGGCGGGTGCTCATGGTGTCGAGCTCGTCGCGCACCCAGCGCCAGGCGATATCTGGCGAGAAGGCGCCCGCGCGCGGCTTGCCGCACGGATGGCCGACGATCAGCTCATCGTCCTGAATCAGAATCGGCGCGGTTTCGCAGGCGTGGCGGAAGGCTTTCGCCCGTAGCAGAATAGTCGGCATGCCAGGGTTGGCTTTGACCACTTCGGTAAAGGCCAGCGCGCGATAGATAGAGACGCTCGGGCGCACCGTCAGGTAGTGGTTACGCAGGCGCTGCATACGCGGGGTTAAGCCTTCCATCGCCGGCGTGTCGGCGCAGGCGGCGAACGGCGCGTGGCTGACCTGCTGTACGCCGCTAAACAGACGTACCGGCAGATTCAGCGCGCTGAGGTTACGCTGGGCGCTGATAAACATCGCCGAGAGTTCGTTCACTTCGGCGTTGTCAAAAGCGGCGCCGCGCAGCATGGCGTCGAGCATCGGATAGCCGTCAATGGCGCAGGCGGCGCGGACTTCGCTCAGTTCCGCCAGCTTGAACCACAGGCACTCCACGATTTCATAGGCCTGCTGGGTATTCAGCGCGCCGCTGTTGATATCGCGTTGGAAGTAAGGCAGTAGCGCGATATCCGCCCCTTGCGGGTTAACCGCATAGCTGCCGTTATCCAGCTGTAGCGCCAGCTGGAACAGATAGAACGCCTGGCAGGCTTCTTTAAAATTACGCGCCGGATGGGCCGGAACGTGGTGCAGAATGGCCGCGCTATCGAGCAGCTCGGCTTTGCGATAAGCATTGGTTTCCGCGGCCGCCAGCTGTTCGGCGCTGTTGGCCAGATTTTGCGCCAGCGCGAGCAGGGCGTCGCAGGCGTAGATGGCGGCGCGGCAGCCGTTGACTTCATCCATCCCGCTGCGGCTAACGGCGCTACCGAGGGCGCGGGTTTTCTCTTCCAACTGGTGTTTAATCGCCAGCACGCCTTTTTCGACTACCAGTTTGTAATCCGGTGAATCGAGATCGCTGTTGAGGTTGAGGAACTGGAATACGGATGGGCGATGCGCGGCGCTTTCATCATGGAAAATCGCCCCGTGCGGTTTACGGGTCTGGTTACCGACAATCAGTTCGTCGGCGCTGATGGTCAGCGGCAGCTGGCGCATCAGTTCATAGATACGGCGAGCCGGTTTGACGGCGGCGGGAATGCCCGCGATATCGCTATCCAGCGCGCTGAGGATCGCGGCGTGCTCGGTGCACAGGGTGCTTGCCTGCGAGCGTAAACGGTCTGCCAGCACTTTGACGCGCGGCGTTAAGCTGTAGTGTGCCATGGGTAAGGTTCTCCAAATCTTGTTATCAGTGGCCCTGTACGGGATGACCGGACCAGGCCCGGCGATAAAGCTCGGTTAACGTGTTAGCGTCCGGCGCGCGTGGGTTGGTAGGGGTACAGCTGTCGCGCAGCGCCTGGCCGACCATCTCCGGCAAACGGCGTTCGAATTCAGCCGCCTCAATGCCGGTGTCGCTAATGCCGGAGGGCATGCTCATCTCTTCTTTTAAAGCCTGAATGGCGACCAGCAGGCTGGCGACGCCCTGGCGCGGCGAGGCGGCTGGCAGATCCAGTAGATGCGCCAGACGGGCATATTTCGTTGCCGCAAGGGTGTCGCACTGACCGTCGAAATCGGCGTTCCAGGCGACGACTTGCGCCATCAACAGGGCGTTGGCGCGGCCATGGGGCACGCGGAAGACGCCGCCGAGGGCGTGGGCCAGGCTGTGGGTTATCCCAAGCGAGGCGTTGGTGAAGGCCATCCCCGCCATGCAGGAGGCGTTATGCATCTTTTCGCGCGCCTGCAGGTTGTCGCCGCTGCGCCAGCAGGTCGGCAGATAGCGAAATACCTGCTGCACCACTTTCTCCGCCAGCGCGTCGGAAAAGTCGCTGGCGGCGCGGGAGACGTAGGCCTCAAGGGCGTGACACAGCACGTCCATGCCGGTGTCGGCGGTAATCGCCGGCGGCACCGAAGCCACCAGCGCCGGGTCAAGAATGGCGATATCCGGCAGCAGCGACGCATCCACCAGTACCAGCTTTTCCGCGTTGGCTTTCACCACCGAAAAGGCGGTGACTTCCGAGCCGGTACCGCTGGTGGTTGGGATAGCGACAAAGCATGGACGCGGGCGATCAGTCTGCGGACGGGTTTGCGCCAGGGAGAAAATAACCGCTTTAGCGGCATCGATTACCGAACCGCCGCCGAGCGCGATAACCAGATCCGGGTAGTGGTTATCCATTAACTTCATGCCGCGCACTACGGTGGCGATATCCGGATCCGCCACCACGTCGTCCCACATCTGCCAGGCGATCCCGCGCTGGCGCAACAGGGCGGTGACGCGCTCGGCGAGACCAAACTTGACCATCGCTTTATCGGTCACCAGCAGCACGCTGCGGGCGGAAAGTTCGTTCAGCACCGAGAGGGCGTCCTGACCGAAGCAAATCCGCGGTTTCAGTAAAAATTCACTCATTGGGCTACTCACTCCTGTTAGGCGTCCCGAAACACGTTCTCGACAATGGCGACCACCGACATCGCTTTGTAGCGGTCTTTATTGAGCGCGAAGTACTCTTCCGCCAGCACGATATCGTGCATGCCGGCGCCGACGTTATCGACGGCAACCCAGGTCTGGTCTTTCATCGGCTGCTGTTTGTCATCTAAGCGGGTGATCAACAGCAGGTTGCTGCCGCGTAGCTCATCGCATTTCTGCGTGGCGACGACATGGCCGGTTACCTTTGCGAGAATCATCGTTTATCGCCTTATATCAGTGCGTTACTTAGCGAGGCGCTCCAGCACCTGGCGAATAACGCGTTCCACGTTTTGTTCGTTGATTTCACCTTCCATACTGGCGGCGCCTGCGCTGGCGAAACGGTCATCGTTGCCTGCGGTGCGCGCTGGCGCGGCGCTGGCCGGGGCGTTGAAACGCACGTCATCAAGAATGCTGCGCTGCGGATCGCTCGCCGGAGTAACGATGGTCGGCTGTGGTTCAGGGCGGCTGCCCGGCGCGCGAAGCTCGTCAATCGAACGCACGCCATAGCCGACTTTGCGGATATTGAGCAGGTTCATCGGGCCGACGTTGTCGGAGCTGGAGCCGCCGCCGACCGCGCCGCAGCCGAGAGTCAGCGCCGGAGAGATGTTGGTGGTCGCGCCGATCCCGCCGAGCGCCGCCGGAGTATTAATCAGAATGCGGTTGACCGGTTTTTCGAGGCTGAACTGGCGGATGACATCCTGATTACGGGTGTGGATCACCAGCGTATGGCCGAGTCCTTCGTTGGTCAGTAGCTCCACCACGCGGTGGCAGGCGGCTTTCCAGTCCTCTTCCACGTACAGGCCAAGTACCGGGCACAGTTTTTCCCGCGAGTAGGGGTTTTTCGGCGATACGGTGGTCTGCTCGGCGATCAGTACTTTAGTGCTGGCCGGGACGCAGAATCCCGCCATCTGGCTGAGGTACAGCGCGGTTTTGCCGACCACTTTCGGGTTGATGGTGCCGTTCGGGCGCAGCAGTAGCGCCGCCATTTTCGCCGCCTCATCTTCATTCATGAAGTAGACGCCCTGCGCTTCCAGCTCGCGGTGGACCTCGTCGTAAATGCAGCGTTCGACGATGATCGACTGTTCGGAGGCGCAGATCACGCCATTATCGAAGGTTTTACTGGTGACGATATCTTTCACCGCGTGGTGGATATCGGCGCTGCGTTCGATAAACGCCGGGCCGTTACCCGGGCCGCCGCTGATGGTCGGGGTGCCGGAGGCGTAGGCCGCGCGCACCATGCCTTCGCCGCCGGTGGCGAGGATCAGCGACACGTCTTTGCTGTGCATCAGTTCGGAGGTGGCTTCGAGCGTTAACTGGGTGATGCCGTCGACGCTGCCTGCCGGCGCGCCGGCCGCTTCTGCCGCGCGTTTGACGATTTCAATCGCCTTCCAGCTGCACTGACGCGCGCCCGGATGAGGGGAGAAGATAATGGCGTTACCGGCCTTGAGGGCGATCAGCGCTTTGTAGATAACCGTAGAGGTTGGGTTAGTTGAGGGGACCAGTGCGCAAATCACGCCGAGCGGCACGCCCACGTCCATCACTTTTTTTACCGGGTCGTCATGAATGATGCCAACGGTCTTCATATCTTTGATGGCGTCGTAGACGCGCAGCGAGGCGAAACGGTTTTTCAGCACTTTGTCCTGCCAGTTGCCAAAACCGGTCTCTTCCGCGGCCATTTTCGCCAGCGCTTCGGCGTGGTGCGCTGCTTCCTGGGCCACGTTTTTCACGATGGCGTCGATTTGCTGTTGCGAAAAGGTGGCCAGAATCGCCTGCGCCTTTTTGGCGTTGCGCACCAGTTCCCGCGCGTTCTGCCGGGATTGCAAATCGTTATCCAGTTCAATCATGAGTCTATCCTTCATCAGACGAAAAGAGTGGAGACGGGGCGCGCCCTGTCAGGTCATGCTTTGTGCTGCGCCGCGATTTTTTCGATGTCGTTATGTGGACGCGCAATGACGCGAGAGCTGACGACTTCGCCGATGCGTTTCGCCGCTTCCACGCCGGAGTCGACCGCCGCGTTGACCGCGCCGACGTCGCCTTTCACCATTGCGGTGACGAGGCCGGAACCGACGTTTTCATAGCCGATAAGCTCGACGTTGGCGGCTTTACACATCGCGTCCGCGGCTTCAATGCAGGCCACCAGACCTTTGGTTTCGATAAGACCAAGCGCTTCTTTCATCAGGTTTCTCCGTTAGTCCGCAATTTTGTAATGCGAGACGATTTTGTTGATGTCGTTATGCGGACGGGCGATAACCAGCGAGGTCACCACTTCGCCGATGCGCTGCGCCGATTCCACACCGGAATCCACCGCTGCTTTCACCGCGCCGACGTCGCCTTTCACCATCGCGGTGACCAGGCCGGAGCCGACGTTTTCATAGCCGATAAGCTCGACGTTGGCGGCTTTACACATCGCATCCGCCGCTTCAATGCAGGCCACCAGACCTTTGGTTTCAATCAGACCTAATGCATCACCCATTTGCGTTCTCCTGGCCTTCAGGCCTTGTGTTTAATGACGATTTTGTTGATGTCGTTATGTGGACGCGCGATGACCAGCGAGGTCACCACTTCGCCGATGCGCTGCGCGGATTCCACACCGGAATCCACCGCCGCTTTTACCGCGCCGACGTCGCCTTTCACCATCACGGTGACAAGGCCGGAGCCGACGTTTTCATAGCCGATCAGTTCGACGTTGGCGGCTTTACACATCGCGTCCGCTGCTTCAATACAGGCCACCAGACCTTTGGTTTCGATAAGCCCCAATGCATCACCCATCGTGATTTCCTCCAGAACAGGTTTTGTTATTCGGGAAAACCGTCCGCGTAACGGCATCAACACGCGGAAGCGGCGTTCGGGGTTCACTATAGGGAATGGGGAAAGAAGTGAAATTTAAATCCATGAGGATGAATATTTTAGGTTTTTACTCTGTGATTTAGCCTTATTTAGCCTTACATTTATCTGTTCGTTCTGTTTTATGCGTGTTGATTTTTATGATGATATGGCGCTTTTTTAGGCTATTTATCGGCGGGAGATGAATGTTAATAAGATGCTAATTACTTGCCAGCGGTTAGTAATATAGCCACGTGATAATTGTGGGTATGCGCAAGTTTTGGCGTCGAAGCTAAATGCAAAACGTGCGCTTTTAGCATCGTGGAAAGAGGGGGCAATAATGGCGCGTGAGCGAGGGCGCATTTTCCTCGCGGCGGTTCAGGGGGGACGGGTTAGTTAAGCGTGCTGCCGGACTTCAGCGTGCAGATGTAGAGCGGCGAGTTGATAGAACTCAGCAGGATAGCTTTGTCGTTAAGCTTCTGCGCGTTGAGGAACAGGCCATCGTGGCTGTCGGACATCTCGCGCATGAAGTAGTCGAAGATGACATTGGGCGATTCGTCGATGGATGAGGCGCTGGATTCCCATTTTTTAATTCGGTAGTGGCGTTCGGTTGCCGAGATGCGTTGGCTGGTGTAGCTGAATTTGACGTAGCGCTGCAGGTAGAGCCAGCCGGCGGCGGAATCGGTATAGCCTTCCACCACCATCGAACCGTTGCCGTTGGCGGCAAAATTAAAATGAATATTGCCGTTCACATTCTCTTTTTCCATGTTCTCAAAACGCATGATTGCTTTGGTGGAACAGCTCATCACGCCGTCGTTGGCATCCGGCAGCAGGCGCCAGGCGCTAAACCCGGCGGCGGCGATAAACGCGAGGGCGGAAAGGGCGAAAAAGGGGCGGGGCGCGAGTCTCATTGCGGCTTCCAGGAGTAGTAAAAGTAGTTATCGCAATAGCTAAATGGGTTGTCTTCGTGCATCGCGCAGTGGGCGAGAAATACCCGGCCCAGGCCGTTAGTCTCCAGCCGGTCGCCGTAGAAGAAAACGAAACGCTCCCCCGGCTTGCAGCTGAGCTTCAGCCGCTGACGCACCTCATCAAAATTCTTACCGTAGGCCGTGGCGGAAACCGAACGCAGCATTTCATCGCTGGCCAGCAGTTCGCACTGGCTGTGGCTCATCAGCGTCAGATTGATTGGCCGGGCGACGTGGGTGCCGGCGAGACTAAATGCCACCAGCAGCAGGGCGATGAGCAGCAGACAGCCGCCGGCCAGATACCAGCACATACCGCGCGCATGTAGAGAAGCGGCGGGCGGCGTCGGCGCCGCAGCGGGGGCGGCTTCATCAGGCGTAGCGCATGTGAGAACGGCATCGGCGGGCGTCGGCTCGGCGTCGAGCAGTTCGATGCTGAGATCCTGATTCAGCTGCAGCATGCCGCGCGACACGGTGACAATAATGTTATCGATATCGTAGTGGCGGAAGGTTTTGCGCAGCATGCTCAGGTATTGATTGAGATTGCTGTTGGATGAGGTTAAGCCGTTATCGTCCCAGACCTTTTTCAACACTTCATCGCGACTGACAACGCCGGTATGGCGAAGAAAGAAATAGAGCAGCGCGTTGGCGGTAATGGATAGCTGACTATCCGGCTCATTGCCGCCCGGTAATGTTAGGGTGCCGTCCGTTGCGTCATAAATGAGACGGGCATTGATGTTGTAGCGCATCGCGGCCTCACTCTACTCGCTTCACGCGGGAAGCGTCATTTTTGTCAGATCGTTTACCAGCGCCTGGCGGTGTTCGCTGCTCATGGTGCGCCCTTCGGTCAGTTCCGATAACCAGATGCCGTCGGCGGCATAGCGCACCAGCGTGCCGGTCGGGCCGTTATCGAGCGCATCGCCCTGCGCCAGATGATCCAGCATCCAGTCGCGCCAGCATTTTCGCAGCACCGGTTCGTCGGGCATCGCCAGCGACAGCACCATCAGTTGCCGGCTTTCGTGGGTATCCGTCAGCTCCGGGTTGGACAGATAGCGCAAATAGGCGCGGGTAAAGCGCCCGTAAGCGATGTTATCGGCGGCCATCAGCTCGCTAATCGCCTTTTCCATAATCGCCAACAGCCGGGCGAACAGGGCGAAAATTAGCGCCTGTTTATTGGGAAAATGGTGCATGAGCCCGCCTTTGCTGACGCCAGCTTCGCGGGCGACGGCGTTCAGCGACAGGGCGGCGATACCGTCCCGGCCGGCAATCATCGCCGCCGATTCAAGCAGTTGACGATGCAAACGGACGGGGTCTTTTTTACGATGCTGGGCTTCCATGTTCATGGCCCGGATCATACCGACCAGACGGTATGATTATTCTTGATCGCTATCAATATGAGAGGGCGCTTTGCACGGCGGGATGCGGTTATTGCGTGGAGGCTCACAGATTGACAGTGACCTTCAGCAGATCAGGAAGTTAGCGCGTGCGGTAATAGTGGCCTACACCGCACGCGCGGGGGGGTTAATCGACCAGTTCCTTGACGATGTTCATCAGAGCATGGACATCTTGCGGGCGGGTATTGCCGCTTTGCGGATCGATAATGGAACTATAAATATGCGGCATGACCTGCGCGACGCCGGCCTGCAGGCAGGTTTGTAGAATCAGCGCAAAGTTATCGAGATCGATGCCCCCGGTGGGCTCAATCAGCGTCATACCGTTTTCTGCCGCGCTTTGGGCGAGCGCTTTCAGCTCCGCCAGCGACTTTTCGCCGCCCATCGGGAAAAATTTAGCCGCGTGCGCGCCCATATCCTGCATCATTCTGACCGCCGCATCGCAGGAAACCTGGGCCGGGATGCCCTTGGCGCTGCGCACGCCGGTGGAGATACGTACTTCACCGGGCGTGCCGCTGGGGCTGACCAGCGCATTAATAAAGGTTTGCTGGCCGCCGGTCGCCGCCAGCGCCCCGGCGGCAAAGCCGCTGCCGGTGAAGGTCTGGTTGACGTGAGCGGGGTGGACCTGCGCGGCGATCATTGCTGCTTTGTAAAACTGCGCCGGATCGCCGGCGCCGAGACCGACGGAAATAGAAGGCACTTCCGCCATCCAGCGGCGCACTTCTGCAACGCCTTGTTCGACGCTGGTAAATTGCGCCGAGAGTACGCCAATCACCGCGTGTCCTTCGGCGGCTTCATGGATTTCCCGGGCGTTGGCGATGTCCTTGGCCAGCACATTAATCGCCACTCGCTGGCGATAAAAGTTAATCCGCTGCATGCTGCGTAATCTCCTGTAAGCGCGCGACGATGAGCGACATTTCGCCTTCGCCGACGGTGCGGGGGTCAAGGCTAAAATGGCCCTCATGCAGATAGTAGCGGCGGGCGAAAATAGCGATATCGCCGCCGCGTAGCTGAGCTTCAACCTCACGGGCGCTGAGTCCCAGTTCATTGGCGTCGACGCTGACCCGAATGCGCCAGATGGCGCGACCGGCTTCATCCTGCTCGATATCGGCGCACAGGCCGGGTAGCGCGGAAATCGCCTCGGCGAATGGACGCAGCGCGGCGGCGTCAGGCGCCGGCGCCGCCGTCCGGTAACGGTCCAGCGCGTAGACGAGACCGACCATATTCTCTTTGCCGATTTTCATCGCCCGCGCGATACCGTGGTGCTGGGCTTTACAGGCGGCGATCCAGGTGCGCTTGCCGCTAATAAAGCCTGAGGTTGGGGCGTTAAAGGCTTTCGCCCCGCTGTAGATAACCATGTCCGCGCCGCTGGCAACCCACTGGCGCAAGTCTTCTTCGGCGGCGGCGTCGACGATCAGCGGCAGATTATGCTGGCGGGCAACCTGCACGAAATCGTCAATACCGAGCATGCCTTTCTGCACGCAGTGGTGCGATTTCACATACAGAAGCGCCGCCGTGCGTGCGTTCACCGCGCTCTCCAGCTGCCAGCGTGCCGCCAGATTGCTGGAGCCGACTTCGACAATGCGCCCGCCGCCGAGGCGGATGGCGCTGGTGATTGGCGCGCCGTAATCGACATTATGCCCGCGCAGTATCACTATCTCGTTCGGCCACTGGCTGCTGTCCGGCATCTGCGCCACCTTTTCCGGCTCACCGCGAGTGATCGCCGCCGCGACGGCGATAGCGATACCGGCGGAGGCGCAGGAGGTGATATAGCTGTCTTCCGCGCCGGTGTGGGCGGAAACCAGCTCGCCCGCACGGTCGGTTAATTTATCGATTTCGACGAAGGCCCCCGCCGCCTGCGCGGTGGCCTGCATCACTTGCGGGTCGACGGCGGACACGCCGAGGATGGTCATTTTACCGCAGGCGTTAATCACCCGTTTTAAGCCCAGTTGCTGGTAGATATTGCCGTTCATGATTTACAGCACTCCCAACAGCGAGCAGACGATGCTGATAGCAACGATTGACAGTAAAATGGTGGTGTAGCGCGGCCCTTTTTTCAGTAAGTAGAAATAGATAGTGAACACCGCCGCCAGCGGCAGCAGGCCGGGGGCAATTGAGTCGAGGATCTGCTGGACCACCACTTCCGAGCCTTTAAGCGCGCTGATTTTCAGCGGGGTGGTGATTTTGACGTAGCTTGCCGATAGCGCGCCCATCATGATGAGACCCAGTACGTTGGCGCCGTAAATCAATTCTTTAATTCGCCCCCCTTGCAGCAGGCCAATAATGGAGTCACGGCCGAGGGTGTAGCCTTTATGCACCAGTCCGTAGCTTATCGCCATGGTGATCGCCGGGTAGAGGATCAGCGGGGCGATCCCGCCGAACGCGCTGCCGCTGGCGGCGAAGGGGATGAAAATCGCAATCAGCAACGGCATCACCGCGGCCCAGATAATCGAGTCGCCCATCCCGGCCAGCGGGCCCATCAGGCCGGTTTTGATCCCGGTGATTGAAGCATCGCTGATCGGCTCGCCGCGGGTTTTCTGCTCTTCCATGGCGATGGAGATACCCTGGATAACCGAGCCGAAAGTCTGTTCCGAGTTAAAGAAGTTCAGGTGGCGTTTGAGCGCCTCGGCCTGCTCCTCTTTTCCCGGGTACAGCTTTTTGATGATGGGCGTCATTGAGGCGCAGAAAATCAGGCTCTGCAGACGTTCGTAGGAGCTGGATACCTCCGCCCCCAGCCAGTAAATCAGCCAGGCCTTGGTGATATCGGCTTTGCTCAGCGCCTGGGTTTCGCGGGCGCGTTCAACCAGTTCATGTTCCATTACATCGCTACTCATCATGCAGCTCCTTCATTTTTGGCCAGGCCTTTAATCAGGAAGGCGACGCAGGTGCCGAAAATCGCCATCGCCATGATGTCCACCTTCAGGTAGAGCACCGCGAAAAATCCGCCGATAAACCACGGCAGCAGGCTCTTTTTGCCGATCACCATGATGGTGATGGCAAAGCCCAGCGCCGGCAGGATTCCGCCCATAATTTCAAAGGAGTGGGTCAGCCAGTGCGGCATCAGTTTGAGGAATTTTTCCACTACGCTTTGGCCAAAGTAGTTGGCGGCGAAGACCACCGGGAAGCGCAGCACCAGCCCCAGCAGCGCCGGATAGATAAAGGCGCAGCGCATGATGCCCGCCATGTTGGCGCTTTCGGCGTGTTTGTCGGCCATATGCACCCACGCGGCGTTGAGCGTGCGGCGCAGCTGATCGAGGAATACCCCGATGACGCCAAACGGGATTGCCAGCGCGATCGCCAGGTTGGGCTCCATCCCGGCCTTCACGGCGATCGGAATGGCGATACAGGCGGCCAGCGCCGGGTCCGACGGCACGTTGCCGCCCGGCGTGGAGGTCACTCCAAGATAGACCAGCTGCATACCCGCGCCGATGATCATCGCGGTTTTCATATCGCCCAGCAGCAGGCCGACGAATACGGCGATCACCACGGGCTGCAGCAACATGGCGGAGAAGGTATAGCCTAAACGTAATCGGGCGAACCAGTAATACAACCCCATCAGGCTCGCAAAGAGTAAGGTATCCATAGTTTTTACCTTTTTATCAACTGGTTAGAATTTTTTCAGGATGTCGTCCAGTGACTGTGGTTTATCTTCCGGGATGGTCTGAAAGAACACCTGAATGCCGCTATCTTTCAGAGCGCCGAGGATGCCGACGTCTTTTTCATCAAGGGTGATGTTCTGGAACACGGCCTTGCGGTTCGGCCCGCCGCCCAGCCCGCCAACCTGAATCGTCTGCACGTCAAAGCCCAACTGGACGGCTTCCTGAACGGCCGACAGCGACGGGAACAGCACCAGCACATTGCCATCGCCGAGCTGATTCTCTTTCCAGGCGGCGGCGAAGCTGGCGTTGCCGTAACAGTCGACTTTGATGTTCGGCGGCGCGGCCATTAAATAGATATTTTTCATAAACGGATCGGCATCCAGCTCGTCGCTGACCACGGCGATACGATTGGCCTGCGACTGGCCGACCCATTTGGTGACGACCTGACCGTGGATCAGACGGCTATCGATACGACATAAAACGATTTTTGCCATGATGGGTTCCTTAAGAGGTTAACTGGTTCACGTGGGCGACAACGTCGCGGCAGCTGCTGCGTCCGGCTTCGACCAGCGCATCAACGCAGCCTGTGAGCGGACCCTGTTCGCGCAGATCCAACGCCTCTAGCAGCAGCGAGGCGTTGAGCCCGCAGACGACGGCGATGGGGTAATCCGCGCTCAGGCGCGCGGCGACGTTGGAGGTGGTGCCGCCGAGAAAATCGGTCAAAATCAGCGATCCTGCTGGCATCGCCTGCACGGCCGCTTCGACGCGCTGATAAAACTCGCCGAGGGTATCGACCGGCATAAGCGCGATTTCGCTGACGCCGGCGATTTCGCCGGTCACCATGCGCAGACTGTCGCAAAGTTGCGTGCCCCAGCCGCCGTGCGTCAGCAGCAGAATCTGGGGTAACTGGGTGGTAGGTTCAGTGGATGACAAAGTGGCCTCCTGGCGCCGAATCGTTGACGCACTAATAAGAGCAAAGCGCGTGCCACAATTTGTGTCATCCACCAAAGAGGAAAAGGCTGGCGGGCCGCAAAGCCGCGCCAGAACAGGCGTTAACTAAATAATAATTCGTAGATATAAATGTACTCGGCATCGGATAAACGGATGGCATAGGCCTCTTCAACCGGATGGAAAGCCGATTTGATGACACTAAATGCCTGAGCGTCCATATCCGGCCGCGTTTCCAGCGCCATCTGTAACGGTTTACGGTTAATCACGATACGCTCGACCATACAGCAGCAGTGGATCAGAAAGCGTAGTGTCACCTGGCGGTTAGGCGCGATGGCCAACGCGTTCCTGAGATGGTTCAGGATCCCTTCCATTTCTTTTAATATGCGCTGCGGATTGAGCACCGAAATATGGTTGATAATGCTTTCCATGGTCAGGGCGCTGATAAACCGTGAAGCGCTGCGCTCCATCTCCAGACGACGTTCATTGCTGGACAAATCGGGGGTCAGCAGGCTGAGCACCAGCTCCGGCCCCTGCTCGGAAAACAGCTCCTCCAGCGAGATAAACGGGATATCGGGCAGCCCCGGCTGGAATGTCCCGACAATACCCGCCAGCCGTTCATGCGCCCTGATCGCCTGCTGCAGGCGCTCCGGGCTGCGAACTTCGTTGTAATCGAGGATAACCATCCGGGTATCCTGCGACATCAGCTCGCCAAAGCTCTCCTCCAGCACCTTTTTGATTTTTTCCGCCGTGCCCATGCCGGTAATGCAGGAGATAACCAGCACCTTGCCGGCGTTCTCCTGCTGCGGCGTGCATAGCTGGCTGGCGATACCTTTTTCCTGCATCAGATTGACCAACCGCGGCAGATCGCCGGTTTCGTAGCTGAGATCGAGACCGATCTCCAGCAGGCTGGTCAGGGTGATATTCGGCATCAGCAGGACATCAATCTGGAACAGTTTGCTGATGGTGCTACCGAAATGGACCAGCGATCCGATGTCGACCATCAGGATTAACCGCTGCCAGCCTTTGCTGTGGATCAACTGGATCAACTTTTCCAGCGTATCGTGCACCGATTGTTCGAACGGCATGTCGATAGCGTTGAACAATTCGCGCTCCAGCACCCGATTGACGTACTGCGCCATGCTGGTGGCCGTAGTGGCGCCATGGGCAATGAGGATCGCCCCGCAGTCCGGGCTGGCGCTGATGCGCTGGCGGTAATGGCGGCACTCTTTGAGGAACAGGCACAGCCAGACTACCTCGGTGGCCGGACACTGGATATGCAGCAGATCGTTGATCTTCTTACACAACAGAGTGGCGTTATCGTACTCATCCTTGCAGCGATCGAGGATCAGGCTCGAAGAGTATAACTGCGGGATCAGGCCGCGTTGTACGTAGCTGATGAGAGCGAGAAAGTGTTTACGCAGCGGGTTGACCAGGTTTTCCGGCAGGGCGAAGCCGAGTACCTGCTCAACGTAACCGATCAGCAGAGCCACCCGCTCTTCAATCCGATCGCCATAGCGCGGGGCATGGCTGGCGTTATCGCGGCTATAGAGGCCATATTCAAAAATCGAGCTGAGCTTATTTTTAAGGATCGCCAGCGTCTCGGCGGGCGGCACGTTGCTGTTGCGCAGGTTAACGTACTCGCGAGTCAGGAAGCTGTAGAACAGGTCGCTCTCCTCGACGCTGTCATCGGCCGCTGAACTTTTCAACTGCGGAAGAGTACGGGCATCGATGTTTAGCAGGGGACGGCCGTCAAACAGCGCATCGACCAGCTGTCGCTGCTCCGGCGTGGCATTGATCGGGCCGTCCGCCAGTTTGCTATCCAGTAGCAATACTTCGTTATGGGCCGCCATCCCCGAGGCCCATGCCTGGGCGCACAAAAACTGGATATCGCTTTTGAGCTGGCCGATATTGCCCTCCAGCGGCTTGTTCAGCAGCCACAGCAGCAAGGGTTTATCTACGCTTACCGTGCGTTCGATCTTGCGGCTTTCACGTTGTAAAAAGCCGATGATCAGTTCAATCTGCTCCTCAACCGAACGCTGGCGGATACCGGGTAGATCGATGGTGACCTGAATACGCCGCTGGAAGGTGCGTAATAGCGATGAACTGACGGGCTCGGTGGTGGCGCAAATCAGACGTACGGCGATATTGCGCGCCGGGCCGCTGGCGCCGAGCGGGCGATATTCGCCTTTATCCAGTAGCGAGAAGAGCTTTTCCTGCCCTTCATAGGGCAGGCGATGCACTTCATCCAGCAGCAGATAGCCGCCGTCGGCCTGTTCGATCAGCCCGCTTTTGTTTTCCGTCGCCCCGGTAAAGGCGCCCTGGCGGTGGCCAAAGAGATGCGATGACAGCAGTTCCGGGTTGTTGGCGTATTCCGCGCAGTTGAAGTAGACCAGCGGCGGCCGTTTTTCACCGGCATGCTCGCAGGCGTATCGGTGCATCAGTTCGGCAAAAAAGGTTTTACCCACGCCGGAAGGGCCGGTCAGCAGGACGTGCAGGCCGTGGGGATACAGCACCGCGGCTTTACCCTTTTCCACGGCATCGTGCAGGCTGCGATCGTGGCCGATCAGCATGGCGAACGGGTCGACAGCCTCATTGTTATCTTGTGGCTGCGGCAGGAGATCGGCGAGTGTTGCCGGCTCGCGTTCGCTTTCCGTCAGCGTACGGTCGAGCAGCGTTTCCGTCGTCCGGCGATGTAAAAAGAACACCGGGCGGCCGCGCGTTTTAATCACCAGCCCGTCGCTCCATAGCTGATTGAGATCTTTACTCACCGAGTTGCGCGCCAGCCCGAGGTTAAAGCCGATTTGCTCTGCGGTGAAGGCGTTCGAGCCCCTGGCTAAATCCTCCAGCGTCACGGCCTGGCTCAGCCTCTCCAGCTCCCGCAGTACTATCTCAATACGTCTCATCTCGTTACCGGGTTGTTCAATGTCGATAGTTGAGAACATACACTATTACGCGGCGTCAGAAAGAGACCGGGGGCGAAGTTGCCGGTCTTAGCGGCCAGCAGGATGTCCTTTCGCTGCCACAATGGTGGTTTAGGGTGGGATTGGGTATGGTTAGCGCATCTCACCGGAGGAACAGATATGTTGAGCGGATTAAATCATCTGACCCTGGCGGTCAGCCAGCTGGCGCCGAGCGTGGCGTTTTATCGTCGGCTACTCGGCATGACGCTGCACGCGCGCTGGGATAGCGGCGCGTATCTTTCCTGCGGCGATCTGTGGCTGTGCCTGTCGCTGGATCCGCAGCGGCGCGTCACTCCGCCGGAGGAGAGCGACTACACCCATTATGCGTTTAGCATCAGCGAGGCGGATTTCGCCAGCTTTGCCGCCCGTCTTGAGGTCGCTGGCGTAGCGGTATGGAAGCTAAACCGTAGCGAAGGCGAATCGCACTATTTCCTCGACCCCGACGGCCACAAGCTGGAACTACATGTTGGCAACCTCGCCCAGCGCCTGGCCGCCTGCCGCGAACAGCCGTATAAGGGGATGGTGTTTTTTGAAGAGTGATGGAGAGTCTCCCGGAGGCGGCGCTTGCCGCGCCTTGTCCGGGCTACCGGCCCGCAAACGGCTGTGAACCAGTAGCCCCGCTAAGCGCAGCGCTAGCGGGGAAATACTCAGGGGCGTCGGGCCCGCAAATAGCGGCGAGCCCGACGCCCGGTGGTGTTTACCCTTCCAGATTCAGCTCCACGTTGCGCTTAAGCACCAGACGCATAATGGCGTAATACACCACGCCGACGGCCAGCCAGCTCAGGCCGAGCACTTTGGCTTCAACATCCATCTCATAAATGACAAAGCCGATAATGCACAGCCCAATCACCGGGAAGAGCAGGTGCATCACCAGATTGCGCGACTTTTGGCGAATCAGATAGTGGTTGATCACCGCCACGTGCAGCACCAGGAAGCCCATCAGCGCGCCGAAGTTCACCAGCCGACTGAGGTTGTCGATATCGCCGTAGAACCAGAGACCGGAAACCAGTGAAATCAGCGCGACAAATAAGGTACTGACATACGGGGTTTTCAGTCGTGGATGCACCTTCGCCAGCAGCTGCGGGAGCTGCTTATCGCGAGCCATCGCAAACAGGATGCGTGAAACCGCCGCCTGAGCAACCAGCGCGTTGGCGATCCCCCAGGAAATCACCGTGGACCACATGGTGACGTATTTCAGCCATTGGCCGCCGGCCAGATTGGCGGTGTCGTAGAACGCGGTATCGAGGCTGCCAAATTTCATACCCTGCGCCAGATCCGCGGCAATCCAGGTCTGGGCAATGAACAGCGTACCCACCAGCATCAGGGCGCCTAACGAGGCCTTGCCGACGGTATCGACACCGCCTTTGGTTTCTTCCGACAGCGTCGATATACCATCGAAGCCGAGGAAAGAGAGTACGGCAATCGAGACTGCGCCCATCACCAGCGGCAGGCTGAATTTATCGGCATTATACAAGGGGTCGAGCGTCAGGTGGCCTGCCCCGGCTCCGGAATAAAGTGCAATCAATCCCAGCACCACAAAAATCGCGAGGACCACGATTTCAGCAACCAAAATGGTATTATTCGCTCGCGCGGTAAAGGTAATGCCGCGTAAGTTAATCAGGCTGTTAATCGCGATAAAGCCGATAATCCAGACCCAGCCCGGAACGCCCGGCAGCATCGGCCCCAGCGCCGCCGCGCTGACGATATATAGCAGCGATGGCACCAGAATGTAGTCCAGCAATATCAGCCAGCCGGCAAAAAAGCCGACGATAGGGTGTATTCCGCGCTGAGCGTAAGCGTATACCGAACCGGAAACCGGGAATGCGCGCGACATCGACCAGTAACTCATGGCGGTGAAAAACATTGCCACCATGCCGATCAGATAAGCCAGCGCCACCATGCCCTGCGCGCCATCCCAGACGTAGCCGAAGACGCCGAAAGGGGCGATGGGCACCATAAAAATCATGCCGTAAACCAGCAGATCGCGGAAGGTCAGCGCTCGATGGAGCTCCTGTTTATAGCCGAACTGTTCAACGCTCATGCTTGCCCCCATCAATCGACAGAGAAAGCTGTTTGGCGACCGTTTTCGGCAGCGCGTAGCGGCAGGTTTTCAGCGGATCAACGACCTGGCAAATTTGTAGGTCTCCGGCGATGCTCAGCACGTTGATCGCCTCAGCCAGCGTTAATGCGGTATTGTCGGCGATGAAATGGGCCATATTACGTGCCGCAAGGGCTGCCGCATCGTCGAGGGTAACGGCGGAGGCGAGGGTGAAAATCGTTTCGTTGTTTTCCAGCATCGGTAAGGGGAGCTGACGGTTTTTAACAACGGTTAACTCGACGAGGACTTCGCCCGGCACTTCCAGACCGCAGACAGACACTTCGCCATCCCCCATCGCGGCGTGCAAATCACCCAGCCCGAATAGCGCGCCGGGCACGTTGACCGGCAACCACAGCGTGCTGCCGGCGGCGATCATTTTGCAGTCCATATTGCCGCCGTGACTATCCGGCGTGCCGCAGGATATGGGTTCTCCTGCTGGAGCAACGCCAATGACGCCGATCATCGGCTTCAATGGCACGCGAACGTTCCCCGGGAGGACCGCATGATCCTCGACGATTGGGACGATGGTGACCGTGGGCTCATGCAGTTCATCGCCAATGACGCCGAGCTGCGGTGCGGTCACCATCACCGCCTGTTGAGCCGTCAGGGTGATGCGTTTGATGCTGACTTTTAAGCAATCGCCCGGCTCTGCGCCTTCAATAAAGACGGGGCCGGTCGCCGGGTTAATGCGCTGCCAGTCCAGTTCATTAAAGACGGCATCGGCTGAGGTAATTTGGTCGGAGAAGCAGTCGCAGGTTTCGAATAGCACTTCACTTCCACTGTTGACGGTGGCGACAGGAACGTTATCGCGCGACATGGCGTAAACCACCCGATCTTTGGTTATTTTCATTAGATTCATCCCGGTAATATTGTTGTGTTTTTTTATTTGGTATTTCCCGTCGGGGAAAGGGTGAATGTATCGGGAATATCGCAGGAAGGCAATTATGAGTGGCCTAAGAGTGTTTGCGGTGATTATTATTTAAAATCAAAATTTTATACTTGGTTGTATTAAATATAATAAAGTGGTGTATCTAATGTTTTTTTGTTTATTGTCTTATTCACTATAGCTAATTTCCTGATTTTTACTGCTCACCTGCTTATTTTGCAGCATATTATGCCAAGTATAATTAAATTGGCGATCCGCGAGATACACCCATAGTAATTATCAATAACTCTTACTATTTTCGCCAGCACTTCGACTGAGCAGAGAAGAAGATAGCAATCTCTTGCCTGGCAACGAACTGGCGCAGGGTGATAAACCCATCGCTCCGGTGAGTACAGCGTCAGCGGAAAATCACTCCATCGCCACCTTAACCGCTTCCCCCAGCTTGACCATCACCTCTTTATGCTTCTCGATCGGCGGCAGGGCGCAGTTGATCCTTAAGCAGTTACGATATTTCCCGGATGCCGAAAACAGCGATCCTGGCGCGACCTGGATCTTCAGCCGACACAGCTGCTTGGCGACGCAGACCATATCTACCTGCTCCGGCAGCTCGACCCACAGCATAAAGCCGCCTTTTGGCCGGGTGACGCAGATGCCGCAGGGGAAAAACTCCCGCAGCCAGCAGGTATAGATCTCCATATTACGCTGATAGATCTGCCGCATCCGCCGCACGTGGCGGTGGTAATGGCCTTCGCGAATAAAGTTACAGGCCGCCAGTTGGGTGGAGGGGACGTTAGTGCCGCTGGCGGCGTACTTCATCTGCAGCAGACGATCGTAGTAGCGGCCGGGGGCGATCCAGCCGATGCGCAGGCCGGGGGCGATAGTCTTGGTAAACGAGCTGCAAAGTATCACCCGACCGTCGATATCCCATGAATGAATCGTGCGCGGGCGCGGGTATTCGGTCGCCAGCTCGCCGTAAATATCATCCTCGAAAATCACGATATCGTGGCGCTGGGCAAGGGACAGCACCGCGCGTTTGCGCGCGTCAGGCATGATGTATCCCAGCGGATTGTTGCAGTTAGGCACCAGGATCACCCCTTTGATTGGCCACTGATCCAGCGCCAGCTCTAAGGCCTCGATGCTGATCCCGGATTCCGGATCGGTTGGGATCTCAATGGCTTTCAGCCCCAGGCCGCGCAGTATCTGCATAGTGCCGTAGTAGCAGGGGGATTCGACGGCGACAATATCGCCGGGATGACACACCGATAGCAGCGCCAGCGATAATGCGTTGTGGCAGCCGCTGGTGATCAGCAGATCGTCGGCGGTGACGACTGACCCGCCGTCGAGCATCAGGCGGGCGATCTGTTCGCGCAGTTCGCGACGCCCGGCCAGCTCGTCGTAGTTAAGCACTTCGCTGAGGTTGTGCTGAATTGCCCGGCTAAGTTCGCGCCAGATAGGCTTAAGGCTTGGTTGGGTGACGTCCGGCGAACCGCCGCCAAAGGTGATGATCGATTTATCGTTGCGCGCATCGAGCATGGTCAACACCTGGTCCCACTGGGTGATCTCCACCGGGCGCTGCACCGGGCGCGACATCGGCGGCACCGGCGCCTGGGCTTTGCGCGGGGCGACGAAATAGCCGGAGCGCGGCTGCGGCACGATCAGCTGTTGCTGTTCCAGCGTCTGGTAGGCCTGCTGAACGGTACTAATGCTGACGCCATGCTCCTGGCTCAGGCTGCGCACCGACGGCAACTTTTCGCCGTGGCGATACAGACCTTGTTCGATACGCTCAGCCAGCAGGCTGGCCAGATGTTGATAACGGGTCATGCTGTATCCTTAATTATCGCCATACAGATAGATAAACCAGTACAGATGGCGGTCAAAAATGGGGCATGGTGTACGTTTTAGCCAATCTGTATGTTAAAGAAAAGTGTTTTGTGAATCTGTATTGTTCTGGCCCGGATCCGTGAAGATAAAGCCTCTGGCAAGGCGAGGAGGTAGAGGATGGAATTTCACGAGAATCGGGCAAAACAGCCGTTTATCGGCTGGGTATTTCTGGTGCGAGCGATTAAAAAATGGTGGCTTCGTGGGCAAACGCGCAAAATATTGCAGCGAATGAGCGACGAACAGCTGAAAGATGTCGGGTTGCGCCGGGATCAGATTAATTAAAAAGTGCGTTTTGTAGCCCCGGTAAGCGTCAGCGCTACCGGGGAATTACATTCACAAAATTTATCAATTGATGCTTCTACATCCTTCGTTTCTTGATACTTACCCTGATAAGTATTATTTTCCCCACAGCTAAGTGAGGAAAGTAACATGACCGAAGACGAACTGTTTGCCCGCCGCCCGATGGGGATGCGCATGGCGATGGTGGTGCGCCAGTGGCGCGCGATTATCGACAGCGCCATTACCGATACCGGCCTGACCCAGTCAAGCTGGACGGTGCTGATGCAGCTGCATCAGTTGGGGTGCAACGTCTCGGTAAGCGAACTGGCGGAAGTGCAGGGTATTGAACTGCCGCCGCTAATGCGCACCCTCACGCAGCTGGAAAAGCAGGGGTATCTACTGCGCTCAACATCGCCATACGACAAGCGCATCCGCCTGCTTACGCTGACGGCAGAAGGCCGTACCATCCTGGAAAAGCTGAACCGCGTCATTGAGACTTATCAACGGCGCGTGACGGAAACCATCCCCGATGCGGATCTCGACACCTTCAGCGCCACGTTAAATCAAATCGCCTGCAACTTGCGGACAATCCGCGAAGAAGATAACAAGATCTAAAACACTATGATGACGCCAGAACAAAAATTTGCCCGCTGGGTAAGGGTAAGTATTGCCGCTTTCCTGGTGATATTCGCCTGGTTTATCGTTGCCGATATCTGGATCCCGCTAACCCCGGATTCCACCGTGATGCGCGTGGTGACTCCGGTCTCGTCGCGGGTCTCCGGCTACGTCTCGCACGTCTACGTGCACAACAATAGCCAGGTGAAAAAAGGCGACCTGCTGTATGAGCTCGATCCCACGCCATTCATTAATAAAGTTGAAGCGGCGCAAATCGCCCTTGAACAGGCCAAACTGAGTAACCAGCAGCTGGATGCGCAAATCGCCGCCGCTCGCGCCAACCTGCGCACCGCGCAGTACACCGCGCGTAATGACAAAGTCACTCTCGACCGCTACCAGCGCCTGAGCACCATGCAAAACGTGTCGCAATCGGATCTCGATAAGGTGCGCACGACATGGCAGACCAGCGAACAATCGGTCAGCGCCCTGAATGCGCAGATTCAGAACCTGCTGATCCAGCGCGGCGAGCGCGACGACAAGCGCAACGTGACGCTGCAGAAATATCGCAACGCGCTGGAAGAGGCGCAGCTCAACCTCGGCTGGACCCAGGTGCGCGCTGAGACCGACGGTATGGTCAGCAACCTGCAGCTTAATCCGGGAATTTACGCCACCGCCGCTACCGCCGTGCTGGCGCTGGTTAACAACAATACCGATATCGTCGCCGACTTTCGTGAAAAAAGCCTGCGCCATACGGCGGTGAATACCGATGCGGCGGTGGTTTTCGATGCCCTGCCGGGTAAAGTGTTCCCGGCGCACGTGACCAGCAGCGACGCCGGTATTCTTGCCGGTCAGGAAGCGGTGAATGGCCAACTGTCGCAGCCTGAGCAGTCTACCCGCTGGGTGCGCGATGCCCAGCGCATGCGGATCCATGTCGCGCTGGATCAACCGCTGGATAAGCCGCTGCCGACCGGCGCCCGCGCTACGGTGCAGTTGTACAATAGCGACGGCCCCTTCGCCCGCACCTTTGCCGGCCTGCAGATCCACCTGGTGAGCTGGTTGCACTATGTCTATTAACACCCTGGCGCACGTCTTTACCCCGCACGGCAATATCGTCTACACGGCCAATGATTTTCGCCAGACGGTACGCATTGCCGTTGCCGGGACCATCGCGCTGAGTATTTCGACTTTCTACGACGTGCAGTACGGCGTGTTTTTCGTCGTTTATCCGCTGATGCTGATGTCGCTGGTGCCGGTATTCAACCGCCACGTCGCCCGGCAGTTTGTGTTCAGCGCGGCGGTCAATTGCGTCGAAATGGTGCTCATCGTTGGCTATCTGTCGCAGTGGCCGGTGATCATGACGTTAGTTGTGTTCGGTCTGTATGTGATGCGCTTTCGCTTCATGAGCCAGGGGCCGCTGTTCCTGCTGGGGTCGATGGGCGTGGTGTGCCAGAGCACGATGCTCAATTTTATGAGCTATCCCACCAGCAACTGGCACACGCTGATGTTCTCCAATATGGAGGCCTGCGTGATGGCGGTGGCGCTGAGCGCGCTGCTGCACTATTTGATCCCGGATGTTGAACCGCGTAAGCCGCCGCCGCGCATAGAGAAAGACGCCGCGCGGATCCGTCATGAATCGCTGCTTTCCGGCACGGTTGCGACCATTATCTTTGTGATCTTTCAGATCTGCGATCTGAGCGATTCGCTATCGGCGCTGATGGCCGGGGTACTGATCCTGTTTCCGATGCATTATCGCGGCGCGGTAATCAGCTCGATCTGGCGTGTGGCGGGGGTGGTACTGGCTTGTCTGTACATTCTGGTGGTGCAGCTGATTATCTATGATTTCAGCAACCACATGATCCTGATGATGCCGTTGATTGGTCTTGGTCTGGCCTTTAGCGCCCGCCTGCACGTGATGGAAAAAGTGGGCGCGGGCGTGGGATTCGCCAGCATCACCACTATCGGTATTATGTTTGGCCAGAATCTGCATCCGAATCAGGATCTGGTGTTCAGCGACCTGTACCGTATCACTTCAGTCACGGTATCGCTGGTGGCGACGCTGACCATGGTGTTTCTGGTCCATCGGGTACTGAACTGCTTCGCGCCGACGCGGTTTGTGGTTACCGATTAATCCTCCTGCGGGAAGCGGGCGATGCAGCGCCACGCTTCCCCGTTTTGCTGATACAGCGCCGCAGTATGCCCGGCGATTATCCAACTTCGCGCTGTTTTTTCGCTCCCCTCAATCAATACGCACAACCCGCAGCCGCTGCGCAGCTGGCGGGGAATATCCTTCACCTCGAAGGTCATTCCTGCCGCCTGCAGGGCTTTGCGCATCCGCACGACGCCCACCGTTGAATGGAATAAGAATAGATATTTGCTCATCCGCGCCTCCGCTGGCGCTGGCCGATCAGCGCCGCGCCGATCGCCCCGGCAAACTGGGCGTCGGGATGGGTCGCGACCGGCATGTCAACATGCTTCTCCAGCATGCGGGCGAAGGCGGCGCAGTGGCTGACGCCGCCGGTAAACAGCAGCGGTCCCTGCGCCGATAAACGGCCAATAAAGTTCGCGCTGCGCCGCGCCATGGCATTGATAACTCCGGCCAGAATTGACTCCGGCGCGACTCCGGCGGAACGCAGGCTGATGACTTCCGACTCGGCGAACACCGTACACATGCTGGTGATGGCGTGCGGTTCTACACCTTCGGTAATGGCGTCCAACTGGTCGACGCTGGCGCCGAGGGTCCGTGAAATCACTTCCAGAAAGCGCCCGGTACCAGCGGCGCATTTGTCATTCATCAGAAAATCACTGAGGTTGCCCTGCGCATCCAACTGAATGACTTTGCTGTCCTGGCCGCCGATATCAATCACCGTGCGGGTTTCCGGCGCCAGCAGGCGCGCGCCGAGCCCGTGACAGGAAATCTCGGTGACTTGTTTATCGGCGAAATCGACCAACTGGCGACCATAGCCGGTGAGGGTTAGAAAAGGCGTTGCCGCGAGGTCCGCGCGCAGCGTCTCCCAGGCCTCGTGAATGGCATCGGCGGGGCGAAAGGGCGTCGGACTGAGGAAACGGCGCACGATGGCGCCGTCTGCCAGCAGGATGCCTTTGGTGGCGGTGGAGCCGGAATCAATACCTACCGAGTAGATCACGCTTGCTCCTTATAGCATTTCGATAAACGCGGCGACGCGGGTACTGAGCTGGCCGAGATCCGCCGTCGAATAATCGGTCTCGATCGCGATATAAGGAATGTCGTGCCGTTGGCGAACGTGACGCTTAATCGCCAGCGATTCCACGGCGTAGGTATGGCAAGCCTGCAGAATGACATCGACCACGCCGTCGGCCTGGTATTCCTCAACCATCTGGCTTAGCAATTGCAGGCGCTGGTCGTTAGGTGAAATACAGGAGCAGCCGATGGCGAGATATTTATCGGTTAAGGCATCGTAGACGTCGCCATCTTCCGCCACGCAGCGCTCGGTGGCCTTCGCGCCGGTACAGTTCTCGTAGCCCACCACCCAGCCGCCGTTTTCTTCGATAGCGCGGACGACTTTTTCCGCCGCGCCGCCGATCGGGCAGCCGGTGATCAGAATGCGCGGGCGGGAGGCTAACCGGTTTCCCTCCTGCCATTGTCGGCGGATGTTTTCCGCCATGGCATTGAGTTCGTCAATCAACGCGGTTTTGTCGAAGCGAAAGGTGGCGCCATAAACCACCTTTAAAATATCGCCGCCGCTAAGCGCCGGCGGATTGAGTTGCCCAAGGCGATAGAAGTTGGCCAGCGCCCGGCGTTCGCGATTTTTCAGTACGATGGCTTCACGCAGCGCCGCTTCGCTAATGGGCGTGGCGAACCGGGTTTCAATCACCTGCTGCAGGCGTTTGATTTCCGCTTTCCACAACGCGCGGGAGGCGGCGTCGCTGGCGCTGTTCGGCAGTTGCATTACGTGTACCGCCTTGAATTCGGCCATGTACTCGTACATCTTCTTTTTGCCGTCGCAGGTGGTTTCGCCGACCACCAGATCGGAGAAATAAAAGTAGGGGCATTTATCGGTTTTGCCGAAGCCGTAGCTGCTTTTAATCAGCGGGCAGAGGTTGCGCGGCAGGTCTTTCTCCGCCTCTTCGATGGTTTCATCAGAAGTGGAACACAGTGAGACGACCACGGCGCCCGCCGCCATGGCTATCTCCTGGGGCATAAAAGTGCAGTAGGTACCGACCAGCGGTACGTTCTGCTCTTTGAGTTCCATTACGCTGAGAAAGCCTTTCTGGCGAGCTTCTGAGAATTGATCGAAGAGGGTGGGTAGATCAGTGATAAGCGACATGATTTTCCTTCCCCGTACACGGGAGATGATGAAAGAGTCGCCATTATAACCATGTTATTTGTGGGTGTTTATTGATCTCCCGCCCATCCTGACGGCGTTAATAGACCTTCTTCAAATCCATCTCTTCCTGAATGCGCTCGCTCCATGCCAGATGGGTGCGGATGGCTTCTTCAATACCGGCGTTGTAAAACAAAGGCCCCAGCTCTTTGGCGATAAAGTCGACAAAAAACTCGGCGTCGAACTGTTCCAGCTCCAGGTTAAAGGTCTCTTCACAGTACTTGCTTAGCCGCTCGCGCAGCAGATCGCGCTGCGCCGGGCTGAGTTCAATATCGCTCATGCGTGGTTATTCTCTGTGGGTTATTCAGGATTGCCGGGCTTCGATGACCGCCTCTGAACGCTGGCGCAAATTACGGAGTAATCCCGCCAGACAGCAGGCGGCGACGATCCCGGCGGCTACCGCCAGCAGGTGGAACGGCAATCTGCCGCCATGGAACCATAACCAGCGCGCGCCTTCAATCGACAATGCGCTGACGCTAAGGATCACGATATTCAGCGAGGCGGACACGGTACCTTTCGGCAAATCGTTGGAAAACAGGGTAAAGCGGAACAGCGTCGGGAAAATCAGCCCGATGCCGAAGGCGTAGAAGCAGGTGCCGAGCACCGACCACAGCCAGACGTGTGGCCACGTCAAATTACCGATAATCAGGATCGCCAGACCAACCATCTGGATGGGCACGGCGCTTAACACAAAGCGCGGGCGAGTCGGGTCTTTCACCCAGCGCGCCACCGACAGATTAGCGATAATGACCGCGCTGAAGACCGGCACCTGGCTCCAGGCAAACTCGCTGGTGGTGAGCCCGCCGGCGTCCATTAAAATCACCGGCGATACCGCCACCCAACTCATCAGCGGAATATAGCTCAGCGCCAGCGTGGCGGCGCCGAGTAAAAAGATGCGGTTGCGGAAGACGTCGCGAAAATCGCGCACCACGCCGAGCGGGCTGAATGGCACGTCGCCGCGACGCACCGTCTCCGGCATGTTAAACAGTAAACCCAGCCAGGCCACCAGCCCCATCGCGGCGATAATGCCAAACAGCGCTTTCCAGTGGATAAAGTGCATCAGCGCCGCCCCGGAAAGCGGGCCGACGATCGGCGCCACCAGCACGATGGAGGTAATCACCGCCATCAGCTTGATCGACCGCTTTTCGTCATAGGCCTCCTGCACGGTAACGTAACCAACGGTGGCGATAAAACAGATGCTGGTGCCCTGCACAAAGCGGGCAATCAGGAACTGGGTCATTGAGGTCGTCCACAGGGTGGCGAAGCAGGCGAGGGTAAAAATCAGCGCGCCGCTCAGCAGTACCGGTCGGCGGCCAATACGATCGGAAAGCGGCCCCAGCAGCCACTGTAGCGCCATTCCACCGGCCATATACAGGCTCACCGAGGCCGGAGCCAACGCCACATCGGCGTTAAAATCCCGCACTACGTGCAGGATCCCCGGCTGGATGAGATCGGTGGTCAGGTAGGCGGAAAAATCGTACAGGATCAGCGCCATCGGAAAGAACAGCGATGCGCAGTAGCGGGCGCTCAATCGCGAAATCCATGACATAGCCGTCTCCTTGCCGTCGGGTATTCATCGTTAGAATGGTTAAGATGCTACCATTGTCAGCCAATATGCAGATGCAGCAGCGCCGGAATTTGCGATAACAGCCACAGGCCGAGGCCGATAGTGCCGCCGACCAGCGTGCCGTTGATGCGAATAAACTGCAGATCCTTGCCGATGTTGAGCTCGATCTGTCGCGACATATCGCGCGCGTCCCAGCTTTTGACCGTATCGCTGATATGGCGAGTCAGGAAGGCGGCAAATTCCGGCGCGACCCGATGCGCCGCCTGCTCCAGATGCTCATTCAGCGATTCACGCAGCGCGTCGTCGCGCACCAGCGTTTCGCCGAACCACTGACCGGCCTCGGCGATCCGCTGCTTGATGCGCGAATCGTCACTGCTGATATCGTTTTTCACCCAGCCGCGCAGATCCGCCCACACCTCGCCGAGATAGCGATTAAAGGTCTCATCGTTTTTCAGATACGCTTTGATGTTATCGGCTTTTTGCGCCATTTGCGGGTCGGATTTCAGATTGTCGATAAGCTTCTGCGCCGCGCGGTCAAAGGCCTGGCGAATCTGGTGGCTGCGGTCCTGAGTGACCTCATCGAGCAGCGTATTTACCGCGTCGGTGACCATTTCAGCGCTGTGCTCGCCAAGCCACTCGGTGGGTAACAGTTTGGCCTTCAGCGGGTGTTCGGTCTCCAGCCAGTGCACGATACCACGGGCGATAAAGGCGCGTGAGCTGTCGCGCTGTAGCAGGGCGATCAGCTGGCTTATTAGTGAATCCAACAGCTTTTGATGACGGTTGTCGCGGGTTAGCCCCTCCAGCATCATGGCGCTGGTCTGCGTCAGGTCGACCTTATCGATAGCCTTGTGCACCGCGCGCCGCAGCAGACGCTGAATACGGGTATCATCGGTGAGCTCGAGAAAACCGCTCATCACCTGTAGCAGATGTTGGCCCACACGGCGGGCGTTTTCGGGCTGGCTAAACCAGTTACCGAGCATCAAGGCCGGTTCGTAGCGGCGGATCAGCGCCACCAGTGAGGGAGTATCAAGAAACTTCTCCTGCACGAAATGGCCAAGATTATCGGCGATACGGTCTTTATTGCGCGGGATGATCGCCGTATGGCGGGCGACAAACGGCAGCGGAATTCGGCGAAACAGGGCCACCACCGCAAACCAGTCGGCCAGCGCCCCGACCATCGCCGCTTCGGAAATAGCCTTCAGCGCGCTGACCCACGGCGTCGGCGGTAGCAGCAGCGTAGTGATAAACAGCGCCGCCGCAATCAGCAGCAGCGACAGCGCCAGCAGTTTGGCGCGTTTTAATTCAGCGAGTTTTTCCATAGGGTTAAGCATATAACCTGACGGCGAGGTCATGCAAAAATCGGCACAACTTCCTGTACGCGCGGGTCAATTTGCGAGTGGGCTTCCAAAGTCAGGTCACGTATGCAGCAAGCAGAAATTAGCTTTCGGCACGGCTCGTGAAAGCGCGGTTTGCCCTCATGGAATATTCCGGATATACCTAACTTTACCCGCGTCGTCAGCTATCTCTACTACCCTTAATATCCTTAGCGGCATTTTTGACTGCGTTAATAGCGATAACAAGGAGACATGCGATATGGCTTATCAGACAGTGAATCCTGCGAATAACCAGCTTATTAAAAGCTATCCCGCACACAGCGATGCTGACGTGGAGGCGGCGCTGCGGCAGGCCGATGCGCTTTATCATTCGGCGTGGGCGAAAGGCGATATTGCGCAGCGTCTGCCGGTGCTGCATAAGCTTGCCGACCTTATCGACAGCCGGACGGAGGAGCTGGCGAAAATCGCCAGCCAGGAGATGGGCAAGCTCATTAAACAGAGCCGCGGCGAGGTCAAACTCTGCGCGCAGATCGCCCGCTATTATGCCGACAACGCCGAACGGTTCCTGGCGCCGGTGAAGTATCCCTCCGAGCTTGGCGAAGCCTGGGTTGAGCACCATCCCATCGGCGTCTTAATGGCGGTGGAGCCGTGGAACTTCCCCTATTACCAGTTAATGCGCGTGCTGGCGCCAAATCTGGCGGCCGGTAATCCGGTTATTGCTAAACATGCCAGCATCGTTCCGCAATGCGCCGAGACCTTCGCGCATCTGGTGCGCGAGGCTGGCGCGCCGGAAGGGGCGTGGACCAACCTGTTTATCTCTCAGGAGCAGGTGGCGAAAATCATCGCTGACGATCGGGTGCAGGGGGTGGCGCTGACCGGCTCGGAAAAAGCGGGCGGCATCGTGGCGTCGCAGGCGGCGAAACATATCAAGAAAGCGACGCTGGAGCTGGGCGGCAATGATGTGTTTGTGGTACTCGACGATGCCGACCTGGAACGCGCGGTGAAAATAGGCGTACAGGCGCGGCTGAACAACGCCGGGCAGGTTTGCACCGCCGCTAAACGCTTCATTCTGCATGAAAAAATCGCCGAGTCGTTCCTGAGCAAGTTTAGCGATGCCTTCCGCCAGGTGAAGATCGGCGATCCGCTCGATGAAAGCACCACCCTTGGCCCGCTCTCGTCGAAAGAGGCGCTGGAAACCTTAAGTAAACAGGTCGACGAGGCGGTGAAGCATGGCGCCAAATTACACCTCGGCGGCAAGCCGGTTTCCGGCGAAGGTAATTTCTACGAACCCACTATTCTGACGGGAATTACCCGTGAGAACCCGGCGTACTTCGAAGAGTTCTTTGGCCCGGTGGCGCAGATATACGTGGTGAAAGACGATGATGAGGCGATTGAGCTCGCCAACGACTCTCACTACGGCCTGGGCGGCGCGGTGTTTAGTCAGGACATTGAGCGGGCGAAGCGTATGGCCTCGGGGATTGAAACCGGCATGGTCTATATCAACTGGTTAACGGATACCGCGCCGGAGCTGCCTTTTGGCGGCGTGAAGCGCTCCGGCTTTGGCCGTGAGCTTTCCGACCTCGGTATCAAAGAGTTTGTGAATCAGAAGCTGGTGGTCGTTCGCCGCTAAACCATCCATCATGAAGTATCCCTCTCCCATCGGGGGAGGGATTCTTCCTTGCGGCGGCTATTTACGGAGCCCGGCAAACGCGGCGCGGATTTCTTCTTCCGGCAGTTGAATGCCGATAAACACCAGCGTGCTGTGCGGCGTTTCATCGCCCCACGGGCGATCCCAGTCGGCGCTGTAGAGGCGCTGCACGCCCTGGAACAGCAGGCGATTTGGCTCGCCGTCGATCCACAGCATGCCTTTATAGCGCATCAGTTGTTCGGCGAAGGAGAGCAGCAGGTTTTCCATCACCCGTGAAACTTCACTGATATCCACCGGATAGTCGAGCTCGACCACAATCGACGAGACGTCGTTCTGTTTTTCTGCCACAAAATGAAAGCGCGGTGTGGCGCTGACAACCTTCTCTTCCAGCATAAAACCGCTGGTATTAAAGAGCAGGCTTAAATCGATATCGCCGTGGATGACGGTATAAATTGGCGCCCGCGCGTTAATGCGCGCCAGCCGTTCGCGCAGCTTTTCGGTGTCGCCGGCGACATCGGTTTTGGTTAACAGAATCCGGTCCGCGTAGCCGACCTGCGACTGGGCAATGGTAAACTGATCCATCTGCTGGTCGGCATGGACGGCGTCGACCAGGGCAATCACGCCGTCCAGCAGATAGCGTTCGCAGAGCACCTCGTGGGAGAAAAAGGTCTGAATAATCGGCCCAGGGTCGGCCATGCCGGTGCATTCAATCACCAGTCGGTCGAAGGCAATCTCGCCGCGATCGCAGCTGTCGAGCAGATCGAGCAGGGCATCTTCCAGTTCGTTGGAGCGCGTGCAGCAAATACAGCCGTTGGTCAGGGTTTTAATCTGCGTGGCGCGGTCGCCGATCAATTGATCGTCAACGGCAACTTCGCCAAATTCATTTTCAATCACGGCGATTTTGAAACCGTGCTGCTCATTAAGGATGTGGCGCAACAGGGTGGTTTTTCCTGCGCCGAGAAAACCGGTTAATAGGGTGACTGCAATCGGTGCCATTATTGCCTCCATTAACAGCAGCGTACGCCGCCTTTGCCGTCGCCGCCGTAGCGGGCCTGCTGGCGTTCGCGGAAGAATTCTTCATAAGTCATGTACGGCTGATCCGGATGGTTGGTTTGCATATGGGTGACGTAGTTGTCGTAATCCGGAATGCCGATCAGCATTTTCGCCGCCTGACCGAGATATTTTTTTGCCTGACCTAAGTTACCAAACATTGTAAGTTCCAGATAACGAATAAAGCCGGATGGCGACTCGCGCCTTATCCGGCCTACGTTAATGCGCTTTTTGTAGGCCGGATAAGCGTAGCGCTATCCGGCATCAGGGTTAATGATGTGACGAGGTCTTCACGCCGCCTTCCGGTACCGGCACGTACGGAGTCTCTTTGTCGGTACGCACCTTATTGTTGCGGACATTGAGCCAGGTTTTGATGCCGTAGAAGATGATGCTGTACACCACCACCAGGAACAGAATGCTCAGGCCGGCGTTGGTGTAGTTGTTAACCACGATATGGTTCATGTTGGCGATCTGCTGTGCGGTCAGCTCGCCGCCGGCGGCAATCTTCTCTTTATACTGCTGAGCCATAAAGAAGAAGCCTTCCATCTGCGGATTGCTGCTGAACAGCTTCAGGCCCAGCGCCCAGGTGGTGCACAGCAGCAGCCATGCAGCCGGGATAACGGTGACCCAGATATATTTGGTGCGCTGCATCTTGACCAGCACGACGGTGCCAAGCACCAGCGCCACCGCGGCCAGCATCTGGTTAGAGATACCGAACAACGGCCACAGGCTCTTCACACCGCCCAGCGGGTCGACCACGCCCTGATACAGCAGGTAGCCCCACAGCCCGACGCAGCCGGCGGTACCGATAATACCGGCGACCAGCGAGTCGGTTTTTTTCAGGAACGGCACGAAGTTACCCAGCAGATCCTGCAGCATAAAGCGGCCTGCGCGGGTACCCGCATCCAGCGCGGTGAGGATAAACAGCGCTTCAAACAGGATACCGAAGTGGTACCAGAAGCCCATATCCGCCATCGGGATGATTTTATGGAACACATGGGCGATACCAACGGCCAGCGTCGGCGCGCCGCCGGCGCGGTTCAGGACTGAAGGTTCGCCGATATCTTTCGCCGTCTGCAGGATCTGCTCAGGTGAAATCACGAAGCCCCAGGAGCTGACGGTCGCCGCCGCGTGGACGGTGACTTCTTTCAACTGCGCTGCGATCATCGCCGCGTTTTCACCGCCCATTTCATGCAGGTTAGGCATGACGATGCCAAGGCCTGCCGGCGGGGTGTTCATCGCGAAGTAGAGGCCCGGTTCGATAATCGAGGCCGCAACCAGCGCCATGACTGCAACAAAGGATTCCATCAGCATCGCGCCGTAGCCGATAAAGCGGGCGTCGGTTTCGTTAGCCAGCAGCTTCGGCGTGGTGCCGGAGGCGATCAGCGCGTGGAAGCCGGAGACCGCGCCGCAGGCGATGGTAATAAACAGGAACGGGAAGAGCGCGCCTTTCCACAGCGGGCCGGTACCATCAATGTACTGGGTCACTGCCGGCATTTTCAGGTCCGGGTTGAGGATAACGATCCCCAGCGCCAGGCCGACGATCACGCCGATTTTCAGGAAGGTGGCCAGATAATCGCGCGGCGCCAGAATCAGCCATACCGGCAGCAGCGCGGAAATGAACGCGTAGCCAATCAGGGTAAAGGTGATAGTGGTATCTTTAAAGGTCAACGCCGGGCCCCAGTACGGGTCGTGGGCAATGATGCCGCCGAACCAGATAGATGCCACCAGCAGTACGATACCGATCACCGACACTTCACCCACGCGCCCTGGACGCAGGAAGCGCATGTAGATACCCATAAACAGGGCGATAGGCACCGTCGAGCAGACGGTAAAGACGCCCCACGGGCTTTCCGCCAGCGCTTTCACCACGATGAGCGCCAGTACCGCGAGGATGATGATCATAATCAGGAAGCAGCCGAACAGGGCGATAGAACCCGGTACCGGCCCCATTTCCTGTTTAATCATCTCGCCCAGCGAGGCGCCGTTACGCCGCGAGGAGATAAACAGTACCATGAAGTCCTGTACCGCGCCCGCCAGCACCACACCGGCCAGCAGCCAGAGGGTGCCCGGCAGATAACCCATCTGCGCGGCCAGTACCGGGCCAACCAGCGGGCCGGCCCCGGCAATGGCGGCAAAATGGTGGCCAAACAGCACGTAGCGGTTGGTCGGCACGTAGTTCAGGCCATCGTTATTAATGACCGCTGGCGTCGCGCGCGTTGGGTCAAGTTTCATCACCTTCTGCGCGATATACAGGCTGTAATAACGGTAGGCGACGAGGTACACGGAAACCGACGCGACGACGATCCACAGGGCACTGACGTGCTCACCGCGGCGCAACGCGACGACTGAGAGGCAAAATGCCCCGATGATTCCGAGAATCACCCAGGGTATGTGCTTGAGTAGTTTTTTGGTATCCATAGTAAAACCTGGCGTTAATTAGATTAATAATTGGCCGAAGCCGTCTGGTTTTGTGTTTGGGTTGGTGGAGGTATTGATTAGCTAGGCTGCCTCCGATCTTGCCAGAACGCCGTGCGCGTAAAGTTGGGTAAATCGGTGAGTGGTTATATGCGGGGTTAAGCGGTCGCTAGCCGCGGTAAGCGGTTGGCTATGAAGTGAGCAAGAGGGAAATATGTGATTGAGATCACGGGGTATTGTCGTGTGTCGCGAGGCATACCTGCGTCAGAATATATCAATTCAAACTCATTTTTCTCATTTTATAATGACTTCACATTTTATGTCGGTTACTGAAATATATTTACTAATCCGATAAAAATAGCCTGCCATTGATGAAATTTCCGCTGAATTATTGTTGCGGTGATTGCCTTGTTAATATGAGTTGATATTTATACACGTTTGAATGTATTTAAAGGCTATAACTTTTCGTTGTATCCAACATGGATGGTTTTGGCTTTAATAATAATGAATAAATGGAACTTAATTCATAAAGTTTTTATTATCTCTGCGCTACCTGTTTGGGTTTATGCCGCGCCTGTGGATACCGTACGTGAGCAGCAGTTCATCAATCAGCAGCAGCGCCAGCAGGCGCTGGAAAATCAGCTCGCGCCGCCGTCACCGGATATTCATTTATCAGCGGAAGAAATAAATACCGATGATGGTTTATTTCCCGTGGAACAACCTTGCTTTGCTATTTCTCAGGTTATTTTGCAGGGCGCTGAAGCCTTACCGCATTGGCTTCCGCTCCAGCGCCAGACAAATAAAGCGATTGGACGTTGTCTGGGAGGAAAGGGCATTAATCTACTGATGGCCCAGTTGCAGAATATATTAATCGATCGCGGTTATATCACCAGCCGGATCCTTGCCCCGCAGCAGGATTTAAAAAGCGGTGTTTTGCGCCTGGTGGTGATGCCGGGTTATATCCGTGAAGCCAGGCTTACGGAGGACAGCGATGATTATCTGTGGCTGGCGAGCGCGTTTCCGGCGACTGACGGGAAACTACTGGATCTGCGCGATATTGAACAGGGGCTGGAAAACTTGCAGCGCCTGCCGACGGTACAGGCCAGCATGGAAATTGTTCCGGGCGAAACGCCTGGACAAAGCGATATTGTTATTAACCGCCGACAGGAACGCTTCTGGCGCGTTGACGCCTCGATCGATGATTCCGGCTCTAATGCCACCGGCCGCTATCAGGGTAACCTGACGCTATCACTGGATAACCCGCTAGCCTTAAGCGATCTTTTTTACCTTTCGGGCTCACATAATCTCGATGGCAATGGCGGTAAATCCTCAAAGAACCTGACCGGCCACTATTCGATTCCGCTGGGTTACTGGCAGCTCGGATTAACCGCCAGCCAGTACGATTACGTGCAAACCGTGGCGGGGGCCAACGGCGATTACCAGTACAGCGGTAAAAGCAAGAACGTTGATTTTCAGATGAGCCGCGTACTGCACCGTAGCGGTAGTCAGAAGACCACGCTTAGCGCCGATGTGTTAGCCCGCGAGCAGCGCAACTTCATTAACGACACCGAGATTGCCGTTCAGCGGCGGCAAACGGCGGCCTGGAAGCTTGGTCTGCAGCATCGCCATTACCTGGGCAAGGCCACTCTCGATGCCGGAGCGAGCTATCAGCGCGGTACCCGCTGGTTTGGCGCTCAGCCCGCGCCGGAAGAGCAGTGGGGAGAAGCAACCGCCCTCAGCAAAATCCTGCAATTCAATGCTCAGCTCAATTTGCCTTTTGCCCTGGGCGGGCAAAATTTTCGCTTTACCAGCCGCTATCAGCGGCAGATGAGCAGCACGCCGCTGACTTCGCCGGATATGTTTTCCATCGGCAACCGCTGGACGGTACGCGGCTTTGACGGCGAGCGCACCCTGACCGCCAGTCACGGCTGGTATGTACGTAACGATATCGCCTGTTCGACTCCGTTGCCGGGGCAGGAGTTTTATCTGGGGGCGGATTACGGCGAAGTCGGCGGCGCAGGCAGTGAAACGCTGGTAGGCAAACACCTCGCCGGGGGCGTGGCAGGGCTGCGCGGCCAGTACCAGCGCGCCAGCTACGACCTGTTCGCCGGTATCCCTTTAGCCAAACCCGATGGCTTTAAAACCGACCCGGCGACTTTTGGTTTCAGCGTCAGCTGGAGCTACTGACTTTACTCACGCGCCGCCCGGCGGCGCGTGCTGCGCACATGGACGATCTTCCGCGCCGCGGTGGACAACGGATGACGAGTAACGGCAATGAATAAACGCTTTTATCGAATCGTATTTAATAAGGCTCGCGGGATGCTGATGGTGGTGGCGGAAACGACCCGCTCTCATCGGGCGGGCGTGTCGCCGCAATCCGGCGCCGACGCGCGAACCGGGTCGACGCTGGCGTCCACCCTGGCGCCGCTGGCCTTTAGCTTTCTGCTCGCTTTTTCCTGTCTCACTCCGGCTCAGGCAGCGATTGTCGCCGATAACCATGCGCCCGGCGGCCAGCAACCGCAGATCGCTAATAGCGCCAATGGCACGCCGCAGGTCAATATTCAGACACCGAGCGGCGCAGGCGTTTCACGCAACGTCTACAGCCAGTTTGATGTCGATGGGCGCGGCGTGGTGCTGAATAACAGCCACGCTAACACTTCAACCCAACTGGCCGGGATGGTCGCCGGCAACCCGAATCTGGCGAAAGGAGAAGCCAGAGTGATCCTCAACGAGGTGAATACCCGCGATCCGAGCCGGCTGAATGGCTATATCGAGGTTGCCGGACAAAAAGCGCAGGTGGTGATCGCTAACCCTGCCGGAATTAGCTGCGACGGCTGCGGGTTCATCAATGCCAACCGCGCGACGCTGACGACAGGCCAGGTGCAGTACGGTAACGGGCAGATTAGTGGTTATGATGTCAATCGCGGCGAAATTATCGTACAGGGCGGCGGCCTTGATGCGAGCTCGGTAGACAGTACCGACCTGCTCGCCCGCGCGGTGAAAATCAACGCCGAGGTTTGGGCGCAGGAGCTAAAGGTCACCGCAGGGCGTAATCAGATCGATGCGGCGCACAGCCGAACGACGGCAAAATCAGCCGACGGCAGTGCGCTGCCTGCGGTGGCGATAGACGTCAGCGCCCTGGGCGGGATGTACGCCCATAAAATTCGTCTTGTCGGTACCGAGCGCGGTGTAGGCGTTCACAATGCCGGCAATATCGGCGCGGCGGCGGGGGATGTAGCAATCAGCGCTGATGGCGCGCTCAGCAACAGCGGCGTGATTCAGTCCGCGCAGAATCTACAACTGTCCGTTAAGGGCGATCTTCACAACCAGGGCCAACTGTACGCCGGAAAAGATAGCGTGGTGACGGCCAGCGCGACGCTAACCAATGACGGCATGATCGCCGCGCAAGGCGATACGCGGATTGCCGCCAACGCTTTGCGTAGCGCGCAAAACAGCACGCTCGCCGCCGGATTTAATAGCGATGGTTCTACCGCCAGCAGCGGCGCGCTGACGCTGAATAGCCAGAGCTCGCTGGCGCTGAATGGCCGCAATATGGCGGCAGGAACGCTGACGGCGCAGGGCAGGACGGTGGATCTTGATAACAGTCGAACCTCGGGGGCGCGGATCGTGGTCAGCGCCGCGTCCGGCGATATCACCACCCGAGATGCGGTGGTGGCGGCCAGCGAAAAACTCCAGTTGGCCACCAGCGGCAAACTCAACAACCACAGTGGCCTGTTGACGGCCAGCCAGCTTGAGCTGAAAGCAATGGCGCTGGATAACCAACAGGGCGTAATCCAGCAGACGGGCGAGGACGATCTACGCCTTGATTTTCGCACGGGATTGGATAACCGCGGTGGTGAGATTGCCAGCAACAGCCATGCTTTGACGCTCAGCACCAGCCAGTTGCTCAATCAAAACGGAACGCTGCTGCATATCGGCAGCGGCGGCATGTCTATTACCAGCGAAGGCGCGCTGGACAACGGCGAAGGCACTATTGCCGCTAACGGCAATATCGTTTTGCACTCCGATAACATGAATAATCGCAGCGGTAAAATCAGCACGACGCAGGGCAATGCTCAGCTCATTACGCGTCATGAGCTGGAAAATTCGCAAGGGAATATCGTTGCTGGCGGTAGCCTTTCTCTACAAGTGGCCAGCCTTCGGAACCAGCAGGGGCAAGTGATTGCGGCGCAGGGCGACCTGGCCATGAGCGCTGAAGGAGGGCTGGATAACCGCGAAGGCGTTCTTGCCGCAAATGGCAATATCAAGCTTGACGCCGACAATCTTACCAACCATGGCGGAAAAATCAGCGCGGCGCAGGGCGACATTCAACTCACTGCGCGCCATGGGGTGGATAACTCGCAGGGGAATATCATCGCCAGCGGCGATATCCAACTCCAGGCTGAAAATCTTAATAATCGTCACGGGCAGATAGGCACGGCGCAGCGGGGCAGCGTCAACCTGACGACGAGCGGTTTACTGGATAACCAGCAGGGAACTATTACCGCCTTTGATGCCCTGGGTATTCAGAGCGCCACCGTTGATAACCGGCAGGGAGAACTGCAGTCCGGCGGTAATCTCAACATCACCATTCACAACCGGGGGCTGGATAACCGGCAGGGGCAGATCGTCTCCGCCGCCGCTCTGGAAATAGCAGGCGTCAACCTGGCGTTGGCTAATACGGGCGGAACGTTACTTGCCGCGAGCAAACTTAGCCTCGATGCCGATTCCCTCAGCGGCGATGGCGAGGCGCTCTCTCAGGGCGATATGTCGCTCACGTTGCGTCAGGCGTTTCATAACGCCGGGAGGGTCATCGCCAACGGCAACCTGCAGTGGAATCTTTCCGGGCTGGGGCTGATTAATCAGGGGGTTATCAGCGCCGGCCGGGCGCTCAATCTCTATGCGGCGAAGCTGGATAACCGTCAGGAAGGTGAAATCAGCGCTGGCGAGAACCATTTGACGGTCAACGGCGAGTTGGTCAACCGGGGGCTGATTGACGGTGGTTTAACCCATATTGTCGCCACGACGTTAACCAATATCGGCAGCGGGCGCCTGTACGGCGACGCCGTCGCGCTGCAGGCGGCAACGCTGACTAACGCCGCGGAGAACGGCGTGGCGGCGACGATTGCCGCACGGGCATCGCTGGCAATGGGCGTCGGCACGCTCAATAACCAGGATCACGCGCTAATCTACAGCGACGGTACGCTCGCCATTGGCGGCCAGCTTGCCGAAGACGGTTCGCTCAGCGGCCGGGCGGGAGTGTTTAATAACCACAGCGCAACGCTTGAGTCCGCCGGTGATATGGCGCTCGATATCCAACAAATCAATAACTACAACGACCATCTGGTGACGAAAGATGTGATGGTCGAGCAGTCATGGCGCCATGAAGCGGCGCTGAAAGGATCGGTACAGCGCTTCGACTGGTCGCTGGTCGATACCAGCTATAAAAACAAATACGGCGTTCACGACGCCATCATGCCGGACGGAAGCCGCGGCGATGAGTTCTATGAATACCAGTACCAGCGTACCGTTGTGGAAACGCAGGTGGTGGAAAGCGATCCTGGCAAAATCCTCTCCGGCGGCCAGCTCATCATCAACAGCGATAAGCTGAATAACTACGATAGCCAGATTATCGCCGGAGGAGCGCTCGGTGGCGTGATTGGCGAACTAAACAACGTCGCCACGACCGGCAAACGGGTGACCACCGACGTCGGCACCCAGACCCGTTGGTATGAGAAAAAGACCAGCCGCCCGTTTGGCGGCACCAAAACTAGCCAGGGGAAAAAAAGCAGCGAATATGAACCGACGCCGACGGTTCAGACCATCGATTTGCAAACCATGAAGTGGCAGGGCAATACCCAAATTGATGGCCATAGCGGTGTGATTAATCCGCGCGATCGCGCCGATGAAACAGGCGAAATACCCGCCGGACGACTGGTGGAAGTGACGCCGGTTAACGCTGACGGAACGGTTATTCGCGTCGTCACGCCGGATACCCGGCTTCCTGTCAGCAGTCTGTATCAGATCGACCCGCAGGCTAAAGCAGGCTATCTGGTGGAAACCGATCCGCGTTTTACCAACGGTAAAGCGTGGCTCGCCAGCGACTACATGCAAAATCAGCTGGGCGTTGATCAGGCGATGAAGCGGCTTGGCGACGGCTATTACGAACAGCGGCTGGTGCGTGAGCAGATCGTTAAGCTGAGCGGCGGGCGCTACCTACAGGGCTACAGTAACGATGAAGAGCAGTACCGGGCGCTGATGGACGCGGGCGTCGCCTTCGCCAAACAGTACAACCTGACGGTCGGGGTGGCGCTGACGCCAGCGCAGATGGCGCTGCTGACCAGCGATATGGTCTGGCTGGTCGCCAGAGAGGTCACGCTAACGGATGGCTCCGTGCAGCAGGTGCTGGTGCCGCAGGTTTACGCGCGGGTTAAAGCGGGCGATCTCGATGGCAGCGGCGCGTTGCTCGGCGGTGAAAACGTGGCGTTCAGCGTGAGCCGTGATGTGACCAACAGCGGGCACATCCACAGCCGCGGCGTGACGCAGCTAACCGCGGAAAACATTCATAACAGCGGCTATATCGGCGGCAACCAGCTCACGCTAAACGCGCGTACTGATATCAACAATATTGGCGGAACGCTGCAGGGCGGCGATAGCCTGATCGCGCAAGCCGGGCGTGATATCAACAGCGCCAGCACCCTCGGCGGCGGCCCGGGTAACATCAGCCTCGATCGGCCCGCGGGGATTTATGTCCAGAATGAAAACGGCCAACTGGGGCTGCAGGCGTTACATAACATTAATCTGACGGCAAGCATGGTGAGTAACAGCGCGGCGGGCAGCCAGACGCAGATTATCGCCGGCAACGATCTCAACCTGCAGACGCTCGCCACCACCCATAGCGAAAGCGGAAGCTGGGGGAAAGGCAACGATCGTTCCTTGACCCAGCGTAGCGATATCGGCACGCAAATTAACGGCGGCGCGGTGGCGCTGTCCGCCGGCCACGATATTAATGCCCGCGCCGCCAGCGTGACGGCGACCAGCAGCCTGACGGTTGCCGCCGGCAATGATATTAACCTCAGCAGCGGCGAGTCCTCATGGCACCTGACGGAAAACAGCCATCAAAGCAGCAGCGGCCTGCTGGCTCGCCGCTCGCTCACCACTCACGATGAAGTGTGGGCGCAGAACGCCATCGGCAGCAATTTTAGCGGTGACAGTATTGTGATGCAGGCCGGGCGCGACCTGCTGGTGTCCGGCAGCAGTGTTGCCGGCACCCAGGACGTCAACCTTGTGGCGGGGCGTAACCTGACCATCACCACCGCCGAGGAAAGTCGCCAGGAAAACCATCTACGAAAAGAGAAACATAGCGGCTTTTCCGGCACCGGCGGCGTCGGCTTCAGCGTCGGCAGTTCGTCGCTGAAAGCCACCGACGTGACGACGGCGCTGAGTAGCGCCGCCAGTACCGTCGGAAGCTCACAGGGCAACCTGAGCCTGAGCGCCGGCAATGTGTTGACGGTTCAGGGATCTGACCTGGTGGCCGGCAACAATATGGCGTTGACCGGTAAAACCGTGAATATTCTGGCAGCGGAAAACCAGAGTACCCAGACCCATACCGTGGAGCAGAAAACCAGCGGCCTGACGCTGGCGTTATCCGGGATGGTGGGCAGCGCCATTAATACCGCGGTTTCCAGCGCCAACCAGGCCAGCACCGAGAGCAATGGCCGTCTCGCCGCGCTGAGCGGGCTGCAGTCGGCATTATCGGGCGTACAGGCGTATCAGGCATCGCAGATGCAGACTGCGGATTCCAGTCCGGAGAGCATGATAGGGATCAACCTTTCCTGGGGTAGCCAGTCCTCGAAATCCACTCAGCGACAAACGCAGAACACCAGCCGCGGCAGCAGCCTGATGGCCGGCAACAATCTCAGCATTATCGCCACGGAGACGGATATCAACGTTGAGGGCAGCCAGCTGCAGGCCGGCGGCAGCGCGTTGCTCAATGCCGCGCGCGATGTGAATTTATTCTCTGCGGAGAACGCCAGCACCCTGAGCGGTAAAAACGAGAGCCATGGGAGTTCGTTTGGCGTCGGTATTAACTTCGGGCAGGGCGCGAACGGGCTGACGGTCAGCGCCAACGCCGCGAAGGGCCACGAGAAGGGCAACAGCCTGACGCATAACGAAACGACCCTCAGCGCCGGGGAGCGGGTGACTATTGTCAGCGGTCGCGATACGACGCTGACCGGGGCGCAGGTGAGTGGCCATCAGGTGACAATGGGCGTCGGGCGTAACCTGACGCTGAGCAGCGAGCAGGACAGCGATAACTACGATTCGAAGCACCGTAGCGGCAGCGTGGGGGCGAGCGGCAGCATGGGCGGTGGTTCGGGGTCTCTTAACCTGAGCCAGAGCAAAATGCACAGCACCTGGGCGTCGGTGGAGGCGCAGACGGGGATTTTTGCCGGCGAGGGCGGTTTTGATGTGAATGTGGGCGGGCATACGCAGCTGAACGGCAGCGTGCTGGCGAGCACGGCGGCGGCGGAGCTGAACCGGCTGGATACCGGGACGCTGGGTTTCCGGGATATTAAAAACTATGCCGAGTACAGCGTGGAGCAGCAGAGCGCGGGGGTGAGCACGAGCGGTAGCGTGGCGGGGCAGTTCCTCGGGAATGCGGCCAGCGGTCTGCTGATGGGGGCGAACGGCAGCGGCAGCGACAGTTCGCTGACGCGGGCGGCGGTGAGCGAGGGCAGTATCGTTATCCGCGACGGCGCGAATCAGCAGCAGGACGTGACGGGGTTAAGCCGGGATGCGGCGCATGCGAACCAGACGCTGAGTCCGATATTTGATAAGGAGAAAGAGCAGAACCGGCTGGCGACGGCGCAGAAGATAGGTGAAATCGGGCGCCAGGTGAGTGATGTGCTGGTGACGCAGGGCAAGCTGAACGCGCAGGCAGCGCAGAGCGACCCGGCGGCGCGGGCAGCTGCGCGGGCGAAGCTGGTAGCGGGAGGGAATGCCAGCCCGAGCGAGGAGCAAATCAGCGCGCAGGTGAGCCGGACGGCGACGGCGGACTACGATACGGGCGGAAAGTACCAGAAGGTGGCGCAGGCGGTAACGGCGGCGATGCAGGGTCTGGCGGGTGGCAACCTGGCGCAGGCGGCGAGCGGGGCAGTGAGTCCGTATGTGGCGGAAATCATTCACAGCCAGACGACGGACAGCGCGACGGGTAAGGTGAATGTGGAAGCCAATGCGATGGCGCATGCGGTGTGGGGAGCGATAGCGGCGGCATCGGGAAATAACAGCGCGCTGGCGGGAGCGGCAGGCGCGGTGAGCGGCGAGCTGCTGGGCCGCTGGATAGCAGCGGAATATTATCCGGATGTTAAGACAGAAGAGCTGTCGGATGAGCAGAAGTCGACGATAAGCGCGCTGAGTACGCTGGCGGCGGGACTGATGGGGGGGCTTAGCGGAGGCAGCAGCACGGATGCGGTGGCGGGTGCGCAGGCCGGGAAGAACGCGGTGGAGAATAATGCTTTGAGTCCGATTGATTTCGGTAAAGGCATGGCTGACATGGGTTTATCCCAGCAGTCGCTCGGCGTTCATATGCTCCAGAATGGTGCCACACCAGAAGAACTCACGGCGGCGCTGATCAAGAACTCACAGGGACAGATACCGGACGGACAGAATGCAGCTAAAGGCCTGATGATTGCCTGGGCAGAATTCTTTGGGGTTCCGGTGAGTGCGTTGGCGGCGGATGGGGAAATGACGCCGCAACGAGCTGCGGAAATCTTGGCAAGTGGCGTGCCGACCAGTGAAGCGAAGTTAGTACAATATGTAGCAGCTAAGGCGTTTTTGGTTGTTGCGAAGAACACCTCTTATCCATCTGGAATTAGTTTTAAAATTGACCAACTGGAACATATGGGTTCTGTTGTAAAATACAATCAACAGAAAGGTATTACAGGTGGTCATAATGCTGATGCTTTCTATTCAACAGTAAGTGAGAAAAATGTGAAAATTGTCGGTGAAACTCGAAGCAGCGTGAAGGGTATTACTGAGGTTCAATATAAAATACCCGCTTACGATCGCGCCGGTAATATTACAGGTTATAAGGATAAAATATTTACCAAAACAATCTATGACCCTAAGATCTTTACTGACCAAAAAATGTTAGAATTGGGGCAGCAAGCTGCAAGTAGTGGTTACAAAGCAGCTATTGCATCTGGACAACGAGAATATACGGCAACCGCCGGCGGGATAAAATTCCAAGTTTATTTGGATAAAAAGACAGGAATGGTAGAAAATTTTCATCCGGTGACTAAATAATGAACGAATATATTTTTGAGAACATAGATTATGAAAACGATCCTGAATGGGTTGTTCGGGATTATTTTAATTCAATGTATCTACAGGGTAAATTCATATGGATGTTACCGTATCTTATAAATAAAATAGGCTGCGGTGTTAACGAAACATATTGTTCATTCCCTGATTTTGAAGACCCTGATCCAGAATGTCATTTTGAGGGCATAATGTTTGGGGTATGGGACGGAGAACTTATAGTTCCTGAATTTGTAGGCTTTAAATATGTCCGTCTGGCCTGTGAAAAGTATATTCAGTTACATCCTGAAGATACTGAAAAAGTAAATGAGTTGCTGGCTAAAATTCCAGCCTGAGTAAAGATCTCGGCTAGTGAGCCGGGATCGAGTTATCGGCGGTTATCCGCGACGGCGCGAATCAGCAGCAGGACGTGACGGGGTTAAGCCGGGATGCGGCGCATGCGAACCAGACGCTGAGTCCGATATTTGATAAGGAGAAAGAGCAGAACCGTCTGGCGACGGCGCAGAAGATAGGTGAAATCGGGCGCCAGGTGAGTGATGTGCTGGTGACGCAGGGCAAGCTGAACGCGCAGGCGGCGCAGAGCGACCCGGCGGCGCGGGCAGCGGCGCGGGCGAAGCTGGTAGCGGGAGGGAATGCCAGCCCGAGCGAGGAGCAAATCAGCGCGCAGGTGAGCCGGACGGCGACGGCGGACTACGATACGGGCGGAAAGTACCAGAAGGTGGCGCAGGCGGTAACGGCGACGATGCAGGGTCTGGCGGGTGGCAACCTGGCGCAGGCGGCGAGCGGGGCAGTGAGCTTGTATGTGGCGGAAATCATTCACAGCCAGACGTCAGACTGCGATACAGACTGTAAAGGAAAACTTGCAGAAGATGTGGCAAAAGGGAATGCAGTAGTATCAGCCCATCTGGCAGGTACTGTTGGGTTAGGTATATTGCCAAAGGGGGCTCTGATAACAGCTGCCATCAATGGCGGAGCCAATACTGCAATACAATATGCCACGACTCGTGAAGTGAATTACACAGATGCGTTGATAGCGACTTGGGTTGGAGCAGCAACCGCAAAAACTGGTTGGTTAGGAACTGTGGGATGGAATGCGGCAGGTGGAGCAACATCAAGTTATATTAAAGGAGATGACCCCATGGTTGGGGCTATAACAAGTAGTGTTGGCTCTGGATTAGGATATGGGGTTGGTCATTATGTAGTGAAGCCTACTGCAAATACAATCGGTAAATGGATAACTGGTGGATGGGACCCCAAATTTGATCCCGTTAGATTAAAATATACGGAAATAAAAGGGCTGATTGGAATATCGAAAGAAATATCGCCAAGTAAAATTCCTTGAGCAACAGGAAACATAACTGGTTCCTTTCGCACAGAATACGGCAGTGTTGAAACTCAAGAAATTATCAATAAGGTTAAGAAATGAGTAGTTCAATCTTTCTTTTAAAAAGAAAAATGATCGCTAGTTTTTGCATATTTTTTGTCTGTATGTTCTCTGTAATTATTACTGGGCTATTGGCAAAAATTTTTTTTGTTACAGTACTATGGATTCTGGGTGATGAATTTCAATTGTCATGGAATGATATCCTACAAGGCATAAAAATCGGGAGTGTGGGAGGAGGGGTACTAGGTATCGGAATTATTCTTTCGCGCCTTTTTAAGGTTGAAGGATTCTAGTTCACGTTCAGAAGAAGTTTGTTCATAATATTATGAGTCCGCTATGTGACAAGGAGAAAGAGCAGAACCAGCCGGCGGTGACGCAGGGCAAGCTGAACGCGCAGGCGGCGCGGCGCTGACACAGTTTGCCCGGCAGGAACGCTAACGCGAATCTGTATTGCCCCTCCCCGTTATCCGGGGAGAGGCAGGCGAGGCCATTACACCGCGACTTCCATTTCCATCATCACCGGGTGGAAACGGCGTTTAAAGTAAATCAGGCCGTGCCCTTGCGGGCTCAGGGTAATATTGCGGATCTCCACCAGATACACCAGGTGGGTACCAATGGTTTGCACCTGGCTAATCTCGCCTTCGAGGCTGGCCAGCGAACCCTTCAGTACAGGCTGTCCGAGCGCGCCCTGCTGCCAGCCGCTGAGGGCAAACCGCTCTTCCATCGTCACCCCGGTCATCCCGGCGAAATGACGGGCCATGATTTCCTGTTCGTGGTTCAGCACGTTGATGCACAACTTGCCGTTGCCCTGAAAGACCGGGTTCATCGCGCTGTTGGCGTTGATACAAACCATCACCGATGGCGGCGTATCCGTCACCGAGCAAACCGCCGTGGCGGTAATGCCGCAGCGGCCGGCTTCGCCTGCGGTGGTGACAACGTTAACCGCAGCCGACAGGCTGGCCATGGCATCGCGAAAACGCAGGCGTTGTTCATCTAATTGCATTATGACCTCCCGCTGTGAATTACTTCAGCAGCTTATCCAACATGTTGATATCAGCGTTATTGTGCAGATGCGGCACCGTCCAGCCGTTCTGGTCGTACTCGGACAGGCAGCGGTCGACCATCGCCATCATTTTGTCCATATTGCCGGAGCTCTGCGCCTGGCGCAGACACTGCAGGCGAATTTCATCCTGGCTACCGGAGTAGTTGATCTCATACAGTTCATGGCGGCCGCCGAATTCGCTGCCGATGGCGTCCCACATCAGTTTGAGGATCTTGATACGTTCAACGTGATCCATACCGTTGGAGCCGCGCACGTACTTCGCCAGATACTGATCGATCTGCGGGTTGTTCAGATCGCGGGCGCTGGACGGCAGATAAATCAGGCCGCTGGTGACGTTACGCTCGATGATGTTCTTGATCTTGGCGTAGGCCATCGGCGCCATCACGCGATAGGTCTGCAGCGCGGCGTGATCCGGCAGCCATGCGCCGTTGACCCACGGCGTCGCTTCCGAGCACATGGAATCGCTTAACGCCCAGAACATGTTGCGCCACGCCACCACTTCGCCAAGGTCGGCCTGTACGCCGCGGAATTCGAGGGTGCCGGTACATTCCAGAGAACGCTTCAGCAGGGCGGTGATAAAGTCGAGTTTTACCGCCAGGCGCACGCAGGCCTGCAGCGGGTACATGCGGGCGAAACCACCTTCCATGGTCCAGCGGCGGCAGCGGTCAAAGTCGCGATAAATCAGTACGTTCTCCCATGGGATCAGCACCTTATCCATTACCAGAATCGCGTCGTTCTCGTCGAAACGGCTGGAAAGCGGATAGTCGTACGGCGATCCGGTCGCGCCGGCGACCATCTCATAGGAGGCGCGGGAGATAAGCTTGACGCCTTCGGCATCCATCGGCGCGACGAACATCAGCGCGAAGTCCGGGTTCTCGCCCATCACCTGTGCGGAGCCGAAGCCGATCATGTTGTAGTGGGTCAGTGCCGAGTTGGTGGCGACCACTTTCGCGCCGCTGACGATGATCCCGGCATCGGTCTCTTTTTCCAGCTTGATGTAGACATCCTTCACTTCATCAGCCGGCTTGTGGCGGTCGATCGGCGGGTTGACGATAGCGTGGTTAAAGTACAGGCCGGTTTCCTGAATGCGGGTGTACCAGTTGCGGGCGTTCTGCTCGAACTGGCCGTAAAACGCCGGGTTGGCGCCCAGCGCGCAGCCGAAAGCGGCTTTGTAGTCCGGGGTGCGGCCCATCCAGCCGTAGCTTAAGCGCGACCATTCGGCGATGGCGTCGCGCTGCTGGCGCAGATCGTCGGCGCTTTTCGCCACGCGGAAGAATTTATGGGTGTAGCCGCCGCTACCGGTATCGGTGCCCCAGCACAGGGAATCCTGCATCTCCGGTTTGTGCAGCGCATCGTACAGCTGAGCGACGGAAGCCGCGGCATTACGGAAGGCCGGATGCGTGGTGACATCCTTCACGCGCTCGCCGTAGATATAAATTTCGCGGCCATCCTGCAGGCTTTTTAAATACTCTTCGCCAGTTAACGGGCGTTTCGCGTCGGCGCGGAAATCTTCAGGTTTCATAGGGGCCTCTTCAGTATTTATCGGAATAATAATGTTAAATATATGTTTTGTTTTTGTTGTTTAATTGAAGCGGTTATTGCGCTTGTCGTGAAGGGACGTTTGCGACAACGGCGGGTACTTTTCAGGCGGGAGTGAATTTTGTGATCTCTGCAGCTTTTGGCGGGCGGCGCGGCGCTGACTCGCCCTACGGTCTGTAGCCCCGGCAAGCGCCGCGCCGCCGGGGTATTAAGACACCGGTACTTTTTGCGCCCGGTAACTGCTTGGCGAGCAGCCGACCTGGCGGCTAAAAAAGCGCGCAAAATAAGCGGGATCTTTAAACCCCAGCTGCCAGGCTATCTCATTGACCGCGCTATCGGAAAACAGCAGCAGCCGCTTCGCCTCGCGTAGCTGGCGGTCGAATATCAGCCGCTTCGGCGGGCGGTTGGCGAAGCGGCGGCAGATATCGGTCAACCGCGATTCGGTCAGATGCAGCTCGCTGGCGTAATCCGGTACCGTCCAGTGTTGATGGAAGTGGCTGTCGATCATCTGGTTAAAGCGCTGGAATAATTTCAGCTCGCCGCGCATGCCGCTGGCGGCATGATCGTCGAGCCTGGCGTTGCGCAGCAGCAGGGTAAATACCGCCTGCGCCAGCAGCGCCAGGGTATGCTCGCGCCCCGGCAGCTGAGCGGTGGATTCACGGCGAATCAGCTGCCAGTAGTGCGCCAGCGCCGCCAGCTCGTCGGGTTTATCCGCCAGCGACAGGCAGATCCCCGGCAGACCGAAGGTCTCCCGCGTGCCGGGATAAAGCACCTCCAGCAGCGGCCAGATGAGTTCTTCGTGCACCGTCAACACGTGACCATCGCTATCGGACTCGGTAATAAAGGCGTGCGGTACCGAGGGCGGTGTTATCACAAACAGCGGCGCCTGCACCGAATAGCGGTGGTCATCAAGCTGCAGCTCAATCTGTCCGGTATCAAGAAAGTGCATCTGAAAATAGCGGTCGTGGCGATGCGCCTGCATGTCGCGGCCAAAAAAGGCCGCCATGCGGGCAAACGACTGATAGTGCACCTCTTCGGTGCCCAGACTCTCGTCGTAATCTTTATTGATGTCGATGTTGGCGATTGAATGCTGGCACATACCCGCTCCTTAGTGGCCTTTTTGCGCCGCTAAGCCCGGCGCGGCGGCGGCGTCCTCGCGCTGGCTCATCGGAATGCGGGTGAGCACCAGCGCGCCGACAATCAGCAGCCCGGCGACAAACCACAGCCCGGAGCTAAAGCTGCCGGTGGTATCGCGCAAAATGCCGATCAACAGCGGGCTGACGGCAGAGCCGATGTTGCCGATGGCGTTGATCACCGCCAGCGCCACCGCGCGCGATTGCAGGCTGATCACCCGATCCGGGGTGGTCCAGAAAATGGCCATCGCGGTAAAGGATCCCACCGAAGCCATAATAATGCCGATCAGTTGGATCAGGCTGTGGTGCGTTGCCGAAGCCAGCAGCCAACCCGCCGCGGCGAACAGGTAGGGCAGGATGGTATGCATCTTGCGCTCTTTGCGCCGGTCGGAGCGGCGGCTCCACCAGATCATGCCGAAAATGGTGCAGAACTGCGGGATCGCCGCCAGCAGGCCAATCATGATGTTGCTACTGCCGGTGTTGAAGCTCTGCAGGATCTGCGGCGTCCAAATATTAATGGCGCTGAGGGTATTGGTCAGGCAGAAGTAGGCGAGGGTATACATCAGCACCGCTGGCGTCAGTACTTCGCGCAGCGTGGAACGCGGCGAAGCCGGGACGATCGCCGCATGTTCCCGTTCGCGATCGATCATCGCCTTCAGCGCCTGTTTCTCTTCGTTGTCCAGCCAGTTGGCTTTATCCGGCGTGTCGTTGAGGAAGAACCAGGTGACGACGCCGAGCACCACCGACGGCAGGCCTTCCAGCAGAAACAGCCACTGCCAGCCCTTCAGGTTCCACAGGCCGTCGAGCGCCAGGATATAGCCGGAAAGTATCGAGCCGAGCATCATGGTCACCGGCATGGCGATCATAAACAGGGCGTTGGCGCGGGCGCGATGATAGGCCGGGAACCACCAGGTCAGATAGACGAGGATCCCCGGCAGAAAACCGGCTTCGGCGATGCCGACCAGCATGCGCAGGATGTACAGCGTATGCGGGCTGGTGGCGAACATGGTGCAGGTCGAGGCGATCCCCCAGACCACCATGATCCCGGCGATCCAGCGGCGCGCGCCAACTTTCGCCAGCATGATATTGCTGGGGATCCCGCACAGCACGTAGGTGACGTAGAACAGCGTCGCCGCCAGGCCGAACATGGTGGAGGTCAGGCCAAGATCTTTACCCATCGTCAGGCCGGCGAAGCCGATATTAATGCGATCCAAAAATGAGAAAACAAAGAGAACAAACAGGAAGGTGATCAGACGGCGGAACAGCTTTTTGATCACCCGGTTTTCTACTTCAACGGCTTTATTATCATTGTGTTGCAGGGTAGAGGTAGTCATGTTGCGCTCCACATTATCCGTTCAATAGACGGATTTATTGTTATCGGTTGTGGTGGTTGCGGTGTGGGTAAAACGGGCCGCCAGCGCTTCTGCGCCGCGGGCCAGCAGGGTGGTATCGACGCCGACGGCGACGAACAGCGCGCCCAGTTCGAGATAGCGTTTCGCCAGCTGTTCATTGGCCATCAGGATCCCCGGCGCTTTACCGGCCTGACGGATTTGCTGGATGGCATCTTCAATGGCGGCCTGCACTTCCGGGTGTTGTGGGTTGCCGCCGTGGCCCATATCAGCGCTGAGATCCGCCGGGCCGATAAACACGCCATCCACCCCTTCGACATCGAGGATCTGCGGCAGATTTTTCAGCGCTTCGCGGGTCTCAATCTGCACCAGTACGCACATGGCGTCATTGGCCCGGTGGATATAATCCGGGACGCGATTCCAGCGCGAGGCGCGGGCCAGCGCGCTGCCGACGCCGCGAATGCCGGCAGGCGGGTAGCGGGTGGCTCTGACCGCCAGCCGCGCTTCTTCGGCGTTCTGCACCATCGGCACCAGCAGGGTTTGCGCGCCGACGTCCAGCAGTTGTTTAATTTGTACCGGATCGTTCCACGACGGACGCACCACCGGCTGGCTGGGGTAGGGCGCAATGGCCTGAAGCTGGGTCAGCACCGTTTGTACATTGTTGGGCGCGTGTTCGCCGTCGATCAGCAGCCAGTCGAAGCCCGCGCCGGCCAGCAGTTCGGCGCTGTAGCTGCTGCACAGCCCAAGCCACAGGCCGATTTGCGGACGCCCGGCCTTGAGCGCCTCTTTAAATGCGTTGTTCATGTTGCTCTCCTCAAACAAAGCGGCAGCTGATGGCGCCCATGTTGCCGTAGTCGACGTGGAAGGTATCGCCCTTGCGCGCCGGGACCGGGCGGGTGAAGGAGCCGCCGAGGATAATCTGCCCGGCTTCGAGCTGGACATCGTATGGCGCCAGTTTGTTGGCCAGCCAGGCCACGCCGTTGGCCGGATGATTGAGTACGCCCGCGGCGACGCCGGTCTCTTCAATCACGCCGTTGCGATACAGCAGGGCGGAGATCCAGCGCAGGTCGAGCTCGTCCGGTTTAATCGGCCGGCCGCCGAGGATCACCCCGGCGTTGGCGGCGTTGTCGGAGATGGTGTCGAACACTTTGCGCGGACGCTGGGTTTCCGGGTCGATGTTGTGGCAACGCGCGTCGATAAGCTCCAGCGCCGGGATAACGTAGTCGGTGGCGTTGTAGACATCAAACAGCGTACAGTTCGGGCCGCGCAGCGGTTTGGCCAGAACGAAGGCCAGCTCGACTTCGATACGCGGCACGATGAAGCGGTCGGTGGGAATATCGCTGCCGTCGTGGAAAAACATATCGTCGAGCAGCGCGCCGTAGTCCGGCTCGCTGATCTGCGAACTGGCCTGCATCGCTTTAGAGGTCAGGCCGATCTTGTGGCCTTTGAGCACGCGGCCTTCGGCGATCTTCATCTCGACCCACTCGCGCTGGACGGCGTAGGCGTCCTCAATGGTGATCGACGGATAATCCAGCGAGATCGCGCGGATCTGTTCACGCTGCTTTTCGGCCTGGTTCAGCCGCTGGGCAATCAGGGTACGGGTCTGTTTATCGAGCATAGAGATTCCTGTGGCATTACCGGAAATGTGCACAATCGAGTAGCCCGGGCGAGGCGTTTACGCCGACCCCGGGGTGGCCCGGAGCAAACCCCGGCGTCGCGTTGCTCGGCCGGGCTACCTGCTTGAGCCTCGATGTATTATTTAAATAACGCGTGCACGTTGTTCTGTTTGTAGTTCAGCGTCGGGTCGAGTTCTTCCATGGCGAACGACAGCGCCAGATAGCGGCTCTCCATCAGCGCGGCAAAGTGGGCTTTGATCAGCGCGAAAAGCATTTCGCCCACCTCCTGACGGCTCTCAAGGCTGCGCCCGGCGCCGATCTTCAGGGTCATATGCACGAAGGCGTAATCATGCTTGCCGTCGGCCATCTGCCAGGTATCGAGCCAGTGGGCGCGGCTACGAATGCCGCCAATCGGAAAGATGCCGGTGGCGGCCAGCGCCTCGTTGACTTTAGCGAACAGCCCCGGTAAATCGGCCTGTTCGCGGATATTGTCGCTACACTCGGCGATAAAATGCGGCATACGGCCTCCTTACGCCTGCGCCGGCAGCGGGAACACGGCGTTAACCTGGCCGGTACCGGAACTGGCGAATAGCTCGGTGATAAACTCCACCTTGCCGTCGTATTTATCCCAACCCAGCAGGCCGAGCAGCATCACCGTGTCGTGCATGTTGCCTTCGCCGTAGCAGTAGTCGGCGTACTCCGGCAGCATGGTGCAGAACTCTTTGAATTTGCCCTCGCGCCACAGCTTCACCACGCGCTCATCCATCTGATGATCAAACTCGCGGGTATAGCTGTTCATCCCCTCTTCGGCGCGCTGGTCGTCGATAAAGCGATGCGACAGCGAACCGCTGGCCAGCACCGCTACGGTGCCGTCATATTTGTCGATGGCCTTGAGGATGGCCTCGCCCAGCTTGCGGCTGTCGGCAAAATCGTGAACGGTACAGAAGGCGGAAATGGACACCACTTTGAAATGCTTATCGCTATTCATGTAGCGCATCGGCACCAGGGTGCCGTACTCCAGCTTCAGGCTCGGAATATTGTGCGCTTTGGCGCGTACGCCAAGCTTGACGGCCTCGTCGGCAATCAGGTGGCCCAGCTCCGGGTTGCCGTCGTAGTCGTAGGTCATGTCGCGAATAAAATGCGGCAGTTCGTTACTGGTGTAGACGCCCTGAAAATGGTCGGCACAGTTGATGTGGTAGGCGCTGTTGACCAGCCAGTGGGTATCGAACACGATGATGGTATCAACGCCCATTTCACGGCAGCGCTTGCCAATTTCTTTATGCCCGTCGATCGCGCCCTGACGGCAGCCGTGGTTTTTCCCCGGCAGCTCAGACAGATACATCGACGGCACGTGAGTGATTTTTGCTGCTAACGCTAACTTACCCATATCAGACTCCCCATTTCGGGATCGGATGGTCGCCCATCGAGATGCAGACGTTTTTCATTTCGGCGAATACTTCAAAGCTGTATTCGCCGCCTTCGCGGCCGGTGCCGGAGGCCTTCACGCCGCCGAACGGCTGGCGCAGGTCGCGCACGTTCTGGGTGTTGACGAACACCATCCCGGCTTCAATACCGCGCGCCAGGCGCAGCACTTTGCTGACGTCCTGGGTCCAGATGTACGACGCCAGACCGTATTCCACATCGTTGGCCAGACGCAGCCCTTCCGCTTCGTCTTTGAACGGCAGCAGGCAGGCGACCGGGCCAAAAATCTCTTCCTGGGCGACGCGCATGCGGTTGTCGACATCCGCCAGCACCGTCGGGCGCAGGAAGTTGCCGGATTTCAGATGCGCCGGCAGGTCGGACGGTTTATCCGCGCCGCCGGCCAGCAGGGTGGCGCCCTCTTCAATGCCGAGGCGAATGTAGCCGGACACTTTCTCCCAGTGCTGCTTGCTAATCAGCGCGCCGACCTGGGTATTCGGATCGGTCGGATCGCCCACGCGCAGGCGGTTGGCGCGCTCGGCGAAGCGTTTGACGAACTCCGGATAAATACTCTGCTGAATGAAAATGCGCGAACCGGCGGTGCAGCGTTCGCCGTTGATCGAGAAAATGGTGAACAGCGCGGCGTCGAGCGCGCGCTCGATATCGGCGTCTTCAAAAATCAGCACCGGCGATTTTCCGCCAAGCTCCATGGAGTACTTTTTCAGGCCGGCGTTTTTCATGATGTTGCGCCCGGTGGCGGTGCCGCCGGTGAAGGAGACGGCGCGCACATCATGATGGCGTACCAGCGCGTCGCCAGCGGTGGCGCCATAGCCCTGCACCACGTTGAGCACGCCAGCCGGGATCCCGGCCTCCAGCGCCAGCTCGCCCAGACGATCGGCGGTCAGCGGCGACAGCTCGGACATTTTCAGCACCGCGGTATTGCCCAGCGCCAGGCACGGCGCCACCTTCCAGGTGGCGGTCATAAACGGCACGTTCCACGGCGACACCAGCGCGCAGACGCCAACCGGCTGCACGAGGGTGTAGTTGAGCATCTTGTCATCGACCGGATAGGTCTTGCCGTTCATCTGCTGGCACACTTCGGCGAAAAATTCGAAGTTATGCGACGCCCGCGGGATCAGCACGTTTTTGGTCTGGTGGATAGGCAGGCCGGTATCGGCGGTTTCCATCGCCGCGATCTCCGGGACGTTCTGATCGATCAGATCCCCCAGGCGGCGCATCAGGCGCGCGCGCTCTTTCATCGGCAGGTTAGCCCACTTCGGGAAGGCCTCTTTCGCCGCCGCTACCGCCTGGTTGATTTCGGCTTCGCCGCCGGAGGCGACTTCAGCCAGTACCTCGCCGGTGGCCGGGTTGGTGGTATGAAAATAGTCTGCGCCGGCAACGTTTTTACCGTTAATCCAATGGTTAATCTTTTTCATGACAGTGTCTCCTCATACGCTTGCTGGCTGATGATATGGTTGACCAGGCGGCCCACGCCCTCGACTTCAACGATCACCTCGTCGCCCGGCACCACATCGGATAGCCCTTTCGGCGTGCCGGTGGCGATCATGTCGCCCGGTTGCAGGGTCATAAATTCGCTTAAATAAGCGATGAGGAACGGGATGCTGAAGATCAGATCGGCGGTGGTGCCCTGCTGGCGCAGTTCGCCGTTGACCCAGGTGCGCAGGGCCAGATTATGCGGATCCGGGATCGCCTCTTTGGCGACGATCCACGGGCCAATCGGCGTCAGGGTATCGCGGCTTTTCACCCGCAGGTTCGGGCGGTAGTAGTTTTCCAGATAGTCGCGGATCGCGTAGTCGTTACACACGGTATAGCCAGCGACATAATCCATAGCCTCGGCTTCGCTGACGCGGCGCGCGGTTTTCCCGATCACCACCACCAGTTCGGCTTCGTAGTGCATGTATTCGACGTTATCCGGGCGTACCGACTGCTGCTGGTGGCCAATAAAGGTGTTTGGCGCTTTGATGAACACCAAAGGCTCGGTTGGCGGTTTAAACTCCAGCTCGCTGGCGTGGTCGGCGTAATTCAGCCCCAGCGCGAACAGCGTGCCGTCGGCGGGCGGCAGCCAGCGGAATTCGCCTTCTTTCAATACCGTGCCATCGGGCAGGCGCACCTGGTCGCGTTCATCGACCAGCACGTCGCGTACCTGTCCCTGCCATTCAATACGTGCCTGTTTCATGCCAGCTCTCCTTCTGCGACAACCGGGTTTTCGAGCGCCGGGAAACCGTCGGCGAGAATTCGTACGCGGTCGCCGGGGCGCAGCGTGACGCGAGAGTGGGGCGTGCCGATAAGGATCGCGTCGCCGGGATTGAGGGTGGCGAACTCGCTTAAGGCGCTAAGCAGCTGCGCGGCGTTACGCTGCAGATCGCCGGTATGCCAGCTATCCGCCTCGCGGCCGTTGATTTCGGTGATGATGGTCAGGTTATCGACGTTGCGCACCGCCGACAGCGCGCCGATGGGGCAGAAGCCATCGCGGCATTTGGCCTTGATCGCCGGGCGATAAAAACTCTCTTCCGGCAGGCTAACGTCGTTAGCCAGCGCGTAGCCGGCGATATAGTCTGCGGCCTCTTCCGCCGCCACTTTACGCGCGGTTTTGCCGACAATCAGCGCCACCGTCGCGCCGCTTTGTACGGTCTCGCCCTGCGGATGGGGAATGGCTTCGCCATCGCCAATCACGGTATTACGGGGTTTGATGAACCAGACCGCGGTTTTCGGCGGCGTCTTGTAGGGGGCCTGTTGAAACGCTTCGCGCCAGGCGTCGAGCTGGCTGCGATGATTGAGCGCAACGGCGAAGATGGTACCTTTCATTCACCACTCCTCTGGTACTGATTATCGATTCGAAGGAATTTCATTAATATGTTAATGATAATCTTTTATTCTTTGCGCGCCGGTTTGGCAAATAGAAGTAAATGTTTTGTGATCGGATTAACACAATATTTACATATTTTTTATTTATTTATTATTTATCATATAGATGTATTTATTTTTAATGACGGCTGGTACTTTTCAGGTGCAGAAACCGGTTGTACATGGCAGGATTATGGCTAATTATTAAATTGTTAATAAGTTTTGGTGAGCGTTGTTGAGGGGATACCATGCATGATTCATTAACCATTGCGCTGCTGCAGGCGCGGGAAGCGGCGATGGCCCATTTCCGGCCGATCGTCAAACGCCACAACCTGACCGAACAGCAGTGGCGTATTGTGCGTATCCTTGCGGAAAACCCATCGATGGATTTCCACGACCTGGCATGGCGCGCCTGCATTTTGCGCCCCAGCCTGACCGGGATTCTGACGCGCATGGAGCGCGACGGTTTAGTGTTGCGTTTAAAACCGGTCAACGATCAGCGCAAGCTCTACCTGTCGCTGACGCCCGCCGGGCTGGCGCTGTATGAGAGCGCCCAGGCGCAGGTGGAAGAGGCCTACCGGCAGATAGAAGCGCAGTTTACGGCGGAGAAGATGCGTCAGTTGACCACGCTGCTGGAGGAGTTTATTGCGCTTGGCGTCCCTGCCGGGCGCGGTGATGAAGAAGAGTAGCGGTTACGGCTCGGCGCTCAACCTGGCGAGGGCAATAAGCGTTTCCGCGCGGGCAGGGGCCAGCGGTTCTCTCGGCTGCGGCAGCGGCCAGCCATATAACCAGCGGGCGCTGGCGGCGCAGGTGCGCCCCTGACAGGCGCCCATTCCGCAGCGCTGGGTAAGTTTGGCCTGCGGCCAGCCTCCGGCTGCCGCCACATCGCCGCAGCGCACATCCTCGCAGCGGCACAGCAGGCTCTCCGGCGTCGCCGCGTTTTTCAAAGATTCCGCCAGCCGGAAGGCGCGGTTTATGGCGTCGGCGAAGCGCTGCCAGCGGGCGCGGCGGGCAAATAACGCCTGCGCTTGATGGCTGGCCCCGGCGGCGGCAAAACCGGCGATTTCGCCCTCCGCCAGCGCCAGTTCGCTACCGCCGAAACCGGTGCACTCGCCGGCGGCGTAGATATCCGCGATGCTGGTCTGCTGCCAGCGGTTAACCTGTATCGCCTCCTGCGCCGTGGCGCAGCCAAACAGCAGCGCCGTCTCGATATTGGGTATCAGCCCGTAGCCGATAGCTAGCCGATCGCAGGCGATAGTTCGCTCGACGCCGCGCTGGCGCAACGTAACGGCTTCCAGCCGCGTTGTGCCGTGAGCGCGGATCACCTGCGTGCCGCTAAGATAGCCTTTCGGAGCCAGCGTCGCTAACTGGCGCAGCTTCTGCGGCCAGCGCCACAGCCCACCGGCGAAGCGCAGCAGTGCCGGTAGCGGCGCTTGCTCAATGATATTCGTCACTTCGCCTCCGGCCTTGTTCACCGTATCCGCCACCGCCAGCAGTAGCGGACCGCTGCCGGCAATCACCACCTTTTCTCCTTTCAGCGCCAGGCCCTGTTTGATTTGCGCCTGCAGGCCGCCCGCGCCGGTCACGCCGGGTAAGGTCCAGCCGGGAAAGGGCAGCGACAGCTCGCGCGCGCCGCAGCAGAGGATCAGTTTCTGCCAGTAAACCACACCACCGCCGTCGGCGGTTTCAAACAGCACACTGTACGCGGAGGGGCGGGCAATCAGCCGCGCGCCGTTCACTAACCGGATGGCGGCAGACGCGACGATGGCGTCGCGGTAGCGCCGGGCCAGGGCGGGCTGCGTCGCCTGCGGACCGGCACGCCAGATTTGCCCGCCAGGGGCGGGATTATCGTCGAGAATAATCACCTGTTTATCGCAGGCGGCGGCGGAGAGCGCGGCCGCCATCCCTGCGGGGCCGGCGCCGAGGATTAAAATGTCACAGCGCAGCGTGTTCATCGCGGCTCCTTTCTATTTGCATATCGGACCGGCACAGGGTCTGGCAGGCCAGTACCCGTAGGCCATCGACGGTGACCCGGCACTCCTGGCAGACGCCCATGCCGCAAAACGGCGCGCGGAGGCCGCCGTTAACCGCCTGGCGGGTGGTGGGGTCGCCGGTCAACGCCAGGGCCGCCGCCACGCTGATCCCTTCCGGCACCGTCAGCGCTTCGCCATCAACGATGATAGTGAGCGTGGCATTCATGCGATCGCCTCCTGTTGAGATAAACGAGCCGGGAGCCAGGCGTCGGGAGCCAATGGGCAGCGTTCATCGAGGATCTGCGCCGCCAGCAGTTCAGCCGAGGCCGGGGCAGTGGTGACGCCCAGCCCTTCATGGCCCAGCGCTAGCCATAAACCACGGCGGGTGGGGTGCGGGCCGATCAGCGGGTTGCCATCCTGCGAGGCGGCGCGCAGGCCGCTCCAGCAGCGGATGATATTCAACGTCGCCAGCGCCGGCACGAAGTGGCGGGCGCGATCGAGCATCTGCGCCAGCAACGGCAGATCCAACTCGCGCTCGCGGTTATCAAACTGACGCGAAGAGCCAATTAGCAGCTGGCCGGTTGGCCGCGGCTGAAGGTTAAACGCCACCGAGGTGCCGCCGCCGTGGGCACTGGCGCCGTAACCCAGCTCAACCAGCTGGTGATGCACCCGCGGCTGGTAGCGATCGGTAATCGCCAGTTGGCCTTTTTTCGGTCGCAGCCAGTTTTCCGCTAACAGCGCGTTGGCTTCAAGTCCGCAGGCCACCACGATTGCCCGCGCCTGTAGCCGTTGGCCGCTGGCGAGCAGCACCTGCGGCTCTTCGATCGTCTGTACGCTATCGCGCAGGCAGGTAAGATGGTTTCCGGCATCAGTAATCAACCAGCGGGCGACGTTCGGCGCGTAGACGATGCCATCGCCTGGCACCCACAGGCCGCCGGCCAGTCCGTCGCGCAGCAGCGGCTCGCGCCCGGCGATCTGCTGCGGGGTCTGGAGTTCGCTGTGCACCTGATGGCCGGCCATCCGCCGCTGTTTGTCGCCAGCCCCGGCCATCTCTTCTTCGCTTTCCGCCAGCCACAGCGTACCGCAGCCGCGCCAGGCGCAATTGTCGGGCATCCGTGGCGTGATAGCGCGCCAGCGTTCCAGCGACCACGCCGACAAGGCAAGCTCGGCGGGGTCGTCATCCATGCACACCAGATGGCCCATACCGGCCGCCGTCGCGCCAGGCTGACCGTCATCGATAAGCGTCACGCTCTGCCCCCGCTTCGCCAGCTGCCACGCGCAGGCGGCGCCGATGATCCCGGCGCCGATCACGATGACGTCGCACTGCTTCACGGCGCGATCCCCCAGCAGAAGGGATCGTCAGGGTTGAGGATCAATTGGTTATCGCCGCAGACCCAGGCTTCGCCGCGGATCGTTGGGATGATGCCTTCAGCGGTGCGCTGGTAGCTGGCGGTAAACTGGCTACCGATGATGCTGGCCTGCCGCCAGATTTCCCCCGGCTGCAACTTGCCATCCTGCGCCAGGCAGGCCAGCTTGGCGCTGGTGCCGGTACCGCACGGCGAGCGATCCCAGGCCTTTCCCGGACAGAGTACGAAGCTGCGGCTGTCGGCGGTATCGTCATCGGCGAAGAGTTCGATATGGTCGATAACTCCTCCGTCGTCGCCGCGGATCCCCGCGGCTTCCAGCCCCTCGCGCACTGCCCAGGCGTAGTCGGTGAGCTGTGGAATATGTTCGGGGGTAATGGCAAACGGGTGGTCGTTAATCAGGAAAAACCAGTTACCGCCCCAGGCAATATCGCCGATGACGGGACCCAGCGCGGTTTCAACGCGGATCTGTTTTTTCCAGCGGCGGGCCGGGACGTTTTGCACCGATACGCTGCCATCGTCGTGCAACGTGGCGCTTACGTCGCCGACCGGTGTTTCAATCAGATGTACGCCAGGCTTGATACGCCCAAGCCAGGCCAGCGAGGCGATAAGCCCGATAGTGCCGTGGCCGCACATATTCAGAAAACCGGCGTTGTTGAAGAAAATCACGCCAGCGGTAGCCGCCGCCGAGACCGGTTTGCACAGCAGCGCGCCGACCAGTACGTCATTACCGCGCGGTTCGAGAATGGCCGCCTGACGCCAATGGTCGAAGTCGCGGGCGAAGCGGTCGCGGCGCTCCGCCATGCCGCCGCCGCCGAGGTCGGGGAATCCGTCAACGATCAGGCGGGTCGGTTCGCCGCCGGTGTGTGAATCAATAGCTCTCAGCGTAATAGGGGGGCGTGGCGCGGTCATCAGACTCTCCGGAAGTTAACAACATGTTTCATCATGCTGGCGCAACCTTTCCCGGCCTGCTTGAGCGCTTTCGTCAGAGAAAATGACGAAATCTGCACAGTAATGAGCGCGGTATATTTCTATTTCACATAGTTATTTCTTATTAATCATTTGTTTAATGCTGTGGTAAACCGAAAGCGACCATTGTGCCAGTGGCTAAACCAGGGGAAGGCGTAAAGCGGATCCAGGATCGCAAAACCGACGGTTGCTGCTTGAGGTGTTAACGGAAAGTGAATAAATATCCTTCGGTCACTTACCATGAGGAGGCCTTATGATCGGTGTTTCTGATGCGCCGCCGCCGCGGGCGGTTAACCAACCTGAGCTGGCCGTCGATGAGCTGAGCCAGATCTGCGAAGGGCTGGCGCGCCAGCGGCCGGAAAATATGCCCGCGCTGCTGAATGCGCTGGCGCTGATTGCGCCCCTGCTCAATGCCATCCCTAATGTGGTCTTTTTTATCAAAGATCGTCAGGCGCGCTATCTGCTGGCGAACCTGACGCTGGCCCGCCGCTGTGGTTTCAAAAGCGTCTCCTCGCTGCTGGGCAAAACCTCCGCCGATGTCTTTCCTTCCGCGCTGGGCCAGGGTTACACCGAGCAGGATCTTCGGGTACTACGGGAAGGCGTGACCCTGCGCGATCAGCTGGAAATGCATCTCTACAATGGCCGCGAGCGCGGCTGGTGCCTGACGCAGAAATTGGCGCTACGCGATATCAGCGGGCAGGTGATCGGCATGGCTGGGATCTCGCACGATCTGCAGGAGGCCCACGCCCGCCATCCGGCGTGGCAGCGGCTGGCGATCGTCGACGATCATATCCGCCGCCATTATCACCGGCCGATCGCCATGGAAGAGTTAACCGCCTTAAGCGGAATGTCGATTGCGCAGATCGAACGCTACTGCAAACGGATCTTTCATCTCACTCCGCGGCAAATGATCCACAAAGTGCGGCTGGAAAAAGCTACCGAACTGCTGGCTGGCGATACGCCGATTACCGATATCGCCCTGCAGTGCGGGTATACCGATCACAGCGCCTTTAGCCGCCAGTTCAAGGCGATGACCGGCTCGACACCGCGCGATTTTCGCCTCACGCTGCTCGGATAAACGCTGGCTCACACTTTTGCCGACTGTGCTAATTTCGTCATCGTATTGAGGGAAAACCGACAAGCCGCCGGTTCCGCGACACGTCAATCTGTCAGTGAATATTCACCATTCATTCACTTCGACTTAACAAAATGACGACAAGGAACCGAGCATGAGCAAAAAAGCGATTCACTGGAGCGGCGTATTTCCGGCGGTCAGCACGCAGTTTCGTAGCGATTACTCCCTCGATTTAGATGCCACTCACGCGGTGATGAAAAACCTGGTGAAAGATGGCGTTTCCGGGCTGGTGGTGTGCGGCAGCGTAGGTGAAAACACCTCGCTGAGCACCGACGAAAAACTGCAGATTATCGAGGTGGCGAAGGATGCCGCCGGCGGCAAAATTCCGGTTATCGCCGGGGTGGCCGAGTTCACCACCGCCTTTGCCCAGAAAATGGCGAAAGAGGCGGAGCGCGTCGGCGTCGACGGGATCATGGTGATGCCGGCGCTGGTCTACTCCTCAAAACCGCATGAAACCGCGGCCCACTTCCGCAGCGTGGCGAGCGCTACCGACCTGCCGATTATGGTCTACAACAACCCGCCGATTTACAAAAACGACGTGACGCCGGACATTCTCGCCACCCTGACCGACTGCGACAACATCGTCTGCTTTAAAGACTCCTCCGGCGATACCCGCCGCTTTATCGACCTGCGTAACACCGTTGGCGACCGCTTCGTGCTGTTTGCCGGGCTGGATGACGTGGTGGTGGAAAGTATTGCCGTCGGCGCGGAAGGCTGGATCTCCGGAATGTCCAACGCCTTCCCGCGCGAAGGGGAAACGTTATTCCGTCTCGCCCGCCAGCAGCGTTACGAAGAGGCGATGGCGTTGTACCGCTGGTTCATGCCGCTGCTGCATCTCGATGCGCGTCCGGATCTGGTGCAGTGCATCAAGCTGTGTGAAGAGTTGCTGGGCCGCGGTAGCGCCATTACCCGTCCGCCGCGTCTGGCGCTGGAAGGCGAAACGCGCCAGCAGGTGGTGGCGATCGTTGAACAGGCGCTGGCCACTCGTCCGACGCTGCCGGATGTCGGCCTCTGAGCACAGGAGTCAATATGAATGCATCTCAGACCATGGCGGGACGGCAGTTTATCGCCGGACGCCGTATTGCCAGCGGTGAGGCGACGCTATTGAGCCTGCGGGCGGTGGACGGCGAAGCCACCGGCCACCGCTTTTATCCGGCTTCCTGTGAGGAAGCCGCTCAGGCCGCAGAAGCCGCGCAGCAGGCCTTTGCCGTCTATTCACAAACCATGCCGCAGCAGCGGGCGCGCTTTCTCAACGCCATTGCTGATGAACTGGATGCGCTGGGCGAGGCGTTTTTTGCTATCGCCGGGCAGGAGACCGCGCTGCCGCTGGCGCGGCTACAGGGAGAACGGGCGCGCACCAGCGGCCAGTTGCGGATGTTTGCTGGCGTGATCCTGCGCGGCGATACCTTCGCCGCCCGTATTGATACCGCCTTAGCCGACCGTCAGCCGCTGCCGCGCCCGGACCTGCGCCAGTATCAGCAGGCGTTAGGGCCGGTGGCGGTGTTTGGCGCCAGCAACTTTCCGTTGGCCTTTTCTACCGCTGGCGGCGATACCGCCTCGGCGCTGGCGGCTGGCTGCCCGGTGGTGGTGAAGGCCCATCCGGGCCATATGGCCACCGCCGAGCTGACCGCCGAGGCGATCGTCAGGGCGGTGGTACGGTGCGGTTTACCCGGCGGCGTATTCAATATGATTTTCGGGACCGATATCGGCGCCGAATTGGTCCGTCATCCGGCGATTCAGGCCGTTGGCTTTACCGGTTCGTTGGCCGGCGGTAAGGCGCTGTATCAGCTGGCGCAGCAGCGCCCGCAGCCAATTCCGCTGTTTGCTGAAATGTCGGCGATTAACCCATTGATTATTCTGCCGCAGGCGCTGCAGACGCGGGCCGAGGCGCTGGCAAACGAGCTGGTGGCGTCATTCACCCTCGGCGGTGGCCAGTTCTGTACCCGTCCGGGGCTGATTCTGGCGCTGCGCGGCGCCGGGCTGGAACGCTTTAAGTCGGCGCTGTGCGCGGCGGTAGCGGGCTCCACGCCGCAGGTGTTGCTCAATGCGCCGACCCTTCAGCACTACCGTCAGGGCGTGGCGGCGCTTGCGGCGCACCCGCGTATCGAGAAGTTGGCGAGCGGCATCTCCGCCGGCGCCGGGCAGGCGCAGACCCTGCTGTGGCAGGCTCAGGTCGAGGATCTGCTGGCGCAGGATACGCTGCTGCAGACCGAAGTTTTCGGCCCGTTATCGCTACTGGTGGAAGTGGACGACGTGGCCCAGCTGCAGGCGGTGGTGAAAGCGCTGCAGGGTCAGCTCACCGCGACGCTGCATGCCGAGGCGGATGATGGCCCGCTGGCGGCGAGCCTTCTACCGCTGCTTTGTGAGAAGGCCGGACGGGTGCTGTTTAACGGTTATCCCACCGGCGTGGAAGTGTGCGATGCGATGGTCCACGGCGGCCCGTGGCCGGCGACCACCGACGCACGCGGGACTTCGGTCGGCAGCCGGGCGATTGAACGCTTTCTGCGCCCGGTCTGTCTGCAGAACGCGCCCGCCGCCCTGTTACCGCCGGCGCTGCAGGATGCGAACCCTTTGAACCTGCTGCGCCTGGTCAACGGCCAGTGGACCCGGGAAGCGATTTCCTCCTCTCATTGACGCAAGGGCATCACCATGACCATTCACTCTACGCATAACAGTCAAACCCGCGTTGCAGAGTCGGGTAAGTTTAAAAAACAGCTGACCCTAACCGATCTCACCTTTATCGGCCTGGGGGCAATTTTCGGCTCCGGATGGTTATTCGCCGCCAGCCACGTCGCATCCATCGCTGGTCCGGCCGGGATCGCATCGTGGGTGATCGGCGGCTTTGCGGTGCTGCTGCTGGGGATTGTCTATTGCGAGCTGGGGGCGGCGCTGCCGCGCGCCGGCGGCATTATTCGCTATCCGGTCTTTTCCCACGGCGAGCTGATGGGCTATCTACTGGGGTTCATCACCCTGATCGCTTTCTCCAGCCTGATCTCGATTGAAATTGTCGCCGCCCGGCAATATGCCGCCGCCTGGTTTCCGGCGCTGACCCAACCGGGCTCCAGTTCGCCGACGCTGCTGGGGTGGGTGGTGCAGTTCTTGCTACTCTGTTTCTTCTTTGCGCTTAACTACTACAGCGTTAAGACCTTCGCCCGATCGAACAACTTCATCAGCGTGCTCAAGTTTCTGGTGCCGCTGCTGGTGGTGGTGACGCTGTTCGCCTTCTTTAAACCGGAGAACCTGCACGCTCAGGGGATTGCGCCATTCGGCATGTCCGGGGTGGAAGCGGCGATCAGCGCGGGCGGAATTATCTTCGCTTATCTGGGACTGACGCCGATTATCTCGGTAGCCAGCGAAGTACAAAAGCCGCAGCGCACTATCCCTATTGCGTTGATTTTATCAGTGGTGCTGTCGACGATTATCTACGTGCTGCTGCAGCTGGCGTTCCTTGGCAGTATCCCCACCGAGATGCTGAACGGCGGCTGGGCCGAGGTGAGCAAACAGTTCTCGCTGCCGTATCGCGATATCGCCATTACCCTCGGCATGGGTTGGCTGGCCTTTATGGTGATAAGCGATGCGATTATCTCCCCGAGCGGCACCGGCAATATTTATATGAACGCGACGCCGCGGGTGATCTACGGCTGGGCGAAGGCCGGTACTTTCTTTAAGGCCTTTACCCATATTGATAAAGCGTCCGGGATTCCGCGCCCGGCGCTATGGCTGACCTTTGGGCTGTCGATTTTCTGGACGCTGCCGTTCCCCTCCTGGGAACAGCTCATTAGCGTGGTATCGGCAGCCCTGGTGCTGAGCTACGCCATCGCCCCGGTAACCGCCGCCGGGCTGCGCCGCAACGCGCCGGATCTGCCGCGGCCGTTCCGCGTGCGCGCCTTCGGCATCATCGGCCCGGTATCGTTTATGATCTCGGCGCTGATTGTCTACTGGTCCGGCTGGAATACGCTCTCGTGGCTGTTGGGGCTGCAAATCGTGATGTTTGTCGTCTACGTGATGTGCAAAGGTAAGGTGTCGGAACATACCGTGAGCCTGGCGCAGCAGGTGAAGTCTTCGCTGTGGCTGATCGTTTTTTATGCGTTGATTATCCTCTTTTCCTGGCTGGGCAGCTTCGGCGGGCTTAATGTTATCGGTCACCCCTGGGATACGGTGCTGGTGGCGGCGATGTCGTTGGGGATTTACTACTGGGGCGCGCGCAGCTGCCTGCCGCAGGCTAACTTTAGCGGAGACGAAGAAGAGTAAAGGAGAACAGTATGGAGTCGGTAACTCTATCGTTACCTGAAGCTTATGACCTGGCGCTGGAGGTACTCAGCGCCAATGGATTTAGCGCCGACCACGCGGCGGCCATTGCACGTAATGTGGCCGCCGGGGAGCGCGACGGCTGCGCTTCCCACGGCCTGTGGCGGCTGTTGGGCATTGTCGATACCTTGCGTAAAGGTAAGGTATCGCCTGATGCCGAGCCGCAAATCCACGATCAGGCGCCGGCGATTGCGCGGGCGGACGCCGGCGGCGCTTTTTCGCTGCTGGCCTACGAGCGCGCGCTGCCGTTACTGCTGGAGAAGGCGCGGCACAGCGGGATTGCGGCGTTGGCGATTAACCGCTGCGTCCATTTTTCCGCGCTGTTTGCCGATATTGAGCCGTTGACCGAGGCAGGGCTGGTGGGGCTGGCCTGCACGCCAAGCCACGCCTGGGTCGCCCCGGCGGGCGGCACGCGTCCGCTGTTCGGTACCAATCCTATCGCTTTTGGCTGGCCGCGGCGGGACAAACCGCCGTTTATTGTTGATATGGCGACCAGCGCCGCGGCGCGCGGCGAGATCCAGCTGCATCAGCGCGCCGGCAAAGCGCTACCTGAAGGGTGGGGAATCGACAGTCAGGGACGGCCAACGACCGATGCCGCAGAGGTGCTGAACGGCGCGATGTTAACCTTTGGCGGCCATAAGGGCTCGGCGCTGGCGGCAATGGTTGAGCTGCTGGCCGGGCCGCTTATTGGCGATATGACCAGCGCCGAATCGCTGGCGTGGGATAACGGCGCGGGAGGTCTCCCTTACGGCGGCGAGCTTATCCTGGCGCTGGATCCGCAGCGCTTTCTCGGCACGCAGGCACAAGAGCAGCTGGAGCGCGCCGAAACGCTGTTCAATGCGATGCAGGATCAGGGCGCGCGGCTGCCGGGCGAGCGGCGTTTCGCCTGCCGCCGGCAGAGTGAGCGGCAGGGGGTCGCCATCAGCCGTTCATTGCATGATGAGATTTGCGCCTTGCGCCAGGGTGGGTAAGGCGCGAAGCGCCGCCACCCGGGATGCCTGTCAAAACAGCGTGTCGAGCTCGTCCAGCACGTTGTAGTCGTCATCGACCAGCAGCAACGTCTTCCACTTATCAAAGGTCAGACAGGGGTGCGAGGTGCCGAACAGCAGAATATCGCCGACCTGCACATCGCTGCCTGGCGCCAGGCGCAGCATGCAGTGCTGATCCATGATGCCGGTGCTGACGATCGACTCCGCGCGCAGCGCTAACTGCTGGCCGTTACGATAATGGGCGATCGGCTGCGGCAGCCCGGCGTCGAAAGCGCAGTCGCGCTTGCCGAAATTCACCACCGCGCGATCCGCCTCAGGCACCGATTGCACCATCGCCATCAGCTCCAGCGCTGATGTAAGATCGCCGGCGAGATCGCAGGCAATCGGATCGCGGGCGATCAGCTCTTGTTGTGCGAGATCGTAGATCCCGCGATCGTGGGTGATATAACAGCCAGGGCGGATGACGATACGGCAGCGGCGCGGTTTTGCCGCCGCCAGCCAGATGTTGCACACCACGTCATACCAGACGGTGCCCGCGCCGGTGAGAATAAATTCGCCGTCAACCAGCGGCTCCATGCGGCAGGCAAGCGCCGCGGCCTGTTGTAACAGCGCTTCCACCTGCGGTTGCGGATCGTCGCCGTGCAGCACCCCTTCATACAATTCCAGTCCGCGTAGCCGTAACCCCGGCAGATCGCTTACCCGCTGCGCCAGCGCCAGCGCGTCATCAACGCTACGACAGCCGCAGCGCCCGCCCGGCACGCCAAGTTCAATCAGCACATCCAGCGTTTGTCCCTGGGCTGCGAAGAATGCGGAAAGGGCGCGCACGTTGGCCTCGCTATCGACGCAGCAGATAAAATCCACTGCCCGATAGTGGGCTTTTAGCTGCGCGACCACCTGCATATTGGCCTTGCCGACCAGCTGATTAACCATCAGGACGCGTTGGATGCCGCTGGCCATCGCCGCGCTGGCCTGCCAGGCGCTACCCACGCCAATCCCCCACGCTCCCGCTCGCTGCTGCGCCTGAAAAATCCATGGCGTCATTGTCGTTTTACCATGCGGCGCCAGCGACACGCCGCGGGCGTCGGCGTAACGCTGCATCCATGAAATATTATTTTCCAGCGCCGACTTTTTTAGCAGCGCGGCGGGCAGACAGACCTCTTCCGCCAGCAGATTAGCCGGCGCGGACATGAGGGCGGATTTGTGCGGGATGAGCGGTGCTGAATGGTATTTCATAACACTATCCTTTCAGGGGTTATAATCGGTTAGTCTCTTGGTATCATTTATAACTATTTGATAAATATATTTTTAATATAAAAATGTTATTCGTTTTGAATAAAAGTATCACAAAATGATCTGGGTTTTGCGTAGTTTTCCACTGTTTTTTGCGCTTGTAAATGGTTAACTTATCGGCATGTCGAAAGGGAGTAATTGCTATGAAAGTTGACTGGCTTTTCAAAAACGTCACGGTGATCGATGGGAGCGGCGGGCCGCAATACCGTGCTGATGTGGCGGTGAAGGGCGACCGAATAATGGCTATCGCCCCGGCGCTGGATGTCGCGGCGGAGCAGGTGATTGATGGCCAGGGGCGGGTACTGGCGCCGGGCTTTATTGATGTGCATACCCATGATGATATCAACGTTATCCGTATGCCTGAGTACTTGCCGAAACTCAGCCAGGGGGTGACGACGGTGATCGTCGGCAACTGCGGGATCAGCGCGGCGACCGCTACCATGCGCGGGGAAGTGCCGGACCCGATGAATCTCCTCGGCGAGCAGCAGCACTTTATCTATCCCACCGTGGAGGCTTATGCCCACGCGGTGGAAGCGGCGCGACCGTCGTTGAACGTCGGCACGCTAATCGGTCACACCGCGCTGCGCAATAACCATATGGACGATCTGTTTCGTCCGGCGAGCGAGACGGAAATCGCCGGTATGCGCGTACAGCTACGCGATGCGCTGCGCCAGGGAGCATTAGGGCTCAGTACCGGGCTGGCCTATGCCAGCGCCTTCCAGTCGACTACCGAAGAGGTGATGGCGCTGGCGGAAGAGCTGGCAGCCGGGAAGGGCATCTATACCACCCATTTACGTTCAGAGTTTGAGCCGATTCTCGAGGCGTTGGATGAAGCCTTCCGCATCGGCCGCCACGGCAACGTGCCGGTGGTGGTTTCGCACCACAAGTGCGCCGGGGCGAAAAACTGGGGGCGTACCAAAGAGACGCTGGCGTTTTTCGATGAGATGCGCCAGCAGCAGGATATCGCCTGCGACTGTTATCCCTACTCCGCCAGCTCGTCGACGCTGGATATGAAACAGGTGACCGATGAGTTTGATATCGTGATCACCTGGTCCGAAGCGCAGCCGGAGCAGGCGGGGAAAACGCTGCAGCAGATCGCCAATGAGTGGCAGGTGAGCCTGCACGACGCCGCGGCGCGGCTGATGCCGGCGGGCGCTATCTACTACAACATGGATGAGCAGGACGTACGGCGAGTGATGCGCTATCCGGTCACCATGATTGGCTCTGACGGGCTGCCGAACGATCCGATGCCGCATCCGCGCCTGTGGGGCGCCTTCCCGCGGGTACTCGGCCACTATAGCCGCGACGAGCAGTTATTCCCGCTGACTACCGCGGTACACAAGATGACCGGGCTGTCGGCGGCGCGCTTCCAGTTGGCGGATCGCGGGCTGGTGAAAATTGGCTACTTTGCCGACCTGGTGCTGTTTGACCCGCAGACGGTGCGCGATGTCGCCAGTTTCTCCGACCCGAAACGACCGGCGGACGGCATTGAGGCGGTGATGGTCAACGGCGTGATGAGCTACGGCAGTGATAAGAAAATTACCGGGCGGGCAGGGCGTTTCCTGCGCCGTCGGATGGACTAAGGAGTTGAGTATGAGTATCAAACGTTATGGCGTAGAAGGCGGTACCGGCACCGGCGGTCAGCATCTGCCGTTTGCCCGCGCGGTGGAAGCCGGCGGATGGCTATATGTCTCCGGGCAGACGCCGATGAAAAATGGCGAAGTCGTAGAAGGCGGCATCGTCGAACAATCGCGGCTGGCGATCCAGAACTGCGTCGACATCATGAGCGAAGCCGGTTACGGCCTGGCGGACGTGGTACACGTGAAAGTGATCCTCACCGACGCGCGCTATTTCCAGTCGTTCAATAAGGTATTTCGCGAGTTCTTTGGCGATAATCCGCCAGCGCGCATTTGCTGCGTGGCGGACCTGGTGGTGGATTGCAAAGTTGAAGTGGATGTGACCTGTTTTAACGCTGCGCGACAATAACGCCTGACGGCAAAAAAATAATTCCCTCCCTTTCCGGGGGGGATCATCAAAAAAATGTGATATCGGCACCAGAGTGAATAAATAAATCGGTGCCACTGGGTTCGCTATGCCTTTTTTCAGGCATGGTTCCTGTTAACTCATAATATTCAGCGGCACGAATATTATTTATTACGTCTGGATGTGAGCCATGAATAATATGTCATTTATGATTTGGTTTTCCGTTTATGCCTGCGCGATGATTACTTTAGGTTGGTACGTTTCGCGCAAACAGAAAACCGGCGAAGACTTTTTACTTGGCGGTCGTTCGCTGCCGATGATCCTCACTCTCGGTTCGACGGTCGGCACCATGGTGGGGACCGGCTCCAGCGTCGGCGCCGTCGGCTTTGGCTACAGCAACGGCTGGGCCGGGATGCTTTACGGCCTCGGCGGCGCGGTGGGGATCCTGCTGGTGGCATGGTTATTCGCACCGGTACGTAAACTTCGCTTCATGACCATGAGTGAAGAAATGTCGTATTACACCGGCGGCAGTAAAATTATCAAAAACCTCGTCGCGATACTTATTTTTATTGCCTCTATCGGCTGGCTGGGGGCGCATATATTAGGCGGCGGATTATATCTGGCGTGGGCCAGCGGCATTGATATTAATGTCGCGAAAATTATTATCGCGCTGGCTTTTGTGGTTTATGTCGGTATCGGCGGCTATTCCGCGGTGGTGTGGATCGATACCATTCAATCGATCGTGCTGTTCGTCGGCTTTATTTTAATGGCGGTGCTGGCGGTTCATCACGTTGGCGGCTGGAGCCATATTCAGCAGGCCGTCGATCCGGCGGCGCAAAGCCTGTTCGCGGTCGATAAATTAGGCGTGTTGCCGGCGCTATCATTGGCGATGGTGATCGGCGTCGGCGTGCTGGCGACGCCTTCTTATCGCCAGCGTATTTACTCGGCGAAGACCGTCTCCTCGGTGCGCCAGTCCTTTACCATTACCGGCCTGCTGTATCTGGGCTTCTCTTTCCTGCCGGCGATCATCGGTATGGCGGTATGGACCATGAACCCGCAGCTGGAAAACAGCGGCTTCGCTTTCTTGTTTGCCACTCAGGTGCTGCCGCCGGTGCTGGCGATGGCGATCCTGATTGCCGGGATGTCGGCCAATATGTCTTCCGGCAGCTCTGATGCCATCGCCGCGGTGTCCATCATGCTGCGCGACCTCTACACCCTGGTGACCGGCCATATGCCCGCGCCGGAGAAAGCGATTCGCCTGTCGCGGATCTTCCTGGTTCTGGTGATTGCGCTGGCGCTGCTGTTTGCGCTGACCTCCAACGACATCATCAGCTATATCACCAAAATGATCTCGATGATTATGTCCGGCATGTTTATCTGCACCATGCTTGGCCGTTTCTGGACACGCTTTAACTGGCAGGGCGCGGTCGCTGCGCTGGCCGGCGGCGCCGGGGCATCGGTTGCGGTGCTGGTGGATAGCGACTGGCTGGCGTTCTGGGGCAACCCGTGTATTCCGGCGGTACTGACGAGCCTGGTGGCTTCGGTGGTGGTGACGTTACTGACCCCGGCCAGCAGCCTGAGCCGCGAGCAGGCGCTGGAAATGATTACCCGCGAGCGTGAAAGCCGCCCAACGCCGCCGCCGCTGCCGATTGGCAAACGTCATACCTCACGCGGGTAAGGGGCCATCATGAACGAGTATATTGCCGTCGATTGGGGCTCTACGCAGCTGCGGGCATGGCGGATGCGTGATGGCGAATGCATCGACCAGCTGAAGCTGCCCTGCGGCGTCACGCGCCTGAACGGGCAGCGCGCCGAAGCGGTATTTCAGCAGCAGCTGGCGCCGTGGCGCGGCGACCCCGCGCTGCCGGTGGTGATGGCGGGCATGATCGGCAGTGATGCCGGCTGGCAACCGGTGCCTTATCTGGCCTGCCCGCTGGCGCTGGAGGCGCTCAACGGTCAGTTACATGAGGTGGCGGAAAACGTGTGGATCGTGCCGGGGCTGAAAGTGGCGCAGGCCGCAGATTACGATGTGATGCGCGGTGAAGAGACTCAGTTGCTGGGCGCCTGGCAACTGATGCCCGCGGAGTGTTACGTGATGCCCGGCACCCACTGCAAATGGGTGCAGGTGCAAAACGGCGTGGTGCGCCAGTTCGCCACGGCGATGACCGGCGAACTGCATCACCTGCTGCTTAACCATTCGTTGCTCGGCCAGCAACTGCCGGTACAACAACCCGATGACGCCGCTTTCGCTCTCGGTATGGAAAAAGGGCTAACTCAGCCGGCGCTGCTGGACGGGTTATTCAGCGCTCGCGCCGCGCGGGTGTTAGGCGCGCTGGCGGCGGCTTCGGTGAGCGATTATCTCTCCGGGCTGTTGATTGGCGCGGAGGTGGCGACCTTTAGCGAACGCTACCGCGCCAGCCGCGTGGTGCTGGTTGGTGAGCACTCGCTCAGCGCCCGTTATCAGCAGGCGATGGCGGCGCGTGGGTTAGCCGTTTCCTGTTGTTCCGGCGAGGCGGCGTTTCTTTCGGGTATAGCGAGGATGATTGATGGACAAGGTTAAACTGGTGGCGATTTTACGCGGTATTCAGCCTGGTGAGGCGGCGGAGCATATCGCCGCGCTTATCGAGGCGGGTTTTCGCTATATTGAAATTCCGCTTAACTCGCCGGACTGGCAGCAAAGTATTCCGGCGATGGTGCGCCAGTTTGGCGAGCGGGCGGTGATTGGTGCGGGGACGGTGCTGAAGGTTGAACAGGTTGATTTTCTGGCTGAAGCCGGGGCGAAACTTATAGTGACGCCCAATACGGCCCCGGCGGTGATCCGCCGCGCGGTAGATAAGGGGATGTTGGTGTGCGCCGGCTGCGCGACGGCCTCCGAGGCATTTAGCGCGCTGGATGCCGGGGCGCAATGGCTGAAAATCTTTCCGTCATCGGCATTCGGCCCGGACTATATCCGCGCGCTGAAAGCGGTGTTACCGCCGGAGGTGCCGGTGCTGGCGGTCGGTGGCGTGACGCCGGAAAACCTGCACAGCTGGCGTCAGGCTGGCTGCGCGGGGGCAGGGCTAGGCAGCGATCTCTACCGCGCCGGGCAGCCGTTGGCGCGTACCCGCCAGCAGGCGCAACGCTTTATCGCCGCCTGCGGCGATTAATCACCGAGCGGCAGTCGGTCGACGCCGTCGCGGTGGTCGTCGAGCGCCAGCTTAATGCGGCGCAGGCGGTCTTTCGCCTGCGGTTTATTGGCCATCGCCAGCTCGGTGGCCAACACATCCACCATCGCCAGCATCGCATAGCGTGAGGCGCTGGGCTTAAAGATATAGTCGTTTTCGCTCACCAGAAGCGGCAGCACGATATCGGCCTGCGCCGCCAGCGGCGTTTCCGGCGGGGTAATAGCGACAATTTTCGCCCCGTATTGCCGGGCGATAGCGGCGCTTTCGATCATCTCTTTGGTATAGCCGCCGAGCGACAGCACAATCACCACATCTTTCGCCGTCACCGCCGAACTCATCATGCGAACCAGCAGGCCGTCGCTCTGGCTGACTACCGGCAACCCGAGGCGGAACAGGCGATACTGGATCTCCTGCGCGCAGATGGTCGAGCCGCCGCCCATACCCAGCGCAAGCACCTGGCGGGCGCCGCTAATCCATTCCACCGCGCGTTTCAGCGCCGCAAGATCCAGCGCCCGGCGGTTGGTTTCCAGTACGCTGATGATCGATTCATAAATTCCCTGTACGCCTTCCAGATCCGGCACATCGAGAATAAAGCGCTGACCAATGGCCAGCGACTGGGCGAGCTTCATTTTCAGTTCGCGCACGTCTTTGCAGCCCAGCGCACGCGCAAAGCGCGTCACCGATGCCTGGCTGGTGTCGGTCAGGCGCGCCAGTTCGGCAATCGGCATTTCCGCCGCGGCGGCGACGTCGTCGAGAATAAACTGCGCAATGCGCTTTTCGGTCGCGGTCAGCGCCATAAAGCGGTCGGTGATGCAGGAGATGATATCGATCGAGTAGGCCATTCCGGGTATCAGGTTATGTATTAGGTTATGTATTGGGAATGGTACTTTGTACCATATGCCGGTGACAAAATCAGCGCGGCGCCTCTCGCGGCGCTAAAAATCAAGGCGCATCGCGCAGCGGGTTTCCGCCGTCAGGCCGTGCTCCGTTTCCAGCGCGCGTTTCGCCGCCAGCCCTTCGGGTAGGTGTAGTTCATTGAGGATGGTGAAGCCCAACCGGGTATAAAATGGCGCGTTCCACGGCACCTCGCGAAAGGTGGTGAGCGTCACCGCCGGGAAGCCGTCGCGGCGGGCGTTGTCGATAGTTTGGCTAAGCAGGGCGCGGCCAATACCCTGGCCCTGCCACTGCTGATGGACGGAGATTTCTACAATAAACAGGGCATCGTCCAGCGGCTCGCTCAGCAGGAAACCGACGGGCCTATTGTGCGCGAGCGCCAATAGACTGTGGCCGGTTTCCAGGTATTGCCGGTGCTGTTCAACGCTCATTACCGGGCTTTCCGCCAGCCAGGCGAAAGCGGGAATGCGCGCAAAGGATTGGGCCGCCGAACGTTCCAGCGCGGGCAGCTGCGGCAGATCGCCTTCTTCAGTCAGGCGAAAAGTGATGGTGGGGTTTATAGTGTTAGTTTTCATCGCCTCAGCATAGCAGCCTCAGGGAGAAATGCATGGAGTTCACCGCCGTTCCTGCCGTCCAGTTTAGCGGCGCGCAGTTGACTACGATTTTGAATGACTGCTTTGCCGATTATCTGGTGCCGGTGTCGATGTCGGTAGATCTGTTTGTACAGCGCTTTAGCGCCGAAGGGTTAAACCTGTTGCAGTCTAAGGTGTGGCTGGCAGGAGATGAACCGGCGGCTATCGGGCTCATCGCTCGCCGCGGGCGCGATGCGCGGCTGGCGGCTTTTGCTATTCATCCCGGCTTTCGCGGCAAAGGACGAGGGCGACAATTGATGACCTCGCTTATCGCCGATTTACGCGCTCAGGGCGTACAGCGAATGTGGCTGGAGGTGATCCGCGATAATCACCGGGCGGTGGCGCTGTATCAGTCATTGGGCTTTACCGTGCGTCACGGGCTGTGCGGCTATCTCAGCGCGGGGCAAGCGGAGCCGCGTGAATCCAGCCTGGATGAGTATGATTTGCTGAGCCTGCTGCGTCATGCAAGCCTGGAGCTGGAAGGGCAACTGCCGTGGCTGCTGGATCCGCTGACCTTTATTACCTTGCCCTGTCGGGCGTTGACGCTGCAGCAGCAGGCCTTCGCCGTACTGGCGACCACCGCCAGTAAGCCGCAGCTACAGTTTTTATGGCTGACGCCGGCGGCGCGCGGACGCGGGCTGGGGCGGGAAATGCTGCTCGCGCTGGCTCAACAGTTTCCGGGATTAAGCACTTCGGTGACCATCCCGGAAACCTTCACGCCGCTGTTTAAATCGGCGGGCTATGCGCCGCTGGCGCTGCAGCAGTACGAGATGTGCCTGCGCTTGAACTAGCCCGGCGCAGACGCCGGGCCGCAGGCGTTAACCTTCGCGACTGACGATTTTAATGTCGACCATACCAATGCCCAACTGGCGCGGCGCGTGGCCGACAATATTGCCTTCGTTGGTGGACTGGGGCTCCGGCGGAGTGATTGTTAAGGTGTTGCTGCGCGCCGGATTGTCGAAATGCAGCGTCGTCGTGGTCACTTCATTGGCTAAAGTAAGTACTTGCTCGCTTTTCCCGACGCGCACCGGTATTGGCTGGTTGGCGTTCGGGCCGAAGGCTTTGGCGGTGATCACCAGATCGAATTTTTCCGGTAGCGGTTTTTTATATTCAATCTTCACCTCGTCACCGAGTTGGGCATTAGACCAGCGTCCCCACAGCTCAGGCCGCGAGATGCCGCTGAACTGTTTGACCTCTTCCGGCGCGCCGGCGACATTAAACACAAAGCTATCGGCTTTGTAGCGAATATCGTTATCGACAATTTTCAACGTATCGACGTTGCCTTTATAGCGCTCCATATCGATGACGGTATCTTTAAAGGCGGTTTTGCCCTGCCACTGCGGCTTATCGACATGCTGTACTTTTTGTTCGCCGCCCAGTTGACCCTGAGAGACGCACCAGTCGGTGGACAGCGCCAGTTCCGGCCGCCACAGTTGGCCCATCTTGTAGCAGCGGTCGACCCATACGAAGTTGTCGCGCGGGGCGAAATCCGCCAGTTGGAAGCGTAGCGGCGCGGAATATTCGCTTTCCGGAATCGGCTCGACGCGCTGATCAGAGACCCGCAGCAGCAGCGGCAGACGGAAGTGGCTACCGGAGAATGCGATCATGTTCTTCTGCGAGTCGATGCTGAAATTCTTCATCTCTTTCGGGAAATTCCACAGACGAATGACGTCCGGTTTCCATGCCAGCACTTTCTCTTTCATGTTCATGAAGATAGTGGAGAGCGACTCTGCAGAAAGGCTGCTGCGGCCAAGGCCGATATAGTTATCGCCGCCGAGAATATCCAGCACCGTTGCGCCGTTATCCATGGTATTACGCTTCACGGCCAGCACATCCTGTTGAGGCTGGTCGCCGCGCAGGATAAAGAACAGGTTGCTGCGATCCTGTTTGTTCAGATAATCCCAGGCGGTGTTCTTCATCGCCAGATGATCGGACGAAACCACGATGACCGTATTTTTGAAGTACGGCGAGGCCTTAATCTTTTCAATCAGCGCGGCGATGTGCTCCTGGCTACAGGCCACGGCGCTGAAGGAGAGGTTCTTTTTGCCATCCATGTCATAGCGTTTACGCTCGCAAGTGCGTGAGATAAAGCCGTCAGGGTGGTGGGTATCGACGGTGAGAGCGAACAGCGAAAAGCGTTTGCCGGATTGGGAGAGCGCTTCGAACTTTTTCCACGTTTCGTCGAGCACGGTGTCGTCGTAGAAGCCCCAGTCGTTGCGGTAGGACGGGTCAGCCACCGTTGTTTTCAGCTCTTCCGCGCCGTACAGGTGATCGAAGCCGTGAGATTTGAGGAAAACGTCTTTACCAGCAAAACGCAGGTTGGCGCCCTGCACAAAGTAGTTTTCGTAACCGGAGTTTTTCAGGATATCGCCGAGACAGATATTTTGCGGAAAGAAGCTGGATACCGCCGCGGAAGCGTTGCCTTCGAACGGCGCGAACAGCGGAATACCGCACTGGGAAGCGACCATGCCGGCGATGGTGTAATCGGTGCCGGGAAGCTGCGCGGTGTTGCTGAAATCCAGCCCTTCGCTTTTGATTTTACCCAGTTCCGGCGTTAGTTCGGGGAAAGCCTCGTTATTGAAATAGGTGCGTTCCAGGCTCTCGCCGTAGATATAGACCAGATTCAGCTGCGGATTGTTGATGCTTTTCGACGGCTCTTTGTAGTAGGCCGCGAAGTCCGGATCGCCATCGCGGGACTGCGATTTCACGAGTTCGGTGATTTGGCGGAACGCCGGGCTGGCGTCGACGGAGGCCAGCGCCAGTACCAGCGCAATCAGGCTGTAGCCAAAGTGATGCGGATGATGCCGGCGACGGCGTAATATCCAGCCGAGAACGCCAAATACGGCGACCAGCGCCAGCACCAGACCGATACCCGGCAGAATATATTTACTGACGCCCGCGCCGGTCAGGCTGTTGGTCAGGGTATAGAGTACCGCATCGTTAATACCGTCGCCGGTGAAGTAGTCACTGGCGTAAAGGGTGATATTAAGCACAACAAACAGCCCCAACACCGCCAGGGTGGCAGAGAACCACCAGGTGTTGCGACCGGCTTTCCAGGCATAGATCACCACCGAGGCGAGAAACAAGGCGATGGATAACAACTCTGACACAGCTAACCCTCGTATGCGCCAGCGGCGGGCTGGCCGGATAGATCGATTTTCACGCTACACTGTAATGGCAGCGCCTTTCTGCTGCAATTGTAGTGTCATGAAAGTGTGCTGTGATTCAGAATTGGTTTAGAAAGCGTCTTTTTTGTACGATGTCTCATCCTGTCGTCACGGGGAAAACAGGAGCAGAAAAGTAAAAATAGCGATTGCGGCCGCGCTGGCAACGCTAAAGCGCCAAACGCGGCATCGGCGGGGAACTTTAAGACAGGAAGTTAACGCCCTGTTTCAGTACCAGGTCACAGGCTTTGGTCTTCACTTTTTCAGCCAGCGGGCTGCTGCCGAGAGTGTTCAGATTCAACTGCTGGCCGTTATTACTGCTCAGCAATCCCTGTAGCCCTTCCAGATAACCGGTATCCTGTTTCTGTTTCTCCGGCGTGCTCAGGCCAAGCTTATCCAGTACCTGGTTTTTAACGTTGTCGGCGTTGGTGACCGAGGTCAGTTTTTTTTGCGCGCAATAAGAGAGAACGCCGGCGGCATTGTTCATGCTGCTGGAGGTGAGCGCCTGGTTGCCGCCGTTGAGCAGGCTGGTTAAGGACGACATCGACATACCGCCGCCGCTTTGCTGGGAGCTGCTGCTGAGCTGGCTGGCGGCGCTATTGAGCGAGTCCTGCCAGGAGGCGGCGTAGGTAGGGGCCGCCATCAACGCGCCGGCTGCGATAGCGGCGCAAAAAGCTGTCTGCAAAGATTTCATAAACGTACTCTTCGTCGTTACTTAAGAATCTCTTCAGTATAACGCCGCTTGCGCTCGGAAATCTCTCAATACTCTTTACCGGTAACGCGATCGCGGTAGCTATCCCAGGTGAAGTTCACCCACAGGCTATTGCCAAGGCGCATGCGATCCATAACGCGTTCGCCGAGCAGTTTGTTCATTTCATCCATGGTACTGTTAGTCAGCATGCCGGTTGGGCGTTTCGAGGAGGAGCGACGATCGACAATCTGGTTGATAATCACTTTCTCGTAGCGTGATTCGGTTTGCATACCGATTTCGTCGATAACCAGCAGATCGACCCGGCTCAGGTCGCTGAGCAGTTGCTCTTCGCTGGTTTCCCGATTACCAAAGGTATCTTTCATCGCCGACATAATATCGGCGACGGTGATGATTAATACCGATTTACCGCGCAGCAGCAGCTCGTTGCAGATAGCGGCGGCAAGATGATTTTTACCGGTGCCCGGCTTGCCGGAGAAGATGAAGCTCGCAATATTGCCGTCAAACTCTTCAACGTACTGGCGGGCGCGGGACAGGGCGATCATCTGCCCGTCGTTTTCGACCCGGTAATTATCGAATGAACAGTTCTGATGTAATGGACGGATCCCGGAGCGATTAAAGGTGCGCTGCATTTTCATCGCCCGATTTTCCCGCTCCAGCGCCTCTGAACGCAGCCTACCTTGCTCTTTTTGCCAGGCTAACAGCTCTTCGCCGGTTTTAAACGCCGGTTGCACGTGGGCTGGCATCATTTTTTGCAGGCGCTTCATGAGATCGCCAACGTTTTTCATGCTCATCCTCGGAAACCTCGCGGGATCTGGTTATCGGGTTCGCTAATAGCGTTCACATCGCGCTTCGGCTGCCCGCCGTTGCTGGCGCGGCCGATTTGCACGCTACGCGCCAGCTTCTGCTGCCACTGCACGTGGTGGAAAACTTTGCCTTCTGCCTGCCAGTAGGCGACAAAGGCGGCCAGTTCTTCCGGGGTGACCGGCTGCGTCAGGGCGATACCCCACAGCGCCGCCAGACGCTGAAAATCGGCATCCGGCTGCCAGCCGGCATACATGGCGAATTTTCCCATCGGCACGGCGACGGGCGCGGCGCTCGGCTCATCAAAGAACTGCGCATCCAGCGCGATATCGCTGGTGGGGCGCGCCAGTTTAGCTTCCAGCTCCAGCAACTGCGCCAGGCGCTCCGGCGTCAGCGCGTAAAACGCCGGGGCGTTATTGGCAAATACGGCGACGGCGCCGCTGGCTGATTTTTGCAGCCTGGCCGCGTGGTTCTCGACGAAATCGTCAAGACCGCAAAAGTCGGTGGTTAAAATTCGTGAAGACATAACGCTATCTCAACTCTGAACAGCAAAGAGTGGGGGAATTGCTGACATAGTAGCATAGTGCGAGGCCAGGAAGCAGCGCTGGCGGTTACACGCGCGGGCGTTTGCGATAGAGCCACAGACCGGGAATAGACAGCCCGATAGAGAGCGCCCCGACGATGGAGGAGGCTTTTAAAAAGTTGCTCAACAGCATAATCATCATCTCTTCGGAGTAACCAAAATGGCTGATTTTGACGGCTGAGATCATCGCCGTATAGGCCGAAATCCCAGGGAACATTGGGATCACCGCGGCGACGGTAAATATCTTCGGATGCGCCAGATACCAGCGCGACCACTGAATGCCAATACTGCCGACCAGTAACGCGGCGAGAAAGGTAGCCCATTCTATATTGAAGCCTGCGCTCATCATCACCATCCGCGAGCCGTGGCCGATAGCGCCCAGTAACGCGCACCAGCGCAGCGCGCGCTGTGGGACGTTGAACACCATCGCAAAGCCGACGGCAGGGATGGCCGCCAGCGCCATATCCTGCACCAGGTCGAAAAGATAAGAGATTATGCCCATCCGCGTAGCCCCCACATGGTCATTGCCATTACCACCCCGATACAGGTCGCCAGCGTCAGCAGGCTGGCGATCGCCCAGCGAGCCAGCCCGGTATTGATATGGCCCTTGAACATATCGGCCACGGCGTTAATTAACGGAAAGCCGGGAACCAGCAACAGCACGCTGGCGGCCATGGCGACAGTCGGCGTCTCGCTAAATGCCGGCAGACGCAGCATCAGCCCGGAAATGGTGGTGGCGACAAAGGCAGTAATGCAGAAATTAATCTGCGGATGCATGGAACGGTGGGTTAGCAGTTGGCGAATATACATGGCGACGGTACTGGCGAAGAAGGTAACCACCGCGCCATCCCAACCGCCATTGTTCAATTTACAAAAGCAGGCGCAGGAGAGGCCGACCATTAATACCAGTAGCCAGCGCGGGTAGCGTAAGGGTTTGATCTGCGAGAAGCGCTTCTCGACGTCTTTGTAATCCAACAGCTTATGTTCGGCCATGATCACAATATGCTGTACCTCCGTCACCACATGCATGTTAATTCCGCGATCGCTGTTTTTACGCGTGGAGGTGAGACATTCGCCGTCTTTAATCGTGGTGAGCACGATCGCATTAGAGGAGATAGCGCTTTCAACGCTATCCATACCTAACGCCCGCCCGAGGCGGGTAGAAAGCTCCTCAACCAGCGCGCTTTCCGCACCGTGCTGGAGTAAGTAAAGGGCACACTGGATGCACAACCGGGTGACGGCGCGCTGCTCTGATTTATCTGCCTGCATAAGTACCTGCTGTCCGCGTCTCTATTGATACTTGTACCTGAACTCCACCCCGTTGTGCGGCGTGCCGGATCAAACAATGTGCAAAAATTGCTCCATCAATGGCGTTGGCTGAAATTTGAACCGCGCCACACTTTCACCACTTCGTTGGAAAGTGCAATTTTTACCGCCATTCATCCCTTCTTTTTCCCGTTTGAGTTATCAAAAATGCATCTGTGAACTTTTAATAAACAAAAAACAAACAAATAATTAACTTTCGAGAGCGAGTACCCTATGAGAACACAGGTTGCCATTATTGGCGCGGGCCCTTCGGGGCTACTGTTAGGCCAACTGCTGCATAACGCTGGTATTCATACCGTCATCCTTGAGCGTCAGAGCGCGGAATATGTGCTGGGACGTATACGGGCGGGGATCCTCGAAAACGGTACCGTCGAGCTATTGCGCGAAGCGGGGGTAGCAAAGCGAATGGATGCGGAAGGGCTGGTTCATCATGGCGTGGAGTTTTTATTTGAAGGCCAGCGGGTACCGGTACCGCTCAGCGAGTTGACCGGCGGTAAAAGCGTGATGGTCTACGGCCAGACCGAAGTCACCCGTGACCTGATGGCGGCAAGACGCGACAGCGGCGCGCCGATTATTTATGGCGTTAGCGAGGTGGCAATCGAGGATGTTAAGAGCGACCGACCGGTGGTCTCTTACGTGAGCGGCGGCGAAAAGTGTCGCCTGGAGTGCGATTTTATTGCCGGTTGCGATGGTTTCCACGGCGTTTCGCGGCAAAGCATTCCACGTGACATTCTCAAAGAGTATGAAAGCGTGTGGCCGTTTGGCTGGTTAGGTTTGCTGGCGGACACGCCGCCGGTAAATCCGGAGCTGATTTACGCCCATCACGAACGGGGATTTGTATTATGTAGTCAGCGCTCACTCACTCGCAGCCGCTATTATCTGCAGGTGCCGTTAAGCGATAACGTCTCGGCATGGTCAGATGAACGCTTCTGGAATGAGTTAAAGCGGCGTCTGCCGGAGGATCTGGCAAGTAAGGTAGTGACTGGTCACTCACTTGAGAAAAGCATTGCGCCGCTGCGCAGCTATGTCGTCGAGCCGATGCAGTATGGCCGGCTATTTCTGGTCGGCGATGCTGCGCATATCGTACCGCCAACCGGCGCGAAGGGGCTTAATCTGGCGGCGTCGGATGTCAATTATTTATGGCGGATCCTGCGCGAGTATTATCGCCATGGCCGTGCGGACCTGCTTGCGAGCTATTCGCGCTTCGCTCTCGACCGCGTATGGAAAGGGGAGAGATTCAGCTGGTTTATGACTCGCCTGCTGCATGACTTCCCTGAACAAAGTGATTTCGATAAAAAAATGCAGTCCGCCGACCGCCGCTACTATCTGGGGTCTCGCGCAGGGCTGACGACGATTGCCGAAAATTATGTGGGTTTGCCGATGGAGCAGGTAACGTAACGGCTAACGAAAACCGGAGATGCCATGTCGACCGCAAGTACGATCCCTGTTTTTAAATTATATGGCGAAGAGCGCGGTTGGCCGACGCCGGATCTGCTGCATTGTGAATCCATTTTGCAGCGCAGCAGCCTTTATGAGTGGCATATCCGCGTGCATCAACATGCCGAAATGGTGCAGCTATTGTATCTGCACAAGGGGCGCGCTGAAATCGAAGTTGAGGGCGCGACGAGGGTCATGACCGAAGCCTGTATTCAGGTTGTGCCGGCATTATGCATTCATGGCTTCCGTTTTTCCCCCGGTACTCAGGGATTTGTCCTGTCGCTTTCACTGCCGCTGCTGAGCCGCTTTGAAAGCCAGTTTGGTCGAACGCTTGATGTGCTATCACAGCCGCAGTGCGTGGCGGTAAAACGCTCACGCGGCCATATTCACTCGCTGTTTACCGCTTTGCGTGAAGAGTACTGCGAGGAGCATGATGCGCGAGAAATGATGCTGCATTCGCTGCTGGGGGCGCTCCTGGTCTGGTTAAACCGCCAGTGTCAGCCGACATCGGTGACAGAAGACAAAGCCGAACGTAAGCGCAGCGTCATGCGCCATTTTTCCCGCCTGATTGAAAGCCATTACCGGGAGCATCTGCCGCTGGCTGAATATGCAAAGCTAGTGGGGCTTTCCACAACGCATTTAAATTATTTGTGTCGTGAATTTCATGGCTGCAGCGCATTAGGCGTCTTACATCGACGCTTAATGTTAGAAGCGCGGCGTAACCTGCAATATACCAGCATGACCATCACACAACTTTCTGATTATTTAGGGTTTACTGACGCTGCTTATTTTTCGAGATTCTTTCGGCGATATAGCGGAATCTCGCCAAAAGCATTTAGGAAAGAAATTAAATAAGTTATTTATTTAATTCTTAAGGTAATTTTTCTAATGAGGGCTTTAATTTTTTCTAATTTATTGATGGCATCATTTTGTGTTAGGGTAAATCGTTGGTGAGAGTAATAGTTATATATCCCTCACGGTTATGGAATTAACTTCAGGGCGTGCATTATGCCCACCAGGGACGATAAAGATTCAGTAGGTGAAATAATATTATAGTAGCCATTCATCCGTCATTTATTTCGGGTGTGAATCTTTGACAGGATGCGGAGGTTTTATGTTGCCAGGACAAGGTAAATTTGGCGTCATTATTAGTAGAATACCGGTTATGCAATCCGGCCTGAAGGCTATTTTAAGGGAACATCTTCCTGATTACGAACTAAGTTTCTGTGGTTCGCAGGATGAACTCACGTTACTGCAGCTTCGCCGCGCCGTACTGGTCGTCGTTGACCTCTCCGGACACATTGAACGCCCGCGAGATATTTGTGAGCATTATTATTCGTTAATGAATCAATACCGGGATATTCACTGGATTTTTATGGTTGGCCACTCCTGCTTCCCTTTGGCAGTCGAGTTTCTCATGCGGCCGGAGAGTTCGCTGATTTCTGATAGCGAGCCGGTAAGACGTTTCATTGAAGTCATCCGCGCCGGCAAACTTTCTGCTGAGAGAATTAGCCAGACACTTTTTTCACCCGAGATGGATAACTTAGGTGATGACGCTGGCGAGACGGTCATCTTAACTTTTTCAGAACGCAAAGTTTTGCGGCTTCTGGCAAAAGGGTGGGGAATTAACCAGATTGCTGCCTTGTTGAAAAAGAGCAATAAAACGATAAGCGCGCAGAAAAATAGCGCCATGCGCCGACTTTCGTTACGCAGTAATGCAGAAATGTATGCCTGGATCAATAGCGCTCAAGGAATGAAGGAACTGAATCTGTATTCAGCCTATGGAGATAACACGGAATGGAAAAAAATCTCACAACACGATGTGTCGCTATCGTAGAAAAATGCGCAATGACTGAGACGGCGCTTCGTTACATTTTAAGTAACGATGCGGGTAAAAGATATAGCATTCATTTTTATAAAGATACTCAGGCTCTAAAGCGCGAATTCGCTTCCAAAAACTTTATTGCCGTTATTTTTTCTCTTTCCGGTAGCAGGCGTATTCGTCTGGAAAGCCTGCTCTTCTTACACGAGATTGCGCAAACTCGTCCCGAAATACAGCGAATCGTACTGGCGGATAATACGGCGGAAATGCGTCTGATCAGCCATCTGACGCCATCAAGCCCGCAAACTATCCTCAATAAATCATCTTGTCTTACTCGCCTGCAAGAACGTTTACTGCAGCTAATTGAACAGGCGCCGCTGGACAAAGAAAGTATTCTCAATCGCAGCTATAGCTCCTGCGGGCAAATTCTTAGCCCAACCGAGCATACGATCCTGCGTTACATGACTTACGGCTATTCACTGCCCGAAATAGCCACCCGGCTTGATAGAAATATCAAAACCATTCGCGCGCATAAATTTAATGCAATGACCAAACTGGGTGTGAACTCTGACATTGGCTTGCTCAGCGCGGCAGACATTCTGCTGTGTCTGCCGGCTAATAATGACGACGGCCGGGGAATGCGCCTGGCGCAATAACTGGCAATCTACAGGCAGACGTCGACCCAGTCGGCTTCTGTCAGTTGCGCCATACGTTCAGGCGAAATTCGTACCGCGCTATGAATTGCCCCCGCTGCCGGCAGAACTTCGGAATACTGCTTGAGCGAGACATCACAATAAACCGGCAGTGGATTTTCCAGGCCAAACGGGCAGACGCCGCCGACGGGATGGCCAGTCAGCGTAACAACTTCATCACTACTAAGCATGCGCGCTTTCGCCCCGAAAGCGTCTTTCAGTTTTTTATTATCAAGCCGGGCATCACCTTTGGCGACGATCAATATAACCTGGTCTTTTACTTTTAAAGATAAAGTCTTAGCGATTTGCCCCGGTTCGACCCGATGCGCGGCGGCGGCAAGCGCAACGGTCGCCGTACTTTGATTCAATTCGATGATTTCAATATCGGGGGCATGTTCAGCAAAAAACTGCCTCACGGACTGCAGACTCATGGGGTTCTCCTGATAGTTATCCGCTTAAATCTGTCACAAGGCCGGAAATCTGTAAATATTGTCGATAGATAATCAGGAATTATTCTGATTTCTGGATCTTCTTCACAATCACCGCAACCGGTTACTGTAACCGGTTGCAGTATGGCGTTCGTCGATGAATACTGACAAGGTAACTCCCTGTAGCAAAGATAACTAACAGCCGCGCGTGAGATATTTCTGCTGACAATATGGCGACCTTTAATTCCGATTAGCCACTGTCGATACGTAGTTAATTTCAGCATAGCGGCAAGATTACCGTTGTTGGGCCTGTTTCGATAGCCTGTCAGGAGGGCTGCTATGTCTGCTAACCATGCTGCGTTTAATCTGATATTTCGCTTTGTAGAGAATTATATAAGCCCCGTTGCCGGGCGCATTTCTTCGCAGCGCCACGTCATGGCTATTCGTGACGGATTTATCTCGGCCATGCCGTTTATGATCGTGGGTTCCTTTCTCTTAGTCTTCGCTTATCCGCCTTTTTCGCCGGATACTACCTGGGGCTTCGCCCGCGCCTGGCTGGATTTGGCTAAAGAGTTCGAAGGACGCATTCTGACGCCTTTTGATATGACCATGGGCATCATGTCCATTTATATCTGCGCGGCGATTTCCTACAACCTGGGCAAGCATTATGAAAAGGCGCACCAGCTCGATCCTTTCATGTGCGCCATGCTGTCGATCATGGCCTTTCTGCTGATCGCAGCGCCAAAAACCAATGGCAGTCTGCCGGTTGATAGTCTGGGCGGTACCGGGATATTCACTGCCATCCTGGTGGCGATTTACTGCGTGGAGATGATGCGATTCCTGAAGGCGCACAACATCGGGATTCGTCTGCCGGATCAGGTGCCGCCGATGATTAAAAACTCTTTCGATCTGCTGATCCCGGTCCTGGTAGTGGTACTGACGCTCTATCCGCTGAGTCTGTTTATCCAGCATCATTTCGACATGCTGATCCCGCAGGCCATCATGGCTATCTTTAAACCGCTGGTATCCGCCGCGGATTCATTACCGGCCATTCTGCTGGCAGTGTTGATTGGCCACCTGCTGTGGTTCGCAGGGATTCACGGGGCGGCGATTGTCTCCGGCATGCTGCAGATGTTCTGGCTCACTAATCTGGGGATGAACCAGCAGGCCCTGGCGCAGGGCGCGCCGCTGCCGCATATTTTTATGGAAGCGTTCTGGACGTTCTTCATCGTTGTCGGCGGTTCCGGCGCAACCATGGGGCTGGTGTTCTGCTATCTGCGCAGCCGTTCCGCGCATTTGCGTTCTATCGGCCGTTTAAGCGTGGTGCCAAGCCTGTTTAACATTAACGAGCCGGTTATTTTCGGTACGCCTATCGTGATGAACCCGGTATTCTTTATTCCGTTCCTGCTGGCGCCGGTGGTTAACGCGGTGATTGCCTGGGCGGCCATGAAGTTGGATCTGATCGGTCGTGTTATCTCCGTCGTGCCGTGGACGGCGCCGGCGCCGATTGGCGGCGCATGGGCGTTGGGATGGGATTTCCGCGCGGCGATTCTGGTCGTTGTCCTCGCTTGCGTATCGGCTATCATCTACTTCCCGTTCTTTAAAGTGTACGAAAAGCAACTGCTGGCGCAGGAAGCTGAAGAGGCGCAGCGCGCGGCGCAGGAGAACGAGCAGACCGCATAAAATGACAACGGGCGGCATATTGCCGCCCGTCAGGTAATTACTTTAACGTGCAGTCGCCGCATTGTTGAACGTCCGGCAGGCGATAACGCTGACAGCAAGTTCGGCGTACCAGCAGCCCTTCGCGCAGGACTACCGTTCGCCACAGCGGGTTATCCTCGCCACTGGCCTGCTGTTTTGCAAAAAAACAGTGTTGACGTAGCGTGTTCACCTGCTCGTCGCCAAGCAGATTTTTCATTTCACCGAGATACCAGTTAATCAGATAGCCGGTATTGCTCCAGATAAGCTTACCGTTAATGTCGCCGGTAGCTTCCAGCGCTTCCACCACCGGTTTCAGGGCTTTATTGACCAACATATCCATACGCGCTTGCGCGGGAAGCATCAACGCATCATGGTCGGCATGCACGTCAATCCAGAAGCAAGCCGCGCGCCCGCTTTCATGGAATTCAACGCGAAAATGCTCCGGTTCAAGGCTAATTGCCTGTTCTTCCGTAAGCAACGCCAGCATTAGCGGCGGCACCAGCAGGCCGATATACCACTGCGCCCACAGTGAAAGCAGGGGTTTTTGTTCGCGCGGTTGGCTGGGTTGGTGACGGTAAATATGGTCGGAATAGGTGGACAGTAATGAGCTAAGGGACGTTGGTCGTGACCATTCCGCGAGGGTTAGAGCAAACGGGGGAGCTTCTTCATCCAGACGCAGGAAATCCAGTAGATGCGGGCGTACCGCAGCGATCTTTTCCCGTACCGCATTCGCCAATGCATGCTCGACGGGCGCAAGCGGCGCACGCCAGATGATGTCATCGCTGAAGGAGAAGGTACGGTAAGCCATCAGATTTCCAGATACAAATCTAAATGATAATGATTGCTGATACTAGTTGTTCGTTGCAGGGAGCGCAAGCGATTTGTCAGCGCCGCATATCCCTCGCGGCGGGCTGGAAGCGTTAGTTGACGAGAATGATATTACGTCCCTGGTTTTTGGCTTCATATAGCGCGCTATCGGCGCGTTTTATCGCACTGTCGATGTCGCCACTCACCAGAGGGGTCATCCCGATACTGATAGTGACATGAGTGGCGACGCTTTCGTTAAAACGATGCGCGATTTTTAAATCGTAAACCCGTTGGCGAATACGCTCTGCTGTCTGGAAGGCGGATTCCGCCGAGCTGCTGGTCAGCACCACCATAAACTCTTCACCGCCAAATCGAGCGACGATATCGCGTGAACGCACGGAATTACGAATCGCCGCGGATACCTGGATTAGCGCCTGGTCGCCCATCATATGGCCATAGTTATCGTTGTAGGCTTTGAAATGGTCAATATCCAAAAGCAGGATGAAATGTTCGCAGGTATCCACTGCCAGGATGTTATCCATCCGGTTTTGCAGGCCACGGCGGTTATACAGGCCGGTTAATGGGTCAAGCATACTGAGATCGTTCAGGGTGTTACGCTCTTGCAACAGTTTATCCATTAGCCCTTGGGTAAAATTATCGCTGCGCTTTTGCATAATGTTTTGCAACGTAATTCCAGCAACTGGCAGGACAAAGCAGTAAAACATCCGCATCCACTGTTCGCCGCCGGCCAGTACCAGACACACCATAAAAGTCGGTAGCGAATGTAGAGTAAAGGCAATGATATTGTTAGAAAAAGCGATAGTTCCAATAAACAGGATGCTTAATAAGGCAATAACCAGAAAGTTAAAATGTGGAGGTGGTAACAATGAGGCTTTTATTACGATGTGCCAGGCCCATAGCATGCCAAATAACAGAGAAATAACAGGAATATTTATTTTCTGTTTTGGAAATTTCCAATTCCATAACAAGAACCCCAGGCTGGCGGCACAGATCAGCGAACTCGGCAGCGTGACGGTGACAATGGTAAACAGCGGACTGAGGAGCGACAGAGCGGCAGAAACACAATTAAGTAATAAAAAAAGTCGTAAGGAATACTGATATTTTTGCTCGTAATGAGCCCGCCAGGTTTGTGCAGTCATATTGGTACTATCATTATTAGTAGTTAAGTTTCAAGATGATGGCTGCCAAAGGGGGAAAAATATAAAACAACACGTAATATAAGGCTATCTGCGCAAATGATCAGACAATGTAATATATAGATTTAATTTGCTTAATTTATCATCCCAGTGAATGTATGTCATTACTCCTGAATGCAAGAGTAATAAAAGTTAAACTCTCCGGCATGACAAATGATAAGAATTATCATATGATATTGGTTATCATTATCGTTGTGAGAGGCGAAACCATGTTGCAGCGAGCTTTAGGGAGTGGTTGGGGAATTCTGCTGCCGGGCGTACTGGTGATGGCGTTAGGCATGATTGGCCTGCCGGTGGAAGCCTGGCGCGTGATGATTGTGCTGGGGTTACTACTATCGGCGGCAATGATCTGGCACCGTCAGTTACGTCATTTCGTACTGTTGCCGTCAAGCGTAGCGCTGGTCAGTGGAATAATGCTGATCATGTTGAATTTGAAGCTGATGGGATAAAACAGAGAAGGGTAAGAATATTGGTGCGAGGGGGGGGACTTGAACCCCCACGTCCGTAAGGACACTAACACCTGA
>NZ_JBEAIQ010000018.1:0-113662 GCF_040064335.1 Klebsiella sp. CN_Kp088 | reverse complement strand
CCGCGAACGGCGCCGGAACTTCCATAGAAGCTTTGTCGCCTTCGACGGTGATCAGTGACTGCTCAGCAGCCACTTTATCGCCAACTTTTACCATCACTTCGGTAACTTCAACTTCGTCGCCGCCGATATCCGGTACGTTAACGTCTTTCACGCCAGCCGCTGCAGCTGGTGCCGCGGCAGCCGGAGCGGCAGCCTGTGCCGGAGCGGCTGCAGGCGCAGCGCCCGCCACTTCGAAGATCATGATCAGGGAGCCGGTGGACACTTTGTCGCCGGTGTTGATTTTGATCTCTTTAACGGTACCCGCGAACGGCGCCGGAACTTCCATAGAAGCTTTGTCGCCTTCGACGGTGATCAGGGATTGCTCAGCGGCAATAGTGTCGCCCACTTTAACCATGATCTCGGTGACTTCAACTTCATCGCCGCCGATATCCGGTACGTGAACTTCTTTCGCTGCGCTTGCCGCCGGCGCTGCTGCCGGTGCCGGAGCAGCCGCTTTCTCTTCCTGCGCAGGTGCAGCGGCTGCTGCACCTTCGGCGGAATCGAAAATCATGATCAGTTTGCCAGTCTCGGTTTTGTCGCCGACGGAGACTTTAATCTCTTTCACGACGCCAGCCTGCGGAGACGGAACTTCCATAGAGGCCTTGTCGCCTTCTACGGTGATCAGCGACTGTTCAGCTTCAACTTTGTCGCCAACTTTGACCAGGATCTCGGTGATTTCAACTTCATCAGCCCCGATGTCCGGTACTTTGATTTCGATAGCCATTATTCTCTTACCTCTTACGCCAGACGCGGGTTAACTTTTTCTGCATCGATGTCGAATTTAGCAATGGCGTCAGCCACAACTTTCTTATCGATTTCACCACGTTTAGCCAGTTCGCCCAGCGCCGCAACGACCACGTAGGAAGCATCAACTTCGAAGTGGTGACGCAGGTTTTCACGGCTGTCGGAACGACCGAAGCCATCGGTACCCAGTACGCGGTAATCATCAGCCGGTACGTAAGTACGAACCTGCTCGGCGAACAGTTTCATATAGTCAGTGGATGCTACAGCCGGAGCGTCGTTCATCACCTGAGCGATGTACGGTACGCGCGGAGTTTCCAGCGGGTGCAGCATGTTCCAGCGTTCGCAATCCTGGCCATCACGCGCCAGTTCGGTGAAGGAGGTGACGCTATACACGTCAGAACCTACGCCGTAATCTTTCGCCAGGATCTGCGCTGCTTCACGAACGTGACGCAGGATAGAACCGGAGCCCAGCAGCTGAACTTTACCTTTGCTACCTTCGAGGGTTTCGAGTTTGTAGATACCTTTACGGATACCTTCCTCGGCGCCTTCCGGCATGGCCGGCATGTGGTAGTTTTCGTTCAGTGTAGTGATGTAGTAGTAAACGTTCTCTTGCGCTTCGCCGTACATACGTACCAGACCGTCATGCATGATGACAGCGACTTCGTACGCGTAAGACGGGTCGTAGGAGATACAGTTCGGGATAGTCAGCGACTGAATGTGGCTGTGACCATCTTCGTGCTGCAGACCTTCGCCGTTCAGCGTAGTACGACCGGAAGTACCGCCAATCAGGAAGCCGCGAGCCTGCTGATCGCCAGCCGCCCAGCACAGATCGCCGATACGCTGGAAGCCGAACATCGAGTAGTAGATGTAGAACGGAATCATCGGCAGGTCGTTGGTGCTGTAGGAGGTCGCAGCAGCCAGCCAGGATGCGCCTGCGCCCAGCTCGTTAATACCTTCCTGCAGAATCTGGCCTTTCTCGTCTTCTTTGTAGTATGCAACCTGCTCACGGTCCTGCGGGGTGTACTGCTGGCCGTTCGGGCTGTAGATACCGATCTGACGGAACAGACCTTCCATACCGAAAGTACGCGCTTCATCGGCGATGATCGGCACCAGACGATCTTTGATCGACTTGTTCTTCAGCATCACGTTCAGGGCACGAACGAAAGCGATAGTGGTAGAGATTTCTTTGTTTTGCTCTTCCAGCAGCGCGCTGAAGTCGGCCAGGGTCGGCAGCTCCAGTTTCTCAGTGAATTTCGGCTGACGAGTCGGCAGGTAGCCGTTCAGCTTTTCACGTTGAGCGTGCAGGTAAGTGTGCTCTTCAGAACCTTCCGGGAAGGTCACGTACGGCAGTTTTTCGATATTGGCATCAGCCACCGGCACGTTGAAACGATCGCGGACGTAGCGAACGCCGTCCATGTTCATTTTCTTAACCTGGTGCGCGATGTTTTTACCTTCCGCGGTGTCGCCCATACCATAACCTTTAATGGTATGCGCCAGAATCACGGTCGGCTGGCCTTTGGTTTCCTGCGCTTTTTTCAGTGCAGCGTAGACTTTCTTCGGATCGTGACCGCCACGGTTCAGGGCCCAGATCTGCTCGTCAGTCCAGTCGGCAACCAGCGCGGCGGTTTCCGGATATTTACCGAAGAAGTGCTCACGAACGTAGGCGCCGTCTTTGGATTTGAAGGTCTGGTAGTCGCCGTCAACGGTTTCGTTCATCAGCTGAATCAGCTTACCGCTGGTGTCTTTACGCAGCAGCTCATCCCAACGACCGCCCCAGATAACCTTGATAACGTTCCAGCCAGCACCACCGAAGATGCCTTCCAGTTCGTTAATGATTTTACCGTTACCGGTGACCGGGCCGTCCAGACGCTGCAGGTTGCAGTTGATGACGAAGACCAGGTTATCCAGTTTTTCACGGGTCGCGATGGTGATAGCGCCTTTAGATTCCGGCTCATCCATCTCGCCATCGCCCAGGAAGGCGTAAACGGTTTGCGCAGAGGTGTCTTTCAGACCACGGTGTTCCAGATATTTCAGGAATTTAGCCTGATAGATTGCGCCCAACGGCCCCAGCCCCATTGATACGGTCGGGAACTGCCAGAATTCCGGCATCAGTTTCGGGTGCGGATAAGAGGACAGACCATTACCGTGAACTTCCTGACGGAAGTTGTTCATCTGCTCTTCAGTCAGACGACCTTCCAGGAAGGCACGTGCATATACGCCCGGAGAGATGTGGCCCTGGAAGTAAACCAGATCGCCGCCGTCTTTCTCAGTGCGCGCACGGAAGAAGTGGTTGAAGCAAACTTCGTAGAAGGTAGCGGAAGACTGGTAGGATGCCATGTGGCCACCCAGCTCCAGATCTTTCTTCGATGCGCGCAGAACGGTCATGATGGCGTTCCAACGGATCGCTGAACGAATACGGCGTTCCAGCTCCAGATTGCCCGGGTATTCCGGTTCATCTTCAACGGCAATAGTGTTGACGTAATTATGCGCTGCCGCACCGGCCGCTACTTTCACGCCGCCTTTGCGGGCCTCAGAAAGAAGCTGGTCGATCAGATACTGAGCACGCTCAACACCTTCTTCACGGATGACCGATTCGATCGCCTGTTGCCAGTCGCGAGTTTCGATCGGATCCACGTCATTCTGGAAACGTTCTGACATGGGGGTATTCCTTATCTATCTAATCGTTGATTTAACTGGAACCTGTCCCATTGAACTCTTTAGCGTTTCACTCTGATGAACAACCAAGAATTCAATAAGACAGGTTCTGCGTTTAGTTGCCGCGCTCTAAAAAATGGCGCTTAAGAACCGGAGTTCTCGTCCTTTCGTTGCTGTAAACGACGCAGTGAACGTTCTCTACGACTCTGTTCACGGCTACGATCCAGCAAAATTTCCTCAATGAACGCCAGGTGACGGTGCGACGCCTCACGCGCCTGCTCCGGCTCCCCGGCCATTATCGCCTCGAAAATGCGAGTACGATGGTTGCTGACCAACGGGAGCATTTCCCGGCGGGCATACAGCAATTCAAAGTTCTGACGAACGTTTTGTGCCAGCATCGGCTCCATACACCTTAGCAGATGGAGCAACACCACATTGTGCGCCGCTTCGGTGACGGCGATTTGGTACTGGACGACAGCGCCGGATTCGGCGTCGAGATCGCCGGACTGTTGGGCCCGCTCAATGGCTTGATGCAGCTCGCGAATACGGTCGCGATCTTCATCATTGCTGCGCAGCGCCGCGTAATAAGCCGCGATGCCTTCCAGCGCGTGACGGGTTTCCAGCAAATCGAATTGGGATTCAGGGTGGTCGGACAGGAGCTCGACCAACGGGTCGCTAAAGCTCTGCCACAGGCTGCTTTGTACAAAGGTTCCACCGCCCTGGCGACGAAGCAACAGGCCCTTGGCTTCGAGGCGTTGAATCGCCTCACGGAGCGAGGGACGGGAAACGTCGAACTGTTTTGCCAGTTCGCGTTCAGGCGGGAGTTTTTCACCGGGGCGCAACGTCCCCTCAAGAATCAGAAACTCCAGCTGCTGCTCTATCACATCAGAAAGTTTTGGTTGGCGGATCTTGCTGTAGGCCATATTCCCTGTCTCTGCCATTCGCCCGGAGTCAATTGGTCTTACCAATTTAAAGTTCGTAGCGCTAAAGTAACAAAGTATTCACCTCCTGTCCATACAGGTTTTGATTGAAATCAGTAAACCTGGCCTTTTTTAACAACCTTACAGAAATAACGTTTCAGAAATGTAACCTTGCACAAAACTTACATTTACCCAGCAAGGGGTAGCATTAACTTTATATAAACGAAAAATTACGCTTTCTGAACCGATTCAAGAAGCGAAAAAGTGCATTTATAAACCAATAAAGTGAATAGATAACCAATAAAGGGTAGCGGTGGCGGTGGTAAGAAAAAATGACAAACGGTGTCTTTTTGTTCGTTCCGTCATCATCCCTTCATAAAGCAGGTGCATTCGCACGCCCTTACCATTATTCTGCATCAGGCGAAAGGTCTTTGAGGGAATTTCCGCTTTGCTTTCCGTAAAGAAATCAATACAAAAATGGAATTTCATAATTACACAAACACAACAATGTGTGCGTTGCGTCACTCGGGTAAAAACTGGCCTCAAACGCCTTGAAATTAGCTAACTATGCTATTTGGCAGAGACGGACAGCAAAGCAGCAACCTGAAGGATGAAGCGTATAAACATAATAACCACACACGAGGTTTCATGATGGAAGGTCAACAGCATGGCGATCGACTCAAGCGCGGCTTGAAGAACCGCCATATACAGCTCATTGCGCTAGGAGGCGCTATTGGTACGGGCTTATTCCTGGGTAGTGCGTCAGTGATTCAATCTGCAGGTCCTGGTATTATTCTCGGCTACGCTATCGCCGGGTTTATCGCCTTCCTGATCATGCGTCAACTCGGCGAGATGGTCGTCGAAGAACCGGTGGCCGGTTCATTCAGCCATTTTGCTTATAAATACTGGGGCGGCTTTGCCGGCTTTGCCTCCGGCTGGAACTATTGGGTGCTGTATGTGCTTGTCGCCATGGCGGAACTGACCGCCGTGGGCAAATATATCCAGTTCTGGTGGCCGGAAATCCCTACCTGGGCCTCCGCGGCGGTCTTCTTCATCGCCATTAACGCCATTAACCTGACCAACGTAAAAGTGTTCGGCGAAATGGAGTTCTGGTTCGCGATTATTAAAGTCGTCGCGGTAGTGGCCATGATTCTGTTCGGCGCCTGGTTGTTGTTCAGCGGCAACGGCGGCCCGCAGGCGACGGTCAGTAACCTGTGGGATCAGGGCGGTTTCCTGCCGCACGGCTTCACCGGGCTGGTGATGATGATGGCGATCATTATGTTCTCCTTCGGCGGTCTGGAACTGGTGGGCATCACCGCGGCAGAAGCGGACAACCCGGAAAAGAGCATCCCGAAAGCCACCAACCAGGTTATCTACCGTATCCTTATTTTCTATGTAGGCTCCCTGGCCGTGCTGCTCTCCCTGCTGCCGTGGACGCGCGTCACCGCCGATACCAGCCCGTTCGTGCTGATCTTCCACGAACTCGGCGACACACTGGTGGCAAACGCCCTCAACATCGTGGTGCTGACCGCCGCGCTCTCGGTTTACAACAGTTGCGTGTACTGTAACAGCCGTATGCTGTTCGGCCTGGCGCAGCAGGGCAATGCGCCGAAAGCGCTGCTGACTCTCGATAAACGCGGCGTACCGGTCAACACCATTCTGGTGTCCGCTGTAGTCACCGCGCTGTGCGTGCTGATCAACTACCTGGCGCCGGAATCGGCGTTCGGACTGCTGATGGCGCTGGTGGTCTCCGCGCTGGTAATTAACTGGGCGATGATTAGCCTCGCGCACATCAAATTCCGTCGCGCTAAGCAGCAGGAAGGCGTGAAAACACGTTTCCCGGCGCTGTTCTACCCGCTGGGTAACTGGGTATGCCTGCTATTTATGGTCGCGGTACTGGCCATCATGCTGATGACCCCGGGAATGGCGATTTCGGTGTGGCTGATACCGGTATGGATTGCCGTTCTCGGCGTTGGCTATCTGTTTAAACAGAAAAGCGGCGGCGTCGTAAAAGCACAATAATACATCTCGTCACGCCGTGTCCGTCCTCGAGCGACGGGCACGGCGCATTGTTATCTGCTTCACACTTTCCTTCCTGTAACAGTTTTATCCATATCGATGACGGATTACTGCAACGTAATTCCCGACGCTAAGACCAATAATTCTCTCCAGACTGCAATGGAGAGTTCCAGGATGACAGGCAATACACTTTCGCTGAAAGAAAAGATTGGCTACGGGATGGGCGATGCCGGATGTAACATTATCTTTGGCGCCATCATGTTGTTCGTTAACTATTTTTATACGGATATTTTTGGTCTTGCGCCGGCGCTGGTTGGGGTGCTGCTGCTTTCGGTGCGCGTCATCGATGCCGTCACCGACCCGATCATGGGGGCGATGGCCGACCGCACTCGTAGTAAATATGGCCGCTTTCGCCCATGGCTGCTGTGGATGGCCTTCCCCTACGCCCTGTTCAGCGTGCTGATGTTCACCACCCCGGAATGGACCTACAACAGCAAGGTTATCTATGCCTTCGTCACCTACTTCCTGCTGTCGATAACCTATACCGCGATAAACATCCCCTACTGCTCTTTGGGGACGGTGATGACATCCGACCCGCAAGAGCGGGTCGCCTGCCAGTCATACCGCTTTGTGCTGGTCGGTATCGCGACGCTTCTGCTCTCGCTGACTCTGCTGCCTATGGCGGAGTGGTTCGGCGGCGCCGATAAAGCGAAAGGTTATCAAATGGCGATGACCGTATTGGCGTTCATCGGCATGTGTATGTTTTTGTTCTGCTTCGCCACCGTACGCGAGCGCATCCGCCCGGCGGTACAAACCAACGACGAGCTGAAAAAAGACCTCAAAGACGTGTGGAAAAACGACCAGTGGGTTCGCATTTTGCTCTTAACCCTGTGCAACGTTTGCCCCGGCTTTATCCGCATGGCCGCCACCATGTACTACGTCACCTGGGTGATGGGGCAAAGCACCCACTTCGCCACCCTGTTTATCAGCCTTGGCGTGGTCGGCATGATGATCGGCAGCATGCTGGCGAAAGTGCTGACCGACCGCTGGTGTAAACTGCAGGTCTTTTTCTGGACCAACATTGTACTGGCTGTCTTCTCCTGCGCGTTCTACTTCTTTAATCCGCATGCCACAACGCTGATTCTGGTGCTCTACTTCCTGCTCAATATCCTGCATCAAATCCCGTCGCCGCTGCACTGGTCGCTGATGTCCGACGTTGATGACTACGGCGAGTGGAAAACCGGTAAACGGATCACCGGCATCAGCTTCTCCGGTAACCTGTTCTTCCTGAAAGTGGGGCTGGCGGTCGCCGGGCCATGGTGGGTTTCCTGCTGTCGTGGTACGGCTACGATGCCGGCGCGAAGCAGCAAAGCGCCTCGGCGCTAAACGGTATCGTACTGCTGTTCTCAGTGATCCCCGGCGTTGGCTACCTGATTACCGCAGGCGTCGTACGCCTGTTGAAAGTTGACCGTGATCTGATGCGCCAAATCCAGAGCGATCTGGAAAAACGCCGCAGTAACTACAGCGAACTGAATGAACTCCAGGAATTGAAAACCAGTGAACACGTAAGGAAAGCCTGATGAACAACTGGCCGAATCCCTTTATTGAACAACGCGCGGACCCTTTTATCCTGCGCCATCACGACAGCTACTATTTTATTGCCTCCGTGCCGGAATACGATCGGCTGGAGATTCGCCGTGCCGCCACGCTGGAAGGCCTGCGTGAAGCCGAGCCGGTGACCGTCTGGCGCAAGCCGCAAAGCGGTCCGATGAGCCAGCTGATTTGGGCGCCGGAGCTCCACCACATCGACGGCAAGTGGTATATCTATTTCGCCGCCGCCCCGACCCATGACCTCGACGCCCAGGGGATGTTCCAGCACCGGATGTTCGCCCTTGAGTGTACCGACAGCGATCCGCTCAGCGGCCGCTGGCAGGAAAAAGGGCAAATTATCACCCCGTTCGATACCTTCGCCCTCGATGCCACCACTTTCTGCCATCAAGGGAAACGCTGGTATTTATGGGCGCAGAAAGACCCGCAGATCGCCGGCAATACCAATCTCTATCTGGCGGAGCTGGAAAACCCGTGGACGCTAAAAGGCGCGCCGATCATGCTGAGTAAGCCGGAGTTTGCCTGGGAATGCCGGGGATTTATGGTCAATGAGGGGCCTGCGGTGCTGGTACACGGCGATAAGCTGTTTATCAGCTATTCCGCCAGCGCGACCGATGAAAACTACTGCATGGGATTATTATGGATAGATATTCAGGCCGATCCGCTACAGCCGGCTAACTGGCACAAATCCCCGCAGCCGGTATTTCGCACCAGCTACGAAAACCGCCAGTATGGTCCCGGCCACAATAGCTTTACGCAAACGCCGGAGGGGGAAGATGTGCTGGTGTACCACGCGCGCAACTACACCGAAATCGAAGGCGACCCGCTGTACGATCCTAACCGTCACACCCGGCTGAAGTTAGTGCGCTGGCAAGAAAACGGGATGCCCGACTTCGGCATCCCCCCTGCTGATACGTTGTAGCGAATGAACAGCGAGCCGTCCGGGATCCAACGCCACCACTGGGATTTTCCCTGCTTGCGCTGCGCTTAGCAGGGCTACCACTTCTGCGCTTACCGGGCCGCGGACCGTAGGCCGGATAAGCGCAGCGCCATCCGGCGACATGAGTGCGCCAAGCCTAGCAGCGCCAGGCTTCGGGCCGTTAAATCAACGTTCCGTAGATGGTCAGCAGCGCCATAATCACCACCACCACCAGCGAGGTTTTCTTCGCCATGGAAACCGCCGCTTTTGGCGTCTCAACCGCATCGACGTGCGGCTCGCGGGCCAATGAGAACTGGGCCAGACGAGTTAATACCTGATACTGTGAAGAGTGACGATCGCCTAGCGAGGCAAACCACGCAGGCAGCGCTTTTTCGCCGTGCCCCAGCAGCGCGTATACCACGCCAACCAGGCGCACCGGCACCCAATCGACAATATGCAGAATACCGTCAATGCCGGACTGTAAACGATGGCGCGGCGTCTGATAGCGCGCAAGCCAGGTCTGCCAGGCGCGCAGGACGCTATAAGCGGTTAGCGTCAACAGCCCCCACGGGCCGCCGACCACCAGCCAGAACAGCGGCGCGAGATAGTAGCGATAGTTGATCCATAGCAGTGCGTTTTGCAGCTCGCGGAGATACTCCTGACGATCGCAGCCCGGCGGCACGCCGTGAATAAGCGTTAGTTCGCTGGCCATAGAATCGCAGGCGTGGCTATCGTTGTTCGCCGCCGCCTTCAGATAGGCATGATAATGCAGGCGCACCTTGCCCGCGCCAATGCACAGCAGGCCAAGCAAAATCCAGAACACCAGCAGCGGTACGTTAAATAGCTGCCCCTGTAGCAGGCGTTGAATAACGTACACCACCGCCACCGCGACGACGGTCATCAGCACGGTGCCGAACAGCGAGAAATGCCTCACGCGGCGGAACAGTACCTCCAGGCGATGATCGAGCTGCCAGTGCTCGCCAAGCTTGAACAGACGCTCGGCGATGAGAACCAGCAGCGTAGTAAACAACGTCATGGTATCTCCTTATGTGACGATGCGGCCAACATACCGCGGTATTTTGCCCAATCAAAGGCCGGGCCGGGATCCGTTTTACGTATCGGCGCGATATCGCAATGGCCGGTAATATTATCAGCAATACCAGGATAACGCTGGATGAGCGCCTGGGTAATCACCACTAACTGCTGGTACTGCGCCTCGGTGTAGGCCTGAGTATCCGTCCCTTCCAGCTCAATGCCGATCGAAAAATCATTGCAGCGCTCGCGGCCGTGATAGCTGGAGACGCCCGCATGCCATGCGCGCTTATCAAAGGGTACATACTGGACTATCTCGCCATCGCGGCGAATCAGACAATGCGCCGAAACGCGCAGATGAGCAATCCCGGCGAAGTAAGGATGCGCGTCGGCATCCAATGTACCGGTAAATAGCGCGTCAATCCATGGGCCGCCAAACTCCCCCGGCGGCAGGCTGATATTATGTACCACCAGTAAAGAAGGGTTTTCATCGTCCGGGCGGCAATCGTGATGCGGCGAAGGCACCCGACGCGCGCCCACCAGCCATCCGCCATTCAACTGCATGGGGAATCTCCTTTCGCAAACGTGGATCCCGGCGGCCCCACAGGCGACGCGAAATCCATTGGGTATGTGTGGTACAGAAACGTGGTTCAGGTTAGCATGTTTCCCACTTCTGAATCTTATCTATCTGGAGCTTTATCATGACGCCTCGTCGCTACAGCCCCGACCGCCGCCGTGACGCGCTGCTGGAACGTATTAATCTCGATATTACCGACGCCGTCGCGCAATCACTACGCGAAGATCTGGGCGGCGAAGTTGACGCTAACAACGATATTAGCGCGCAATTATTGCCATCGGACGCGCGCGCTCACGCCGTCGTTATCACCCGCGAAGATGGGGTATTCTGCGGTAAGCGTTGGGTAGAAGAAGTTTTCATTCAGCTTGCCGGCGACGATGTCCGCATCACCTGGCACGTGGCTGACGGCGATACGGTAAAAGCCGATCAGCCGCTGTTCGAACTGGACGGGCCGTCGCGGGTGCTGCTGACCGGCGAACGCACCGCGCTGAATTTCGTGCAGACCCTCTCCGGGGTAGCAAGCGAAGTACGCCGCTACGTCGACCTGCTCAAAGGCACCAAAACGCAACTGCTTGATACGCGTAAAACGTTACCAGGCCTGCGCACCGCGTTGAAGTATGCGGTGCTGTGTGGCGGCGGCGCGAACCACCGTCTGGGCCTCTTCGACGCTTTCCTGATCAAAGAAAACCATATCATCGCCTCTGGTTCGGTACGTCAGGCGGTGGAAAAAGCCTTCTGGCTGCACCCGGACGTACCGGTGGAAGTCGAAGTCGAAACACTGGATGAGCTGGATGAAGCGTTAAAAGCCGGCGCTGATATCATCATGCTCGACAATTTCACCACCGACCTGATGCGTGAGGCGGTAAAACGTACCAACGGCCAGGCGGCGCTGGAAGTCTCCGGCAACGTTACTTTCGATACCATTCGCGAATTCGCGGAAACCGGCGTTGACTATATTTCCGTCGGCGCACTCACTAAGCACGTACGGGCCCTCGACCTGTCCATGCGTTTTCGTTAATTCTCTCCCCCGATATCCACCGGGTATCGGGGTTATTTTTGCGAGACGCCTCGCACGCTTCCCGTGCATCTTTGAAAATGCTACCGAAAAGCTGGATGCCTGCATCCTAAGCGTATTTTTCCTCCTCGCCGCCGCGACGTAATCGCGCCAAAGTCACCCCACAACCAACAAGGAGTGACTTATGGATAAGCAACGTGGTTTTACCCTGATCGAATTAATGGTGGTTATCGGCATTATCGCCATCCTCAGCGCCATCGGCATCCCTGCCTACCAAAACTACCTACGCAAAGCCGCCCTCACCGATATGCTGCAAACCTTTGTGCCCTACCGCACGGCAATAGAGCTGTGCGCGTTGGACCACGGCGGATTAACCAGCTGCGATGGCGGCAATAACGGAATCCCTTCACCGTCGACTACCCGCTATGTATCAGCGATGAGCGTCGCCCAGGGGGTGGTCACGCTGACCGGGCAGGAGAGCCTTAACGGCCTGGCCGTCACCCTGACCCCTTCCTGGGATAACGCCAACGGTATCACCGGTTGGCAGCGCGTCTGCGCCATCGGCGATGACAGCGCGTTAAAGCAGGCCTGCGAAGATGTCTTCCGCTTTAACTGAGGTGACAGACATGAAAACCGAACAGCTACTCTCACTCTGTCAGCGCCATCACGCACTGTTGTTGAAGAGCGACGAGCAGACCATTGTTATCGCCGTTGTGGATACGCCGTCTCCAGAACTGATGGAAGCGCTGCGCTTCGCTACCCAAAAGCGCATCGATATTGAATGCTGGAGCCAGGAGCGGATGGATAAGCATCAGCATGAGGCACAGCGGTCAGCAGCAGACTCCGCCACGGGTACCTCCCAGGGCGTAACCGATCTACTGAATCAAATTCTGGAGCAGGCGCTGCGCCAGCGAGCCTCTGATATCCATATTGAGCCGGCGGAAAATCAGCTGCGGATACGCCTGCGTGTCGATGGCGTTTTGCATGCTCTACCGTTACTTGAGGCCGCGCTGGCTGCGCCAATAGCCGCACGGCTTAAGGTGCTGGGCAACCTCGATATTGCCGAGCATCGTCTACCGCAGGATGGACAGTTCACTCTGACGCTTACCGGGCGCACGGTCTCCTTTCGCATTGCAACCCTCCCCTGCCGCGGCGGGGAAAAAATCGTCCTGCGTTTATTACACCAGGTGGAGCAGGCGCTGGATCTGGAAGCTCTGGGGCTCTCCTCTCGTCAGCTTGCTTTTTTCCGCGCCACATTGAACCAGCCGCAGGGGTTGCTACTGGTTACCGGGCCTACGGGGAGTGGCAAAACCGTCACCCTGTACAGCGCGCTGCAGGCGCGAAACCGCGAAGAGGTCAATATCTGCAGCGTGGAAGATCCGCTGGAGATCCCGCTTACCGGGCTCAACCAAACGCAGATCAACCCGCGATCCGGGCTTACCTTCCAGAGCGTCCTGCGGGCGCTGCTGCGTCAGGATCCGGATATCGTCATGGTCGGAGAAATTCGCGATGCCGAAACCGCGGAAATCGCCATTAAAGCCGCACAAACCGGGCATCTGGTGCTCTCTACATTGCATACTAACTCCACCAGCGAAACGTTAATTCGCCTGCAACAAATGGGCGTAGCGCGCTGGATGATCTCCTCGGCGCTATCGCTGGTGGTCGCCCAGCGGCTGGTGCGAAAACTGTGTCCCCACTGCCGGCGCGATGGCGGCCGCCCTACCGAGGTGCCGCACAGTCTTTGGCCACGCCCATTACCCGGCTGGCTGGCGGTTGGCTGCCCACAGTGCTACCACGGTTACTACGGCCGCCTGGCCTTATTCGAACTGCTGCCGGTGGATAGCGCGCTGCGTCAGGCCATTAATCGCGATCTCAGCGCGGCGGAAATCGAAACGCTGGCCCGCGAAGCCGGCATGATGACACTGTTTGAAAGCGGCTGTGAAGCGGTGGAGCGCGGGTTGACCAGCCTGGAAGAAGTCGTGCGCGTTCTGGGGATCCCACATGGCGACTAAGCAGCTTTGGCAGTGGCGGGGGATGAATAAGCAAGGAATGATGTGCGAGGGCGCCCTGTGGCAAGAAACGCGTGGGCAGGCGCTGGCATCACTGGAACAGCAGCGGATCCTGCCGCTGGCGCTACGGCGTAAAACGGTACAGAATTCGCTGTGGCGCCCGCGCTACAGCGGTGAGGTTATCCGCCAGCTTGCCACGCTGCTGCAGGCTGGTTTACCGCTGGCTGAAGGGCTGGAGCTACTGGCCCAACAACAGCCGCACAAACAGTGGCAGGCGTTGCTACGAGTGCTGGCGCAGGAACTGGCAAATGGCGTTTCTCTCTCCAGCGGCCTGGCGCAATGGCCGCAGGTCTTCCCTCCGCTCTATCTGGCGATGATCCGCACCGGCGAGCTCACCGGTAAGCTGGAACGCTGCTGCTTTCAACTCGCGCAACAGCAGCAAGAACAACAGCGTCTGACAGAAAAGGTAAAGAAGGCGCTGCGCTATCCGATCGTTATCCTGACATTAGCGCTGGCGCTGGTCGTGGCGATGCTGTTTTTCGTTCTGCCTGAATTTACCGCCATCTATCGGACCTTCAACACGCCGCTCCCCTTGCTGACGCAAATGGTCATTCACCTTGGCGACGCGTTAGCCCGCTACTGGCCCTTGCTGCCGCCTCTTTTTGCTATTCTACTTTTTCTCATCCGGCTAGCCCGGCGTCGGCCACGCTGGCTGCTGTTAAGGCAAAGATTATTTCACGCGATTCCAATAGCGGGTCGGCTGATCAACGGTCAGCAACTGAGCCAGATATTTACCATTCTTTCACTGACACAAAGCGCGGGCATAAGCTTTGTCCAGGGGCTGGAGAGCGTTGAGGAAACCGTGGGCTGCCCGCTGTGGCGGCAGAGGATTGCACAGGCGCGCGCAGAGATTACCCATGGCCAACCAATCTGGCAGGCGCTGACGAATTGTGGCGGATTTACCTCGCTGTGCCTGCAGCTCATTCGTACCGGCGAGGCATCTGGAGCGCTGGATACGATGCTCGATAACCTGGCGCGCCATCATAGCGAGCAAACTCATCAGCAGGCGGATAATCTGGCGACGCTGCTGGAGCCAATACTGCTGGTGGTGACCGGAACGATCGTCGGTGTGCTGGTGGTAGCGATGTACCTACCTGTTTTTCATCTGGGGGACGCGCTGGGCACAATGGGGAGTTAATGGCTGGCGCCAGAGCGCCAGCCATCGTCATTACAGGCTGTTGAACACGCGGTTCTCTTGTTCCTGTACGCGGATAAAGGTTGTACGTTTGGTCAGCTCTTTCAGGCGGGAAGCGCCAACATAGGTGCATGCTGAACGCAGGCCACCGAGGATATCACGCGCGGTATTATCAACCGGGCCGCGCAGCGGCAACTTAACGGTTTTACCTTCCGCGGCACGATATTTCGCGACGCCGCCGACGTGGCGAGTCATCGCCGATTCAGAGCTCATACCGTAAAACAGCATGAATTTTTCACCGTTCTCTTCCACCACGGTACCGCCGCTCTCTTCGTGACCCGCCAGCATCCCGCCGAGCATGACAAAATCGGCACCGCCGCCAAAAGCTTTCGCAACATCGCCCGGCATGGTGCAGCCGCCGTCGCTGATGATCTGGCCGCCGAGACCGTGCGCGGCATCGGCACATTCAATCACCGCAGACAGCTGCGGGTAGCCAACGCCGGTTTTCACGCGGGTAGTACAGACGGAGCCAGGGCCAATGCCCACTTTAACGATATCAGCGCCGGAGAGAATCAGTTCTTCACACATTTCACCGGTCACCACGTTGCCGGCGATAATGGTTTTTTGTGGCCAGGCGGCGCGCGCTTTCGCCACAAACTGAACGAAGTGTTCAGAGTAGCCGTTAGCCACGTCTATGCAGACGAAGTTCAGCTGTGGATTCTGGGTCAGGATCTGCTGAGTTTTTTCAAAGTCCGCGTCAGAGGTACCGGTGGAAACCATCACATGCTGCAGCACTTCTGCGGACTCGCTCTGCACAAACGCCTGCCATTCTTCAACGCTGTAGTGTTTGTGCACGGCGGTCAGAATTCCAAAAGCGGACAAGGCTTTCGCCATGCTGAAGGTACCGACGGTATCCATGTTAGCAGCGATAATCGGTACGCCGGACCAGGTCTGGCCTGAATGCTTAAAGGTGAATTCACGTTCCAGTTGAACATCAGAACGGCTTTTGAGGGTAGAGCGTTTCGGGCGGATAAGAACGTCTTTAAAACCTAGCTTCAGATCTTCTTCAATACGCATGTGCGAATTCCTGGGGTTAATTGCATTAATGTGAGAGCACAACTCCAGTGACGCTATCATACGCACGAATCATAGCCGCGCAAGACTGCGATTTTCACTTTTTTTACGCTACAATCGTTAAAATTTACCTGGTGAATAGCGAAAAACACGTTCGTGTGCTTTCCTTACCATTGCGTCATTTTTAACCAATTGTTTTTTATATATAAAGTGAATCACAATTCACATTATGGATACTTTTTCGATTTAACAAAATCTTGATTAAGCTATCCTCTGGGTCTGAATGGCGCGGTGAATCGCCAGGGTTTTGAACAATAATGTGACATCGGGATTGAAGTGTATGGGGTATACGGTAGCGTTAACAGGCGGCATCGGTAGCGGTAAAAGTACCGTCGCCGACGAATTTGCTCACCTGGGCGTAACCGTCATCGACGCCGATATTATTGCGCGTCAGGTTGTAGAGCCCGGTACTCCCGCCCTGCTTGCTATCGCTGAAAGGTTTGGTCCACAGATGATCAACGACGATGGCAGTCTGAATCGCCGCCGCTTACGCGAACGCATTTTTGCTCATAGCGAGGACAAGGCCTGGCTTAACGCGCTGCTGCATCCGCTGATTCAGCAAGAAACGCGCCGTCAGATGCAGGCCTCAACCTCACCTTATCTCCTCTGGGTCGTACCCTTGCTGGTCGAAAACCGCCTGACCGATAAAGCCGATCGCATACTGGTTGTCGATGTGCCAAAAGAGACGCAAATCGAGCGCACCATACGCCGCGATGGGGTCAGTCGTGAACACGCTGAACATATTCTTGCCGCCCAGGCGACGCGCGAACAGCGTCTTGCCGCAGCGGATGATGTTATTGAAAACATGGGCTCCGCGGATGCCGTCGCATCCCACGTCGCCCGCCTGCACGATAAGTATTTAATGCTGGCATCGCAGGCCGCCTCACAGGAAAAACCGTAATGCATACCCCTGTTCTCTTCGAACATCCGCTCAATGAGAAAATGCGCACCTGGCTGCGCATTGAATTTTTATTTCAGCAGCTCTCTTCCCGCCCGGCCATTGCCAGCTACGCGGACGCTCTCCATTTTTTCCGCAATACCGGCGATCTACTGGACGTGCTGGAACGTGGCGAAGTGCGTACCGATTTGCTGAAAGAGCTGGAGCGACAACAGCGGAAATTACAAACCTGGGCCGAAGTGCCCGGCGTCGATCAGCAGCGTATTGAAGCCCTACGTCAGCAGCTCAAACTGTCCGGCAGCACCTTGATCTCCGCTCCGCGTATTGGCCAGTTTCTTCGTGAAGATCGGCTGATTGGCCTGGTGCGCCAGCGTCTGAGCATCCCTGGCGGCTGTTGCGGCTTTGATTTGCCAACTCTGCATATCTGGCTGCATATGCCGCAAGAGTATCGCGATGAGCAGGTGGCAAAATGGTTAGCGAGCCTGACGCCGCTGATGCAGTCGCTGGAGCTGATCCTTGATTTGATTCGTAACTCCGCGCCTTTCCGTAAGCAGACCAGCCTCAATGGCTTTTATCAGGATAATGGCGACGATGCCGATCTGCTGCGCCTGCGCCTGGATCTCGCAAGCCAGCTATACCCGCAAATTTCCGGCCATAAAAGCCGCTTCGCCATCCGCTTCCTGCCGCTGGACAGCGAGCATGGTATCGTGCCGGAACGCTTTGATTTTGAACTGGCTTGTTGCTAAGGAGACACTATGTCAGAAGAGACTATCGTTAACTGCCCAACCTGCGGTAAAAACGTCGTCTGGAGCGAGCAAAGCCCGTTTCGCCCGTTTTGCTCGAAGCGCTGCCAGCTGATCGATCTTGGCGAGTGGGCGGCGGAAGAGAAACGTATCCCCAGTTCCGGCGACTTATCCGACAGCGATGACTGGAGCGAGCCGCAGCAGTAACCTTTCCTATCGCTAATCCGGGACGTTCCGGATTAGCGTTTCAGGCCTGCGCCGGGTTGCCCGGCGCTCAGGCAAGCGTAATAAGTTTATTAATTATCGGCTCGTTCGCCGGCGGAAATGCCTGCGGATCCAACGCCTGCTGCGCCATCCACTGCCCCGGTTGTCCTTCTTTGCCCCACGGCTCACCTTGCCAGTTTTCCACCAGGAAGAACCATAGCGTGATATGGCGATCCGGGAACTGATACTCCAGTTTGTCGAACAACGTGGACGTCGTCACCGTAATCCCGACCTCTTCCTGCAGTTCACGTACCAGCGCCTGTTCCGGCGTCTCACCTGATTCTATTTTTCCACCGGGGAATTCCAGTTTATTGGCCATATGCGCGTCTGCAGCACGCTGGGTAATAAAAATTTCGCCTTGCGGATTGCGAATTATCCCGACGGCGATTTGCAGTTTTTTCATTGAAACAGCTCCATAAAAAAGGCGCAGAAATCTGCGCCCTGGTTTGCTTTTTATCAGCCCTTAGCTCAGACGGCCGTGGCACTGTTTGTATTTTTTACCGGAACCGCACGGGCACGGATCGTTACGCCCGACTTTACGGTCGCCGGTCTGTTCAGCCAGCGAGGCGGCAGCCAGTGTATCGTCATCCTGATGGCTCAGCTGCTGCATCTGCGCGAGACGCTCTGCCTCTTCGCGACGTTGCTGTTCCATCTCTTCGACTTCTTCCGGCATCCGCACCTGTACCTTGCTCAGCGTGCTGATAACTTCATACTTCAGCGATTCGAGCATAGCGGCAAACATCGAGAAGGATTCGCGCTTGTACTCCTGCTTCGGATCTTTCTGCGCGTAGCCGCGCAGATGGATACCCTGGCGCAGGTAGTCCATCGCCGCCAGGTGCTCTTTCCACAGGGAATCCAGCGTTTGCAGCATGACGCCTTTCTCGAAGTGACGCATCATTTCGGCGCCGACCACTTCTTCTTTACGCTGGTAGGTTTCTACCGCGCTCTGCAGAATACGTTCACGCAGGGTCTCTTCGTGCAGCTCCGGCTCTTTATCCAGCCACTCTTTAATTGGCAGATCAAGGTCGAAGTCGTTTTTCAGACGTTCCTGCAGGCCTTCAATATCCCACATCTCTTCCAGCGACTGCGGCGGAATATGCGCATCAATAGTGGCTTTGAAGACGTCTTCGCGGATGCTGTTGATGGTTTCGCTCACGTCGGAGATATCCAACAGCTCGTTACGCTGGGTATAGATAGCACGACGCTGATCGTTGGCGACGTCATCATATTCCAGCAGCTGTTTACGAATGTCGAAGTTGCGGCTTTCCACTTTACGCTGGGCGTTGGCAATCGCTTTGGTCACCCACGGGTGCTCGATAGCTTCGCCCGGCTTCATCCCCAGTTTCCGCATCATGCCGGATACGCGATCGGAGGCGAAGATACGCATCAGAGCATCTTCCATCGACAGATAGAAGCGGGAAGAACCGGCATCACCCTGACGGCCAGCACGGCCACGCAGCTGGTTATCGATACGACGGGATTCATGACGCTCGGTACCGATGATGTGCAGACCGCCTGCGGCCAGGACCGCATCGTGGCGCACCTGCCAGTCAGCTTTGATTTTTTCAATCTGCTCCGGCGTTGGATTTTCCAGCGCGGCAACTTCCGCCTGCCAGCTACCGCCGAGCATAATATCGGTACCACGGCCCGCCATGTTGGTGGCGATGGTGACCGCAGCCGGATAACCCGCCTGGGCGACGATATCCGCTTCGCTGGCGTGGAACTTGGCGTTCAGGACGTTGTGCTTGATGCCGGCTTTCGTCAGTTCACGGGAAACCACTTCAGATTTTTCGATTGAGATAGTACCGACCAGCACCGGCTGACCGGCAGCGGTACGATCTTTAATATCCTCGATAATCGCCTGAATTTTTTCCGCTTCGGTCATGTAGACCAGATCCGCCATATCCTTACGGATCATCGGACGGTTAGTCGGGACGACAACGGTATCCAGTTTATAGATGGAGCTGAATTCAAAGGCTTCGGTATCCGCGGTACCGGTCATCCCCGCCAGCTTCTCGTACAGGCGGAAGTAGTTCTGGAAGGTGATGGATGCCAGAGTCTGGTTCTCATTCTGGATCTCCACGCCTTCTTTGGCTTCTACCGCCTGGTGGAGGCCATCGGACCAGCGACGCCCCTGCATCGTACGGCCGGTGTGTTCATCGACGATGATGACTTCGCCATCTTTCACGATGTAGTCAACGTCGCGGGTAAACAGCGCGTGGGCGCGCAGCGCGGCGGTAACATGGTGCATCAGCATGATATTGGTCGGAGAATACAGTGATTCGCCTTCCTCCATGATGCCTTCCTGCACCAGCAGCTCTTCGATCAGTACCAGACCGCGTTCGGTCAGGTTAACCTGGCGAGCTTTCTCATCCACGGAGAAGTGGCCTTCACCGGTAAAGGTGTCGGAGTCTTCCTTTTCCTGGCGGATCAGGTGCGGAATAATTTTGTTCACCTTGCGATACATTTCGGAGCTGTCTTCAGCCGGGCCGGAAATGATAAGCGGGGTACGCGCTTCGTCGATCAGGATGGAGTCCACCTCATCCACCAGCGCATAGTGCAGTTTACGCTGTACGCGCTCTTCCGGGCTGAACGCCATGTTATCGCGCAGATAATCGAAGCCGTATTCGTTGTTGGTACCGTAGGTGATGTCGGCCGCGTAGGCTTCACGCTTCGCCGGCGCAGGCAGGCCGGACATATTGATGCCCACGCTCATACCGAGGAATTCGAACAGCGGACGGTTGTTTTCGGCGTCACGCTGCGCCAGATAGTCGTTGACGGTAACGACGTGAACGCCTTTACCGGTCAGCGCGTTAAGATACGCCGGTAACGTCGCGGTCAGGGTTTTACCTTCACCGGTACGCATTTCCGCGATGCAGCGGTCGTTCAGTACCATACCGCCCAGCAGCTGCACGTCGAAGTGGCGCATGCCGAAGACGCGTTTACTCGCTTCACGCACCACGGCAAACGCTTCCGGGATCAGGCTTTCCAGGCTTTCACCTTTCTCCAGACGCGCGCGGAATTCCCCGGTTTTGGCTTTCAGCTCGTCATCAGAGAGCTTTTCCATCGCCGGTTCCATACCATTGATGATGTTGACGACTTTGCGCATACGACGCAGCGTACGGTCGTTACGGCTACCGAACACTTTAGTTAACATTTTAATTAGCATAATAAAATCTCAAACGCCCCGCGGTGCGGAGTCAAAAAAAATAGGATGGTCCGTGTTTATTTTCAGCTGAGACGTTGAGGCCCTGCGCGGATCCCCGCTACCTGGCTTATCCAGGCGCTGACGCGGAAGGCAGAATAAGAAGAAGGGATATAAGCCGCCTGGCGGATAACCACCGGCGGTTTGCTGTCCTGGGTCAGCAGCGCGCTGAGCGTATCGAGCAGGGCCAGATGCTGGGCCTGCAGCGGCGATGATTCTTCCGCCACAGGCAAAGCCTGCGGCGCCATCGCAAACGACAGATGGCGAATGACGGTGCGAATCGCATGCTGATGCCAGTAGTCGACGGTAAAGTTCGGCCGACGATTGGCCTCCAGCAGCGCCAGCTGGGAGAAGTTAACTTTATTCGGATTATGGTTGCTGGCCGTGGCTTTCGCCGGCGTAGTGGTTTCGTGGCTGTTGTTAAGCGCAGGCAGGCCGAGGCTAGCCGCGACCATCCCCAACAGGAGATGCGGCCAAAAATACCGTCTGCCAAACTGTCGCCAACGCGTCAGCAATCCACTCACTTTCTTTACCTTTAGTTGGTATTCCTGCGTCCTTTCAGGCGGTCCATTTTATTGGCGGTCTTCGCAGTACAGCCTGAAATCGACAGGATAAAGCAACCCAGAGAAAAATTTTGCGCCCAAATACTAACATTAATACCGCGCCGAGACAGCAGGAATGAACGCTAATGCAGCGGGAAAACGCTTAATAAAGCAGCGAACGCGCACATATTATTGTCAGCGAAACACAGTGAAAAGCGGTTTGGGGAGGCTAAAAAGAAAAACGACTGGTTCCCTGGACGGAGAGAGTACCAGGTTACCAGTCGAATTTACTGAATGGTCAGGCTTACGCCAGAACCATTGACGGTGCGCGGAATGCCAGCGGCAGTTTTGCGTCGTCTTCGAAGGTCACATACTCCCAGGCTTCCTGTTTTGCCAGAACAGCCTGTAGCAGTTTGTTATTTAACGCGTGACCGGATTTGAACGCCGTGAATGCGCCGATAATGTTGTGACCACACATAAACAGGTCACCGATCGCATCCAGCATTTTGTGGCGAACAAATTCATCTTCAAAGCGCAGACCGTCTTCGTTCAGTACGCGATAATCGTCAACAACGATGGCACAATCGAAGCTGCCGCCCAGGCACAGGCCACGGGACTGCAGATATTCGATATCACGCATGAAACCGAAAGTACGAGCACGGCTAATCTGACGCATGAACGCATCGGCCGAGAAGTTCAGCGCATAGCGTTGGGTGCTTGAGTCAATCGCCGGATGGTTAAAGTCGATGGTAAAGTCCAACGAAAAACCATTATACGGCTTAAACTCAGCCCATTTGTCGCCATCTTCAACGCGAACCGTCTCTTTGATACGCACAAATTTCTTGGCGCTGTTCAGTTCATCGATGCCGGCATCCAGCAACAGATAAACGAACGGAGCGGCGCTACCGTCCATAATCGGGATTTCCGGCGCATCGACTTCAACAATAATGTTGTCGATGCCCAAGCCAGCCAGTGCGGCATTTAAGTGCTCGACTGTAGAAATCCGCACGTCATGCTCGTTCACCAGGCAAGTACAGAGCATGGTATCACGCACAGATTTGGCATCAGCCGGAAAATCAACCGGTGGATTCAAGTCGGTGCGACGATAGATGACCCCGGTATTTGCCGGCGCAGGGCGTAAAGTCAGCGTGACTTTCTTGCCGGTATGCAAACCGACACCAGTCGCCTGAACAATACGTTTAAGAGTCCTTTGTTTGATCATCGTATAATCTCGCCAAGTTACCTATCCAACCGAAGTGTACTATACATTCGGCAGGGCAGTTTAGCACAAAGAGCGCAGATGCCCAACTTCCAGCCAATTCTTAATCGGCTTGCTTACGCAGGAAAGCTGGAATATCCAGATAATCCGGCTCTTTCGCGGTTTGCGGCGTATTGTCGTTCACCACTTTCGCCACCGGTTTCTGCTCTTGCGTTAATGGAGCCATACCGTGCTGCTGGTAGCGATCCATTACCGGCTGCTGTACCTGTTTGTTGGTCACCAGGGTAATTTCCGGACGCTTGTCCATACCGATACCGGTGGCAACAACGGTCACACGCAGTTCATCGTTCATATCCGGGTCCAGAGAGGTACCGATAACCACGGTCGCGTTATCCGAAGCAAAGGCGCGGATAGTGTTACCAACGGTTTCGAACTCATCCAGACGCAGGTCGAAGCCAGCGGTGATGTTGACCAGTACGCCACGCGCGCCGGACAGATCGATATCTTCCAGCAGCGGAGAAGAGATAGCCATTTCAGCCGCTTCTTCCGCACGGTCTTCACCGCTCGCCACGCCGGAACCCATCATCGCGTAGCCCATTTCCGACATCACGGTACGGACGTCCGCAAAGTCGACGTTCATCAGACCCGGACGGGTAATCAGTTCGGCAATACCCTGCACCGCACCTTTCAGTACGTCGTTTGCCGCGCCGAAAGCGTCGAGCAGAGAGATACCGCGGCCCAGAACTTTCAGCAGCTTGTCGTTCGGGATGGTGATCAGTGAGTCAACGTGCTTGGACAGCTCGGTGATCCCCTGCTCAGCAAACGCCATGCGCTTCTTGCCTTCGAAATTAAATGGCTTAGTGACGACCGCAACGGTCAGGATACCCAGATCCTTCGCCACTTCCGCGACCACTGGCGCCGCACCGGTACCGGTACCGCCGCCCATACCCGCCGCGATAAAGACCATGTCCGCGCCATCAAGCGCAGCGCGCAGCGCTTCACGGTCTTCGTCTGCCGCATTACGGCCCACTTCCGGGTTCGCGCCTGCACCCAGACCTTTGGTAATACCGCTACCGATCTGGATAGTCTGGCCAACAGCCGTTTTACGCAGCGCCTGCGCATCGGTGTTCACCGCGAAGAATTCAACACCCTCAATGCGCTCGCGCACCATGTGTTCAACGGCATTACCGCCGCCGCCACCGACGCCGATGACTTTAATCACCGCGTCGTTGGTCAGTTCCATAGGTTCAAACATAGTTTCTCTCCGTCTTGTGCCTGTCGCCTGAGAACGCTAATTGTCTGCGTTCTCTTAAAAAATTAAAACTCTTTTCGCAGCCAGCTGTTGAGTCGCTTAATCCACGAGCCCACTGACGCCGTCACGCGTTTTTCTACTTCTGCTTCACCACTGAGATGTGACTCTTTTCCGTAGTGCAGCAGCCCAACCGCCGTCGAATAGTACGGCTCCTGAGCGTAATCCGTTAAACCGGTGATGTTCAGAGGCGCGCCAATGCGCACCTGCGTATGGAACACGCGCTGCGCGCAGGCCGCCAGGCCTTCAATTTGCGCGGCGCCGCCGGTTAATACAATCCCCGCCGCCAGATGGTGTTTGACCCCTTGCTGACGGAGCTGTTCCTGCAGCTGCAGGATTTCTTCGTTAACCAGATTGAGCAGTTCGGTATAACGCGGTTCAATCACCTCTGCCAGCGTCTGACGCTGCAGGCTGCGCGGCGGACGTCCGCCCACGCTCGGTACTTCCACGTTTTCGTCTTTACCGACGATTGAACCTAATGCGCAACCGTGACGAACCTTGATGGCTTCGGCGTCGCTCGGCGGCGTACCGAAGGCATAGGCGATATCGCTGGTCACCACGTTGCCCGCGTAAGGGATCACTTTGGTGTGACGCAGCGCGCCGCCGGTATACACGGCGATATCCATTGTACCACCGCCGATGTCCACGACGCAGACACCCAGCTCACGTTCGTCTTCCGTTAATACGGAATAACTGGCCGCTAAACCGGCGAAAATAAGTTGGTCAACTTTCAAACCACAACGTTCAACCGCTTTAACAATGTTTTTCGCCATATCGTTATGGCAGGTAATCAGATGTACCTTCGCCTGCATACGCACGCCGGATAACCCTACTGGGTTTTTAATACCTTCCTGGTAGTCGATGGCGTATTCCTGCGGGATGACGTGCAGTACGCGATGTTCGTCGCGTACGCGTACCGATTTCGCGGTATGAACGACGTTTTCCACGTCATCCTGCGTCACCTCTTCTTCGGAGATAGGCACCATGCCAATCTCATTTTGACAGCTAATATGCTTACCTGAAAGCGCCAGATACACTGATGAGATCTGGCAATCGGCCATCAGTTCAGCCTGGTCGATAGCGCGCTGTACGCATTTCACTACCGACTCGAGGTCATTCACCCCGCCTTTATCCATGCCGCGCGATGGGCAACTGCCCACGCCAATGATATTAATCATACCGTCGGGCAGAACTTCCCCTACTAAAGCGGCAACCTTCGCGGTGCCAATCTCCAGTCCAACTACCAGTTTTCTGTCCGTCGCCTTGATCATCGTTGTTCTGCCTGTGCCTGATTCTGTTGTTGATTATTTTCCTCTACGGGAGCAGGTACCCAACCTACCGCCGCACCCGAGTCATAGCGCAAATCAACGTAGCTTATCCGTTTGCCGTCGGTCTGTGCCTGCTGCTGAAGAACCGGGTAGAGTTCCATAAAGCGCTGAAGCCGTTTCATGGTGTCGCCGCGGCCAAGGTTGAGCTTAATATCGTTATTAAGCGTCAACTGCCAGGAGCGACGCGCGGTCATTGCCGCCACTTTCAACGTGAACTTATTCTTTGCCAGCACCTGTCCCATGTCGCGGTATCCCTGCAGCACTTCATTTTCGCTGCCTTCCGGGCCGTATAACATCGGTAAGTTCTGTTTGCTGGTACGATCCGCCGGCACGCTGAAAGAATTTCCTTCTACGTCTACCATATGTTGATCATTCCAGCGCGCAATCGGCACATATTCAACCAGATGAATCTTCAATTCATCGGGCCATTGTTTTCTTACGCTCGCCTGTTTAATCCACGGCAGGCGCTCAATTTGGCTCTGGATGATGTTGACATCCTGAGTCATAAAGGTGCCCGGCGAGCCCAACGCCAGAATAGCCTGACGGATATCATCGTTACGCGTGTAGTGACGTTCGCCGGTGACGACCATTTTCGACAACGGCAGACGCTGCGCATCTTCCATCCAACCAAGAACCATCCATCCGCTGACCAACACGGTACACAACACCGCCAGCAGGAAAACGATCCCTGCCAGCCGGGTTCCATTATTCCGACGCGAAGAAGCAATCGATTCTTCTTCCTGGTTCCGCGTATTCAGCGCCGCCTGCGACATATCACCCCGCCAGGTCCAGAATTCGTACAACAAGCTGCGAGAAGCTCATCCCCGCCTGACGGGCCGCCATCGGCACCAGACTATGGCTGGTCATCCCCGGTGAGGTGTTCGCTTCCAGCAGATAAAACTGGCCATCGCTGTCCAGCATCACATCAATACGTCCCCATCCTTTGCAACCCAGAACATTCCAGGCTTTAAGCACCAGGCTCTGGATTTCTGACTCGCGGGCGGGTTCCTCAAAACCAGGGCAGAAATATTGCGTCTCATCAGAGAGATACTTCGCCTCATAATCATAGAAGGTTCCAGCCGCCTGGATACGAATTGACGGTAAAATTTCTTCACCGACGATAGCGACGGTAAATTCCGGGCCACTGAGCCATTTCTCAATCAGAACTTCATCATCATGCTGAAAAGCCAGCGCCAATGCATCCTGCATTGCACAACTTTCGCTAACTTTCGACATGCCGACGCTGGACCCTTCGCGGCTCGGCTTGATAATAACCGGCAGCCCCAGCGCCGCAATCTGCTCAGAAACGCCAGCAGAAAGTCCTGCGTTGAACTGCGCGCGGGTCAATGCAACCCACGGCGCGACCGGTAATCCCGCTCCCTGCCACAGTAATTTACTGCGCAGCTTATCCATAGAAATAGCGGAAGCCATTACGCCGCTGCCGGTGTACGGCAGTTGAATGAGCTCCAGAAGGCCTTGCAGCGTGCCATCTTCGCCGCCGCGCCCGTGCAGGGCAATAAACGCTTTCTTAAAGCCCATGTTCTTCAACTGGGTGATATCAACGTCGCGCGGATCGACCGGGTGAGCATCCACCCCGCCTTCACGCAGCCCGGCCAACACCGCAGCGCCTGAATTCAGCGAGACTTCACGTTCAGCGGAGGTTCCGCCGAAGAGAACCGCGATTTTATCAGCCATGTCGGTCCTCCTCCGTTTTTTGCGGTACCAGTTTGATTTCAGCCAGGTGACGTGCGATTTTTCCTATGTTGCCGGCGCCCTGCACCAGCACCAGATCGTCACCGGTCAATACCGATGCCAGCATCTCCGCGGCCTGCGCCGGATCGGAAACCAGAATCGGGTCAACTTTGCCGCGACCGCGGATCGTGCGGCACAGTGAGCGGCTATCGGCGCCTGGAATCGGCGCTTCGCCCGCCGGATACACATCCAGCATCAGCAGCGCATCAACCTGGGTCAGCACGTTGGCGAAATCATCGTACAGATCGCGAGTACGGGTATAACGGTGCGGCTGGAATACCATCACCAGATTTTTATCCGGCCAGCCGGCACGCGCCGCTTTGATAGTGGCGTCAACTTCCGTCGGATGATGGCCGTAATCGTCAATTAGCATCGCGCTACCGCTCTTGCCGTTGACTTCCGCCAGCGGATATTCGCCAAGGAAGTCGAAACGGCGGCCGGTGCCCTGGAAACTCTCCAGCGCGCGCAGAATCGCCTCGTCTTCAATGCCCTCTTCCGTCGCGACGGCAACGGCCGCGGCAGCGTTGAGCGCGTTGTGGCGGCCCGGCGCGTTCAGCGTCACCTGCATGACCTCTTTATCCTGGCGTACCAGGCGGAAATGGCCCTGCGCGCCCAGCTGACGATACTCTTCAATGCGTACGTCGGCGTCATCGCTAAAACCATAGGTGGTGATTTGGCGGCCGACACGCGGCAGCAGTTCACGAATCACCGGGTCATCCACGCACATCACCGCGCGCCCGTAGAACGGCAGGTTGTGCAGGAAGTTAATAAAGGTCTGCTTCAGGTTCTCGAAGTCGCCATGATAGGTATCCATATGGTCAGCTTCGATGTTGGTCACAATGGCGACCATCGGCTGCAGATGCAGGAACGACGCATCGCTCTCATCCGCTTCCGCAATCAGATAGCGGCTATGGCCAAGACGGGCATGTACGCCCGCCGCCTTCACCAGCCCACCGTTGACGAAGGTCGGATCGAGGCCGGCTTCGGCGTAAATGCTGGATACCATCGCGGTGGTCGTGGTTTTGCCGTGCGTACCGGCAATCGCAATCCCGTGACGGAAACGCATGAGTTCCGCCAGCATTTCCGCGCGGCGGATTACCGGAATGCGCGCTTCGTGCGCGGCGACGATTTCCGGGTTATCCGCGGAGATCGCGCTGGACACCACGACAACGCTGGCATCGCGCACGTTTTCCGGGCGATGGTTGAAATAAATGGTGGCGCCAAGCTGCGACAATTGCTGAGTCACCGGATTCGGCGCGAGATCAGAGCCGCTAATCTGGTAGCCTTCATTCGCCAACACTTCGGCAATACCGCCCATACCGGCACCGCCGATGCCGACAAAGTGAATGTGCCGGACGCGACGCATCTCGGGCACTATGGAACGCAGTTTTGCCAAATCTTGTGTATTCATTCTTTACGCCATCAACTTCTTTATTCGGGCGGTGAAAATCACCGCGATTAGCGCGCCAAAGCTACGGCGCTGACCTCTTCCGCTACCCGCTCGGTAGCATCCGGAATCGAAGCGCCACGCGCTCGTTCCGCCATATCCATCAGGGTTTCCCGATCCCAACCGGCCAGGGTGGCCGCCACAGCATCCGCCGTGAACTCGGGTTGTTCGAGAATTTTCGCCGCGCCGGCTTTTTCCAGCGGCAGCGCATTCCAGTACTGCTGACGATCTTTGTGCTGGAACGGGACGAACAATGCCGGTAAACCTGCGGCGGCGATTTCGCTGACCGTCAGCGCGCCGGAACGACAAACAACCACATCGGCCCAGGCATAGGCTGCCGCCATATCATCAATAAACTCAGTCACTTTATGCTGCGGCTGACCGGCGGCGGCGTACGCCTGGCGCACGGTATCCATGCCGCCTTTCCCGCTCTGATGCCAGATAGTCACCGCATCGCCAAGCTTCGCGGCCACCTGCGGCATAGTCTGGTTCAGCACGCGCGCGCCCTGAGAGCCGCCAACCACCAGCACGCGAATCGGCCCCTGCCGGCCCACCAGACGCTGCCCTGGCAGCGGTAGCGCGAGAACATCGGTACGTACCGGATTACCCACGACATCTGCATGCGGGAAGGCGCCGGGAAACGCCTGCATCACTTTCTTCGCAATCTTTGCCAGCCATTTATTAGTCAGGCCGGCAATCCCGTTTTGTTCATGCAGCACCACAGGGATCCCGAGCGACCATGCCGCCAGGCCGCCAGGCCCGGAAACATAACCGCCCATGCCCAGCACCACATCCGGCTGGAAACGCTTCATGATCGCCCGCGCCTGCCGCCAGGCGTTGAAGATCCGCACCGGCGCTAACAGTTGCGCTTTTAGCCCTTTGCCACGCAGGCCGGAGATGCGGATAAAATCGATATCAATGCCGTGTTTCGGCACTAAATCCGCTTCCATACGATCGGCGGTGCCCAGCCAGCGAACCTGCCAGCCCTGGTCCATTAAATGGTGCGCGACCGCCAGCCCCGGGAACACGTGTCCGCCAGTGCCGCCCGCCATCACCATTAACCGCTTTTCCTGACCGCTCATCGAACACCCCGTGTAAACGCCTGCGCTTTCTCGAGGCGCGTTTCATAATCAATTCGCAATAAAAACATAATGGCCGTCGACATAATCAGCAGACTGGAACCACCATAACTAATCAATGGCAGGGTCAGACCTTTGGTCGGCAGCATCCCCGCCGCCGCCCCGACGTTAACCAACGCCTGGAAGCTAAACCACACGCCGATTGCGCATGCCAGGAAGCCGGAGAAGCGGTGGTCAATCTCCAGCGCTTTGCGACCAATCGACATGGCGCGAAAGGCGACGAAGAATACCATTAAAAGCGCGAGTACCACACCGATATAACCGAGTTCTTCGCCGATAATGGCGAAGATGAAGTCGGTGTGCGCTTCCGGTAAATACTCCAGTTTCTGCACCGAGTTGCCGAGGCCCTGTCCCCACATCTCGCCGCGACCAAAGGCCATCAGCGATTGGGTCAGCTGATAGCCGCTGCCAAACGGGTCTTCCCACGGGTTCCAGAAGGAAGTGACGCGGCGAATACGATACGGTTCGGCGAGGATCAGCAGCACCACCGCCGAGATCCCCATGCCGATAATGGCAATAAACTGCCAGAGCTTGGCGCCGGCCAGGAACAACATCGCCAGCGTGGTCACGAACAACACAACCACCGTACCGAGGTCAGGCTGCGCCAGCAGCAGAATCGCCAGTACGAAAATCACGCCCATCGGCTTTAAGAAGCCGCGCAGGTTGTTACGCACCTCATCCGCTTTACGCACCAGATAGTTGGCGATGTAGCAGAACAGCGACAGTTTGGTGAACTCCGCCGGCTGAATACGCAGCGGCCCGAGCGCGATCCAACGCGAGGCGCCGTTAACCGAGCTCCCCACCACCAGTACGATCAGCAGCATCACAATCGAGGCGATCAGCATCGCGGTACTGTGGCGCTGCCAGAACTCCATCGGCAGACGGAGCGTAATCATCGCCAGCGCGAAGGCCAGCACAATGTACAGACCATCACGCTTAGCAAACAGGAACGGATCGTTCGCCAGACGCTGTCCGACCGGCATTGATGCCGAGGTCACCATGATAAAACCGATCGCCGCCAGGCCGAAGGTCAGCCACAGCAGCATCCGGTCATACATGACCAGGCTATCGTTATCTTTCGGGCGCGAGCCCATCACCCAACCTTTCAGCGCGGCGAACAGCCAGGCAAAAATAAACATCCCCGGCAGTCGCGGCAGCTTCAACCGGGGCAGGCCCAGCTGTGGCATTTTCAGGCGTGGGAGAGAGAAACGCATCAACCTAACTCCTTCGCCAGACGGGTAAAGACATCACCCCGTTGTTCAAAGTTTTTAAACTGGTCCAGGCTCGCGCAGGCTGGCGACAGTAAGACCATATCGCCTGATTTGACCTGCGAAGCGATCTGCCGCATCGCCTGTTCCATGGTTTCGGTTTGCACCGCGATTTCCGGACGCAGCGCCGCCAGTTGAGCGCCGTCGCGGCCGAAGCAGTACAGACGAACGTTATCGCCGCCAAGATAGCGTTTCAGCGGCGTGAAGTCGGCGGATTTACCGTCGCCGCCCAACAGCAGATACAGCGTGCCGTCGAGATGCAGGCCGTTCAGCGCCGCCTCGGTACTGCCGACGTTGGTCGCCTTGGAGTCATTGATCCAACGCACGCCGTTATGCTCCAGCGCCAGCTGGAAACGGTGCGCCAGGCCGGTGAAGGTGGTCAGCGCCTTCAGGCTACTGGCGCGCGGCAAGCCCGCGGCATCCGCCAGCGCCAGCGCCGCCAGGGCATTGCTGTAGTTGTGCTGGCCGCTGATGGTCATTTCCTTCACGTTCAGCACTTTCTCACCCTTCACCCGCAGCCAGGTTTCGCCCTGCTGGCGGTTAAGGTGATAGTCGCCAACATCGACGCCGAAGCTGACGCAGCGTTCGTCAGCGCCGCGTACCGGCATGGTCAGCGCGTCATCGGCATTCACCACGCAGGTTTTAGCATTTTCATAGACCCGCAGTTTCGCCGCGCGATACTGCTGCAGCCCCAGCGGATAGCGGTCCATATGGTCCTCAGTCACGTTGAGGATGGTTGCCGCGACGGCTTTCAGGCTGGAGGTCGTCTCCAGCTGGAAGCTGGAAAGTTCAAGCACGTACAGTTCGCGCGCTGGATCCAGCAACATCAGCGCCGGCAGGCCGATATTGCCGCCAACGCCGACGTTCACGCCCGCCGCCTTCGCCATCTCACCCACCAGGGTAGTGACGGTGCTTTTTCCGTTAGAGCCGGTAATGGCGATAATCGGCGCCTGAGCCTCGCGGCAAAACAGCTCGATATCACCGACGATTTCCACGCCAGCGTCGGCCGCGGCGCTCAGTGAAGGGTGCGCAAGGGCAATCCCCGGGCTTGCGACAATCAGATCCGCCGCCAGCAGCCAATCGTCGTTAAGACCGCCCACGTGGCGCTCAACGGCTTCCGGCAGCTTATCAAGCCCGGCTGGGGCGACGCGGGTATCCATCACGCGCGGGGTTACGCCGCGCGCCATGAAAAAGTCCACGCATGACAGGCCGGTCATGCCCAGCCCAATAATGACGACTTTTTTACCCTGATAATCTGCCATGATTAACGTACCTTCAGCGTCGCCAGGCCAATCAGCACCAGCATCAGCGAAATAATCCAGAAGCGCACGATAACGCGCGGTTCCGGCCAGCCTTTCAGTTCATAGTGGTGGTGAATCGGCGCCATACGGAAGATGCGCTGGCCGCGCAGCTTGAACGAGCCGACCTGCAGGATAACCGACAGGGTTTCCACGACGAAAACGCCGCCCATAATCACCAGCAGGAATTCCTGGCGCAGCAGTACGGCGATAATGCCCAGCGCGCCGCCGAGCGCCAGTGAACCGACGTCACCCATAAAGACCTGCGCCGGGTAGGTGTTGAACCACAGGAAGCCCAGACCTGCGCCGACAATCGCCGTACAGACGATAACCAGCTCGCCGGTGTGACGCAGATAAGGAATGTGCAAATAGTTGGCGAAGTTCATGTTACCGGTAGCCCACGCCACCAGCGCAAAGCCGGCGGCGACGAAGACGGTCGGCATAATCGCCAGACCGTCGAGGCCGTCGGTCAGGTTGACCGCATTGCCGGTACCGACGATGACGAAGTAAGCCAGCAGAATGTAAAACAGTCCCAACTGCGGCATCACGTCCTTAAAGAATGGCACTACCAGCTCGGTCGCCGGGGTGTCTTTCCCCGCCAGATACAGCGCGAACGCTACGCCCAGCGCAATCACCGACATCCAGAAATACTTCCAGCGGGCAATCAGGCCCTTGGTGTCTTTGCGCACGACTTTACGGTAATCATCAACGAACCCGATGATGCCGTAGCCGATCAATACCGTCAGCACGCACCAGACGTACGGGTTGGACGGATAGGCCCACAGCAGGACGGAAACGGTAATCGCGGTGAGGATCATGATCCCGCCCATGGTTGGGGTACCGCGTTTGCTGAAGTGGGACTCCGGGCCGTCGTTACGAACGACCTGGCCGAAGGACAGTTTTTGCAGACGGGCGATCATGCGCGGGCCCATCCACAGAGAGATGAACAGCGCGGTCAGCAGGCTGACGATGGCGCGAAACGTCAGATAGGAAAAGACGTTAAAGCCGGAATAATATTTGACCAGATGTTCGGCCAGCCATACTAACATATCGCAATCTCCTGTAATGCGCGTACTACCTCTTCCATAGCGGCACTACGTGAACCCTTCACTAAAATGGTCATGATTTTATGCTCTGCCAGCAGCTCGCGCAGGCGAGCTACCACGGCGGCTTTATCGTTAAAATGTTCGCCCACGCCGCTGGCGCTGCTGATATCCGTGCTCAGGGAACCGACGCTGAGGACGCAATCCAGCCCCGCCGCTTTCGCCGCTTCGCCAACTTCGCGATGACAGGCCGCGCTTTCCGCGCCGAGCTCCGCCATATCGCCGACCACCATCGCCCGGAAGCCCGGCATTTCCGCCAGCACCTGTACCGCGGCGGTCATCGAACCGACGTTGGCGTTGTAGGAGTCATCCAGCAACAGCTGGTTTTCCGCCAGTTGAATCGGGAACAGACGTCCCGGCACCGCTTGCAGCTGCGCCAGCCCGGTTTTCACCGCGGCCAGATCGGCGCCGACCGCCATCGCCAGCGATGTTGCCGCCAGCGCGTTAGCGATGTTATGGCGCCCCGGCAGCGGCAGCAGTACGTCGATGTTGCCGAACGGGGTCTGCAGCGTAAATTCGGTACCATGACTGGTGATATGCACGTTGGTCGCCGTGAAGTCGCTGTTCGCCGCGTTCGGCGAGAAGCGCCACACTTTGCGATCGCCAATCACGCTCTGCCAGTTCAGCCAGTCGTTATTGTCGGCATTCAAAATCGCGATGCCGTTTTGCGGCAGACCGGTAAAGATTTCGCCCTTCGCCTTAGCCACGCCCGCCAGCGAGCCGAACCCTTCGAGGTGCGCGGCGGCGAGGTTGTTGACCAGCGCTGCTTCCGGACGCGTCAGGCTGACGGTCCAGGCGATTTCGCCCTGATGGTTGGCGCCGAGTTCAATCACCGCATACTGGTGATCTTTATTCAGACGCAGCAACGTCATCGGAACCCCGATATCGTTGTTCAGATTACCGGCGGTATACAGCGTGTTGCCGCACTGACTGAGGATCGCCGCGGTCATCTCTTTCACCGAGGTCTTACCGGACGAACCGGTGAGCGCAACGACGCGGGTCGGCACCTGCTGACGCACCCAGGCCGCTAACTCGCCGAAAGCCAGACGGGTATCTTTCACCACCACCTGCGGTAAATCGCAGGCCAGCGGGCGGCTAACCAGCAGCGCGCCTGCGCCCGCCGCTTTCGCTTGTTCGGCAAAATCATGCGCGTCGAATCGCTCGCCCTTCAGCGCCACAAACAGGCAACCTGCCGTGACTTTGCGGGTATCGGACGTCACGTCATCGATAGCGATATCGCTACCCTGCAGTTCGCCGCGGGCGATCTCGGCGAGCTGGCTTAATGTAAAGCGAATCATGCTACCGCTCCCAGCAGACGCGCAACGGTAACGCGGTCGGAATAATCCAGACGGCGGTTACCGACGATCTGATAGTCTTCGTGGCCTTTGCCCGCTACCAGCACAACGTCGTTCGCTTTCGCCTGCATCACCGCGCCGGTCACCGCTTCCGCGCGGCCTTCCATCACCTTCACCTGCCCGGCATCAAGCATGCCAGCCAGAATGTCATTGATAATCGCCCGCGGTTCTTCGGTACGTGGGTTATCGTCAGTCACGACCACGATATCGGCAAACTCTTCCGCGATAGCGCCCATCAGCGGGCGTTTACCTTTGTCGCGGTCGCCGCCGCAGCCGAAGACGCACCACAGCTTGCCGCTGCAGTGCAGACGCGCGGCCTGCAGCGCTTTTTCCAGCGCGTCAGGCGTATGGGCGTAATCAACCACCACGGTCGGTTTGCCCGGCGCGCTGAACACTTCCATACGGCCGCACACCGGCTGTAAACGCGAAGAGGTTTTCAGCAGATCCGCCAGCGGATAGCCCAGCGCCAGCAGCGTCGCCAGCGCCAGCAGCAGGTTGCTGACGTTAAAGGCGCCCATCAGGCGGCTTTCGATTTCGCCCTTGCCCCAGCTCGAGTCAAACTGAATGGTCGCGCCGCTGTCGTGATAGTTGACCGCGGTCGCCTTCAGCCAGCGGCCGTGGCAGTTCGGATTGATATGATCTTCCATCGACACCGCCACCGCATCCGGCAGTTTCGCCAGCCAGCGACGCCCGACTTCATCGTCAGCGTTAACAATGGCCTGGCCGCAATGGTGGGTGGAATAGAGCAGCCATTTCGCCGCTTCGTAATGTTCCATGTCGCCATGGTAGTCGAGGTGGTCACGGCTCAGGTTGGTAAACACCGAGGCGGCAAACTGCAGCGCCGCCACGCGATGCTGAACCAGCCCGTGAGAAGAGACTTCCATCGCGCCGAAAGTCGCCCCCTGCCCTACCAGGCCGGAAAGCACGTGCTGAACATCGACCGCAGAGCCGGTGGTGTTTTCGGTCGGCACCACTTTATCCAGCAAGCCATTACCGACGGTGCCCATCACCGCGCTGGTTTCGCCGAGCAGCTTTGCCCACTGCGCCAACAGCTGCGTAGTCGTGGTTTTACCGTTAGTACCGGTGACGCCCACCAGACGCATCTGCTGCGAAGGTTGTTGGTAAAAACGCCCGGCCAGCGCGGATAACCGCTCGTTCAGTTGGCTCAGGTAGATGACCGGCACGCCGTGCATCTCGCGAACTTCGCCGTCTGCGGCCTCGCCCTGCGCCTCAGCAATAATGGCAGCAACACCTTGCGCTATCGCCTGCGGGATATAACGACGCCCGTCCGCCTGATGACCCTGTACCGCGACAAAGAGGTCGCCGGACGCCGCCACGCGGCTGTCCAGCGTCATCTCTCGCAGAATTCGCTCCGGCGCATTTGGCACCCACGGAGCGAGAAGGTCGCGCAAATTACGATCTGCCACCTGTTCCCTCGCCTTGATTAATCACAAATTCACTTTTTTCGCCCGTTGCCAGCGCATCCGGTTCGACGTTCATGGTGCGCAATACGCCGCCCATGATGGCACCGAATACCGGCGCGGAAACGGCGCCACCGTAGTATTTACCTGCCTGCGGGTCGTTGATCACCACCACCAGCGCGAAACGCGGGTGGCTGGCGGGCGCAACGCCTGCGGTGTAAGCAATATATTTGTTGATGTAGCGGCCATCCGGTCCCACTTTTTTCGCCGTACCGGTTTTAATCGCGATGCGATAGCCTTTGATCGCCGCTTTCACGCCGCCGCCGCCGGGCAGCGCCACGCTTTCCATCATATGAACGACGGTACGAACCAGTGATTCCGGGAACACGCGCTCACCCGGAACCGGTGGATCAACTTTGGTAATCGACAGCGGGCGATAGATGCCGTAGCTGCCAATCGTTGCGTAGACTCGCGCTAACTGTAACGGAGTTACCATTAGCCCGTAGCCGAAAGAAAAGGTGGCCCTCTCTATGTCAGACCACCGTTGTTTTTGAGGATATAAGCCACTGCGTTCTCCGACCAACCCCAAATTGGTCGCCTTTCCAAGCCCAAAACGTGAGTAAGTATCTACTAACGCTGAGGACGGCATCGCTAACGCCAGCTTAGAAACGCCGACGTTACTCGACTTCTGTAGCACCCCGGTCAGGGTTAATTCGCTATAGCGCGCCACGTCTTTGATTTCGTGGCCGTTAATTCGATATGGAATGGTGTTCAGCACGGTATTTTCATTGACGATGCCGCGCTGCAGCGCCGTCATCACCACCATCGGTTTGACCGTTGAACCCGGTTCGAATACGTCGGTGATGGCGCGGTTACGCATGGTATCTTTGGACGTACCCGCGAAATTATTCGGGTTGTACGACGGGCTATTCGCCATCGCCAGCACTTCACCGGTGTTGACGTCGACCAAAACGGCGGTGCCTGATTCCGCTTTGTTGAACGCCACCGCATTATTCAGTTCGCGATAAACCAGCGCCTGCAGGCGCTCGTCGATGCTCAGCGCGAGGTTATGCGCCGCCTGGCTGTCGGTGGAAGAAATGTCTTCGATCACGCGACCATAGCGGTCTTTACGCACGATACGCTCGCCCGGCTGGCCGGTCAGCCACTTATCAAAGCTTTTCTCAACCCCTTCAATCCCCTGGCTATCGACGTTGGTGAAGCCAATGAGGTGAGCGGTTACTTCGCCTGACGGATAGTAACGGCGAGACTCCTCACGCAGATGAATCCCCGGCAGCTTCAGTTTTTTGATGTAGTCAGCCATGTCAGGGTTCACCTGACGCGCCAGATAGATAAAACGCATCCGCGGGTTGCTGTTGATGCGCGATGCCAGCTGGTCCAGCGGCATGTTCAGCGCATCGGATAACGCTTTCCAGCGGTTATCGAGCGTCACGCCTCCGGCATCATGCAACTCTTTCGGGTCGGCCCAGATGGCTTTTACCGGCACACTGACCGCCAGCGGGCGGCCGGAGCGGTCGGTAATCATGCCGCGCGCGGTTGACACTTCCTGCACACGCAGGGAACGCATATCTCCCTGACGCACCAGCATGTCCGGGCTCACCACCTGCAGCCACGCGACGCGGCCAAGCAGGAAGGCGAGAGCGATTAAAATACATCCGCACAGCAACGCAAAACGCCAACTAATAAAGTTGGCCTGTTCTTCCTGACGTTTTGCTTTTGGCGTTTTCGGCGCTGCTTTCATGCGTCGCAATAATCCTTATTTCTGTACCACTATATTTTCTTGTGATGGATCAACGTGTTGCATCTGCAACTTCTCTGTCGCGATCCGCTCAACCCGACTGTGATCGCCAAGGGCATTCTCTTCGAGGATCAGGTTGCGCCATTCAATATCCAGAGCGTCACGCTCCAGAACCAATTGTTCACGCTGCGCGGTTAACAGACGGGTATGGTGCGCCGTCGTCACCACGGTCACTGCCGTTATGATGATGCAAATGAACAGGCAGAGTGGCAGCTTCCCAAACCGCAGAAGATCGTCCCCGATAACGCCAGGCAAGGCATGGCGCTCGTTGCTTCCTAACGATCCTTTAACTTTGCTTAAGGCTACTGTCACTCTGCCGATCATGCGTTCGTCCTCTCTGCGATACGCAGCACTGAACTACGGGCGCGTGGATTCTCTGCCACCTCTTCTTCGCCCGGCATCAACTTGCCTAGTGCTCGCAACTGACGGCCGCCCAGTTTCCTGAGCTGCTCTTCAGTCATCGGGATCCCTGCTGGAACCTGCGGACCGCGGCTTTGCTCACGCATAAAGCGCTTCACAATGCGGTCTTCCAGCGAATGGAAACTGATAATCGACAGCCGACCGCCGGGGGCCAGCACGCCGAGCGAGCTTTTTAGCGCCTGCTCTATCTCCTCCAGTTCACTGTTCACCCAAATGCGCACCGCCTGGAAGGTACGGGTCGCGGGATGTTTGTGCTTATCTTTCACCGGCGTTGCCGCCGTGATAACTTCCGCCAGCTCTTTGGTACGGGTCATCGGCTCAATGCGGTTACGCTCAACGATCGCGCGCGCGATACGTTTACCGAAACGCTCCTCGCCAAAGGTTTTGATTACCCAGGCGATGTCGGCTTCTTCGGCGGTCTGTAACCATTCGGCGGCGGACTGACCGCGAGTCGGATCCATGCGCATGTCCAGCGGACCATCGCGCATAAAGGAGAACCCGCGTTCCGCGTCGTCCAACTGCGGTGAAGAAACGCCAAGGTCGAGAAGAATACCGTCGATCTTGCCGGTAAGATTGCGCTCGGCGACGTAGTCAGCCAGCTGCGAGAAAGGACCATGTACGATGGAAAAGCGTGGGTCATCGATGGTTTGCGCAACGGCAATAGCCGTCGGGTCGCGATCGATTGCCAGCAGGCGCCCTTCCGCCCCCAGTTGGGAGAGGATCAGACGCGAGTGACCACCGCGGCCAAAGGTTCCATCAATGTAGATACCATTTGGACGAATTTTCAGGCCGTTAACGGCTTCATCCAGAAGTACCGTAGTATGTTTAAAATTTTCCATCATTTTATAAAGACAAATCCTGCAGGCGCTCCGACAGTTCACCGGTAGCGGACTGCTCAGCGTCGATATCTTCCTTGACCCGTTGATACCAGGTCGTTTCATCCCACAGTTCAAATTTATTAAACTGTCCGACCAGCATCACTTCTTTTGTCAGCCCGGCATGTTGCCGCAGCACCGGCGCGATTAGCAATCGTCCGGCGCTATCCATCTGACATTCGCTGGCATGCCCCAAAAGCAGGCGCTGTACGCGCCGCTCAACGGGATTCATGCTCGACAAACGCGACAATTTTTGCTCGATGATTTCCCATTCAGGCAAAGGATAAAGCAGCAGGCACGGGTGATGAATGTCAATGGTGCATACCATTTGACCAGAAGCATCCTCGATCAGCCCGTCGCGGTAGCGCGTCGGTACGGCCAAACGGCCTTTACTGTCGAGATTGACTAACGTTGCTCCACGGAACATGCCAGCCTCACCCCTTTTCGCCACTTTACCCCACAAATTCCCACCTAAAGGAGTTTACGGAGCGGAGGAAAAGCTTGTCAAGCCAGCACTAATGCCAACGGAGCGCAAAAACCCATTATTTACAGCCGATATTAGCCCTGATGAATAAATCACCAACAAACGAGGCAAATTAACGTTATGAATACGTGTAAGAAAATAACCAACAAACCCGTAACAGTTAAAAACGACAAAATATCTTCAGCGGGAAAATATAAAGTGTCAGTTTGCGACGCGAGCGGCATTTTAGGTCATTCTGATGTCCGTTAACAGTGCCTGTTGTGGACGGAGAAGCACTTGTGCCGCGGCCTGACGCTCTCAGAGGCGGTGAAGGTGGGATAAAGCGATTGTTAATTCAGCAATTATTACGAAGAATGTAACAAAACAATTCAAATTAATGCCGCTGCGCTTTTTCTTGCACCATTTGGATACAAAAAAAGCCTGCTCCAGAATAAAACAAAATAAGGCGTAAAGAAGTTTAGGGATTTGTCTGAAAGCGAATAGATTTACGAATCTCTACGTAAATTGTATGGAATATCGCCAGATGCTGATCCATCTGGCGAATAACCTACGAAGAATCTTAACCTTTTTTCGCAAATGAATCAGCGACGATTCAGACTTCCGCGATGATAGAGGTTACGACGAATACGACTTAAGCCCGGTTTCGGCTTACGTGGTTCATCCAGGCTTGCCAGTACAATCTCTAAAACGCGCTCGGCAACGTCGCGATGACGCTGCGCGACCGCCAGCACCGGGCACTGCAGGAAGTCGAGCAGTTCGTTATCACCGAAGGTGGCGATGGCCAGCTCAGATGGCAGTTTGCCCTCACGGCGCAGCGTGACATCCATGACGCCCTGCAGCAGCGGGAAAGAGGTGGTGAACAGCAGTTGCGGCATCGGATGCGTTTCCAGCCACCGTTCAAACAGCTGGGCCGCGGCTTCGCGTTCATAGCTGTTGGCATAGAGGAAGTTCACCTCGCGCGGGTCGTCTTTCCAGGCTGAACGGAAACCCTGCTCACGCAGGAAGCTCACCGACAGCTCCGGCAGCGCTCCCAGATAGAGCACTCGGTCACCGGGGAATTTGCGCAGCTCGGCGGCAAGCATCTCGGCGTCGTCCTGATCGGCGCCGACGACGCTGGTAAAGTGTTCACGATCGAGCGCGCGGTCGAGCGCGACAATCGGGAAAGGATCGTTCGCCCAGCGCTGATAGAACGGGTGCTCCGGCGGCAGCGAGGTCGAAACGATAATTGCATCCACCTGACGCTGCAGCAGATGCTCAATACAGCGCATTTCGTTATCCGGCTGATCTTCCGAGCAGGCGATCAGCAACTGGTAGCCGCGCTGACGCGCCTGGCGCTCCAGATAGTTCGCAATACGGGTATAACTGGTATTTTCGAGATCCGGGATCACCAGACCGATTGAACGCGTGCGTCCTGCGCGCAGGCCAGCAGCGACCGCATTCGGGTGGTAGTTGTGCTCGCGCACCACCGCCATCACCTTCTCGACCGTTTTATCGCTGACGCGATACTGCTTCGCTTTGCCATTAATCACATAGCTCGCGGTGGTTCTTGAAACACCGGCCAGCCGGGCGATTTCATCCAGTTTCACAATTGCCCCTTGGGTAAGAAGTACAAAAAACAACCATTAAATAGACATACTCATTAGAGTATAGAGTTCCATTTTTATAACATCTAAACGCAGAATAGATAGCGCGGCAACCGCTTTCGTCCACAGTTCCTACGGAATTCGCAAAAAAATAACCCGACAGTTCGTGTCGGGCTGTTTTTACGTCAGTTTGTCAGGGGTTAGCGCATGATTTTATCGCCGCGCGACAGGCCGACTACTCCGGATCGCGCCACTTCAACAATGCGCGCGACATCGCGTAAAGAAGCCAGGAACGCATCCAGCTTATCGCTGGTTCCGGCCAACTGCACGGTATAAATAGATGGCGTGACGTCAATGATCTGCCCGCGGAAGATCTCGGTGTTGCGTTTCACCTCTTCGCGGCCATAACCGCTGGCTTGCACTTTCACCAGCATGATTTCACGTTCGACGTGGGAGCCCTGACCCAGTTCGCTGACCCGCAGCACGTCCACCAGCTTATGTAATTGCTTTTCAATCTGCTCAATGGCTTTTTCGTCGCCCACCGTCTGGATGGTCATGCGGGACAACGTCGGATCGTCGGTTGGCGCTACCGTCAGGCTTTCAATATTGTAGCCGCGCTGCGAAAAGAGGCCGATCACCCGGGATAACGCTCCCGATTCGTTCTCCAGTAATACAGATAATATCCGGCGCATAATCAGGTTCTCTCCGTTTTGCTCAACCACATTTCGTCCATGCCGCCGCCGCGGATCTGCATGGGATAAACATGCTCGCTACCATCAACCGTAACATCAACGAACACCAGACGATTATTACGCACCTGCTCCAGGGCTTCCGCCAGCTTCGCTTCCAGCTCTTGCGGCTCGCTGATACGAATACCAACGTGGCCATAAGCCTCGGCGACGCGAACGAAGTCCGGCAGCGATTCCATATAGGACTGCGAATGGCGGCCAGAATAGAGCATATCCTGCCACTGCTTTACCATTCCGAGGTAGCGGTTATTCAGGTTCAGCACCAGCACCGGCAGTTCATACTGCAGGGCGGTGGAAAGCTCCTGAATGTTCATCTGGATGCTGCCATCGCCGGTCACGCAGATAACGGTTTCTTGCGGTAGCGCCATCTTCACGCCCAGCGCCGCTGGCAGGCCAAAGCCCATCGTGCCGAGGCCGCCGGAGTTAATCCAACGCCGTGGTTTATCGAATGGATAATAGAGCGCGGCGAACATCTGATGCTGTCCAACGTCGGAAGTCACGTAAGCATCACCATTGGTCAGGCGCCAGATAGCCTCAATCACCGCCTGCGGTTTGATCTTGCCGCTTTGCGTGTCGTATTGCAGGCAGTGACGGGAACGCCACTGTTCGATCTGCTGCCACCAGTCGCGGATCTCATCCAGCGGTTGCTGGCTCTCTTCCTGCTCAAGCAGATCAAACATCTGGTCAAGTACCTGGCGCGCGTCGCCGACGATCGGCACATCTGCCGGGACGGTCTTGGAGATCGACGTGGGATCGATATCAATATGCAGCACCGTGGCGTTCGGGCAATACTTAGCCAAATTGTTGGTGGTACGATCGTCAAAGCGGACGCCGACTGCAAAAATAACGTCGGAATGATGCATGGTCATGTTGGCTTCATAGGTGCCATGCATCCCCAGCATGCCAAGCGCCTGCTGATGAGTCGCCGGAAAAGCGCCTAAGCCCATTAATGAAGAGACCACCGGTAGCTTCAGCTTTTCGACCAAGGTACGCAGCTGTGCTTCACACTGCGAATTGATTGCCCCGCCGCCAACGTATACGACCGGTTTTTTCGCCGCCACCAGCGTTTGCAACGCACGTTTGATCTGCCCTTTATGACCGCTGGTTGTCGGGTTATAGGAACGCATGCTGACCGCATCCGGCCAAACATAAGGCAGCTTTTTCGCCGGATTGAGAATATCCTTCGGCAAATCGACCACTACCGGCCCCGGTCGGCCGCTGGCCGCCAGCCAGAAGGCTTTCTTTAAAATCCCGGGGATATCTTCAGTCTGTTTCACCAGGAAGCTGTGTTTAACCACCGGGCGCGAGATACCGACCATATCGCACTCCTGGAAGGCATCGTAGCCAATCAGCGAGGTGGCGACCTGCCCGGAAAGAATGACCAGTGGAATAGAATCCATGTAAGCCGTGGCGATACCGGTAATAGCGTTAGTCGCTCCCGGGCCGGAGGTCACCAGCACCACCCCGACTTCGCCGGTTGCGCGCGCCAGTCCGTCGGCCATATGCACCGCCGCCTGCTCATGGCGGACCAGCACATGGTCAATGCCGCCGAGGGTATGTAATGCATCATAGATATCGAGGACCGCGCCTCCGGGATAGCCGAATACTTGCTTGACGCCCTGATCGACAAGCGATTGGACGACCATCTCGGCTCCTGACAACATCTCCATGGTTTGCCTCCAGGCTTATTGTTTTCACGACGGCGGAAGTCATTTTCCGCACGCGTCGTATGATGCGCCGTCAAGACAGCGCATTGAGGTGAACGACTTGCTGTGCATTAACATAACTGCTCGCCAACAGGCAGGCAATTCGCCTGAGAGCGTATAGCGCGCCTCTTAAAAGTAGAAAAGAAAGCATCTGGAGAAATATATGGAGGATTGCTTCAGGAATAACAAAATGAGATAGCCAATACTCGGGAGAAACGGCTTATGGCAGAAAATCATCCATTTTTCACCGTCGGGTTGCGAGAACCCGCGGTGATAAACAGAATAATATTCTGCTTTTTTAATGTTTACTCAGATAAGCTGGCGCTTTCGCCGCCGTTGGTCGATAACGTCGATTAGCGCTGACAGATATTCGCCAATAACTCTTCCATCCATTGATGGCCTTTATCGCGACCGGCCGCTTCGTGCCAGGAGAGGAAGCAGGTGCGGCTGTTGACCTTCAGCGGCAACGGTAAGATCTGCAAATCTAATTTATCAGCAAATTCATTGGCCAACCAACGTGGCGCTATTGCCACCATGTGGGTTTGCGACACCACGTTTAATACGCTAACCATGGCATTACCCTGATAAGCAATACAGGATTGTTTATCCACGGAGTCATACCACGGCTGGCTAAATGAAGCATAACGATCCAATGCGACGACCGCGTGCTCTTCCTGATAAATATCCGCTTCCGTTAGCGGCCCGGAAATACGCGGATGTTTACGGTTGGCCACCAGAACCATTTCATCTTTGAATAAAGGTATGCAGGCAAACTCCGGGCGACGGAACTCTTCATAACCGATAACGAATTCAATTTCCTGATAACGCAGCTGATGTTCGGTGTTTTGATGTAGCGCTGATTTAAAGACCAGATGAATATTTGGCGCGATTTCACCAACTTTATTAAATATTAGCGAGGTTAAGTAATTATCCAATGGGCTACAAACGCAGAGGTTAAATACGCGCTCACTGCTCAGCGGTTCAAAACCGGAACCCGGCAACTCATTTTGCACCAGTTGCAATGCCTGGCGTACTGAGCCGAACAGCTGATAGGCCCGCGCCGTTGGCTGAATGCCACGCCCATAGCGAACAAACAGTTCATCATTAAACATCACCTTGAGACGAGATACCGCGTTACTCACCGCCGGTTGGGACATGCCGAGAGTGTGGGCCGCACGGGTAATATTTTGTTCCTGCATCACCGCATCAAAGACGGTCAGCAGGTTGAGATCCACCATCCGCAGTTGTGGTTTGACGACTTCCTGTCCCGGGGCTGATTTATATTCAGTATTTTCAATTAACATATCTAACTCCACCGTCACGCTAAATTCCTTTTACCAAAGTGCAGTAATTAATTAAGACAATATCATTTATCATGCATATTAAATCTGCAAAAGGGCAAAATGGAATTTTAGGAATATATCAAGGTTATGAGTAGCGACGAAAAACCTCACTGGATATCACCGGAACCCGCCTAAAACATATCATTTACTTGATGATATAAAGTGTACCCATAGATCACAGGAATAAACAACACCACCAATAGTTAATTGCAATTTAAGTATTAATTAACTATCTATTTTTTACCTGATTAAAATTAACACTTCGTTATCCTTTCGAACGACTCAATGCGGCAGCGCATAAAGGTAAAAGGCATATAACACTTTATGTTTCATTACCTTATCAACCAGGCATCCCCCATTGACATTGAGTCCTTGAAGGAAAATTATTTTTTCTAATTGTTTTATTTTTCCAGCAGTCGATGAATGTCTCAAATAGGATCGTCGGCGAAATGAGGGATAATCCAGCACAATTAGCTAATTCATATGACGGGTTAAAAACAGTTTTTATCTTGCCTGGGGTTGACATCAAAACCGCTATCCAGTAACTCTAAAAGCATATCGATTTCAACTGGAGTATGACGCATGATTCGCACCACTCGCTTCACCAGCCTACTACTACTAAACGCATCCATTGTGCGCGGTAGGCTGTTGGGCGACGTTCAGCGTTAAGTCATCTTCCAGCAAGACACTAAACCCGCGCCATTGCGCGGGTTTTTTTATGCTCGAAGCAAGGCGCCAGGCAACAGATTAAGGATCTCAACCATGAGCCAGCAAGTCATTATTTTCGATACGACCTTACGTGATGGGGAACAAGCGTTACAGGCCAGCCTGAGCGTGAAAGAGAAGCTGCAGATCGCCATGGCCCTCGAACGTATGGGCGTCGATGTAATGGAAGTCGGTTTCCCGGTTTCTTCCCCGGGCGATTTTGAATCGGTACAGACCATCGCTCGCACCATCAAAAATAGCCGCGTTTGCGCTCTGGCGCGCTGCGTTGAGAAAGATATCGACGTGGCGGCGGAATCCTTAAAAGTGGCGGAAGCGTTCCGCATCCACACCTTCATCGCCACGTCTCCGATGCATATCGCCACCAAGCTGCGCAGCACGCTGGATGAAGTCATCGAACGCGCTATTTATATGGTGAAACGTGCGCGTAACTATACCGACGACGTGGAATTCTCCTGTGAAGACGCAGGCCGTACGCCGATCGACGATCTGGCTCGCGTCGTTGAAGCGGCTATCCGCGCCGGCGCCACGACCATTAATATCCCGGATACCGTCGGCTACACCATGCCATTCGAATACGCCAACATCATCAGCGGCCTGTATGAACGCGTACCAAACATTGATAAAGCAATTATTTCAGTCCACACCCATGATGATTTAGGTATCGCCGTCGGCAACGCCCTCGCCGCCGTCCACGCTGGCGCTCGTCAGGTAGAAGGCGCGATGAACGGTATCGGCGAACGCGCCGGTAACTGCGCGCTGGAAGAAGTCATCATGGCGATCAAGGTGCGCAAAGACATCATGAACGTGCACACCAACATCAATCACCATGAAATCTGGCGTACCAGCCAGACCGTCAGCCAAATCTGCAATATGCCGATCCCGGCTAACAAAGCTATCGTCGGTACCGGCGCCTTCGCCCACTCTTCCGGTATTCATCAGGATGGCGTGCTGAAGAACCGCGAAAACTACGAAATCATGACCCCGGAATCCATCGGCCTGAACCAGGTACAGCTGAACCTGACTTCACGCTCCGGTCGCGCGGCGGTGAAACACCGTATGGAAGAGATGGGCTACAAAGAGAGCGACTACAACCTGGATCATCTGTATGACGCGTTCCTGAAGCTGGCGGATAAAAAAGGCCAGGTCTTCGACTACGACCTGGAAGCGCTGGCATTTATCAATAAACAGCAGGAAGAGCCAGAGCATTTCCGTCTGGACTACTTCAGCGTCCAGTCTGGCTCCAGCGATATCGCTACCGCCTCTATCAAGCTGGCCTGCGGTGATGACATCAAAACCGAAGCCGCCAACGGCAACGGCCCGGTTGACGCTATCTACCAGGCAATTAACCGTGTGACAGACTACAACATCGACTTAGTGAAGTATGGCTTAAGCGCCAAAGGCCACGGCAAAGATGCGCTGGGTCAGGTGGATATTGTCGTGGAATACAACGGTCGCCGCTTCCACGGCGTCGGCCTGGCGACCGATATCGTCGAATCTTCAGCAAAAGCGATGGTACATGTGCTTAACAACATCTGGCGCGCCGCCGAAGTCGAAAAAGAATTGCAACGCCAGGCTCAGAATAAAGAGAACAACAAGGAAACCGTGTAATGTCGAAGAATTATCATATTGCCGTTTTGCCGGGTGATGGAATTGGCCCGGAAGTGATGAACCAGGCGATGAAAGTACTGGAAGCCGTTCGTAACCGTTTTTCAATGCGTATCACCACCAGCCAGTACGACGTGGGCGGCATCGCCATCGACCGTCAGGGCATGCCGCTGCCGCAAGCCACCGTTGATGGCTGCGAGCAGGCTGACGCGATTCTGTTCGGATCCGTCGGCGGGCCGAAGTGGGAACATCTGCCGCCGGCCGAACAGCCGGAGCGCGGCGCGCTGCTGCCGCTGCGTAAACACTTCAAATTATTCAGCAACCTGCGCCCGGCTAAACTGTATCAGGGGCTGGAAGCATTCTGCCCGCTGCGCGCCGATATCGCCGCCAATGGCTTCGACATTCTGTGCGTGCGCGAACTGACCGGCGGCATCTACTTCGGTCAGCCGAAAGGTCGTGAAGGCAGCGGCCAGCACGAAAAAGCCTTCGATACCGAGGTATACCATCGCTTTGAAATTGAGCGCATCGCGCGTATTGCCTTTGAATCGGCGCGCAAGCGTCGCCATAAAGTGACGTCAATCGATAAAGCCAACGTCCTGCAGTCTTCTATCCTGTGGCGCGAAATCGTCAACGAGATTGGCAAAGAGTATCCGGACGTCGAACTGGCGCATATGTATATCGATAATGCCACCATGCAGCTTATTAAAGATCCGTCGCAGTTCGATGTACTGCTGTGCTCCAACCTGTTTGGCGACATCCTGTCCGACGAGTGCGCGATGATCACCGGCTCTATGGGCATGTTGCCGTCCGCCAGCCTCAACGAGCAAGGTTTTGGCCTGTATGAACCAGCGGGCGGCTCGGCGCCGGACATCGCGGGCAAAAATATCGCCAACCCGATTGCACAAATCCTGTCGCTGGCGCTGCTGCTGCGCTACAGCCTGGATGCGGGCGACGCGGCGAGCGCCATTGAACGCGCTATCAACCGCGCATTAGAAGAAGGCATTCGTACCGGCGACTTAGCGCGCGGTACGGCGGCGGTCAGTACAGATGAAATGGGCGATATCATTGCCCGCTATGTCGCGGAAGGGGTGTAATCATGGCGAAGACGTTATACGAGAAATTATTTGATGCGCACGTGGTGTACGAAGCGCAGAACGAAACCCCGCTGCTGTATATCGACCGCCATCTGGTGCACGAAGTCACCTCTCCGCAGGCGTTTGACGGGCTGCGCGCCCATGGCCGCCAGGTGCGTCAGCCGGGTAAAACATTCGCCACCATGGATCACAACGTCTCGACGCAGACCAAAGATATCAACGCCTCCGGCGAAATGGCCCGCATCCAGATGCAGGAACTGATTAAGAACTGCAAAGAATTTGGCGTTGAGCTGTATGACTTAAATCACCCGTTCCAGGGCATCGTACACGTGATGGGCCCGGAACAGGGCGTCACCCTGCCGGGGATGACCATCGTGTGCGGCGATTCCCATACCGCGACCCATGGCGCATTCGGCGCGCTGGCATTCGGTATCGGCACCTCTGAAGTTGAACATGTGCTGGCGACTCAGACCCTGAAACAGGGGCGCGCGAAGACCATGAAAATCGAAGTCCGTGGCAAAGCGGCGCCGGGCATTACCGCGAAAGACATTGTGCTGGCAATCATTGGTAAAACCGGTAGCGCCGGCGGTACCGGCCATGTCGTCGAATTCTGCGGCGAAGCCATTCGCGATCTGAGCATGGAAGGCCGTATGACTCTGTGCAATATGGCAATCGAAATGGGCGCCAAAGCGGGTCTGGTCGCGCCTGACGAGACGACATTCAATTACGTGCAGGGCCGCCTGCACGCGCCGAAGGGCCAGGATTTCGCCGACGCGGTGGAATACTGGAAAACGCTGAAAACCGATGATGACGCCACCTTCGATACCGTGGTGACGCTGCAGGCGGAAGAGATTGCGCCGCAGGTCACCTGGGGCACCAATCCAGGCCAGGTCATCTCGGTTACCGATATTATCCCGGATCCGGCGTCGTTCAGCGATCCGGTCGAGCGCGCCAGCGCCGAAAAAGCGCTGGCCTATATGGGTCTGAAATCTGGCGTACCGTTGACCGAGGTCGCGATCGACAAAGTCTTTATCGGTTCCTGTACTAACTCGCGAATCGAAGATTTACGCGCGGCGGCGGAAATCGCCAAAGGACGTAAAGTGGCGCCGGGCGTACAGGCACTGGTCGTCCCCGGCTCCGGCCCGGTGAAAGCGCAGGCGGAAGCCGAAGGTTTGGATAAGATTTTCATCGACGCCGGTTTTGAGTGGCGCTTACCGGGCTGCTCCATGTGCCTGGCGATGAACAACGACCGCCTGAATCCCGGCGAACGTTGCGCCTCTACCAGCAACCGTAACTTTGAAGGCCGTCAAGGCCGCGGCGGACGCACCCATTTAGTCAGCCCGGCGATGGCCGCGGCAGCAGCGGTTACCGGCCATTTCGCCGATATCCGTAACTTGAAATAAGGAGACCATCATGGCAGAGAAATTTACCCAACATACTGGCCTGGTGGTTCCGCTGGATGCCGCAAACGTCGATACCGATGCGATCATTCCAAAGCAGTTCCTGCAGAAAGTGACGCGTACCGGCTTTGGCGCGCACCTGTTTAACGACTGGCGTTTCCTCGACGATCAGGGGCAGCAACCGAACCCGGAGTTCGTGCTGAACTTCCCGCAATATAAAGGGGCGTCTATCCTGCTGGCGCGTGAAAACTTCGGCTGCGGCTCCTCGCGCGAGCACGCGCCGTGGGCGTTGACCGATTACGGTTTCAAAGTGGTGATTGCGCCAAGCTTTGCCGATATCTTTTACGGCAACAGCTTTAATAACCAACTGCTGCCGGTGACGCTCAGCGATGAGCAGGTGGACGAGCTGTTCAAGCTGGTACAGGCGAACCCGGGCATCAGCTTTGAAGTAGACCTTGAAGCGCAGGTGGTTAAAGCCGGGGATAAAACCTACAGCTTTAAAATCGACGACTTCCGCCGCCACTGTATGCTCAACGGCCTGGATAGCATCGGCCTGACGCTGCAGCATGAAGAGGCGATTTCCGCCTACGAACGCCAACAGCCCGCCTTTATGAACTAATCTTCAAGCCCGGTGAACAAGCCGGGCTTTCTCTTTTTGCCCCTCTCAGGCGCATATTAATACGTATAATTAATAGATAATTTTATCCTTCCCATCCCTCATCGTGCATTTATACTGGCGTTAGTGGGCTATTTTTGTATATATCCACAATGACAAGTAAATAATCTGCGGAAGTATTTAAAACAAACCGAGTAATATGTGAATTAACGGTTAACTCCATAGAAAACCCCTATAGCTCAGCGCAAAAAAAAGCATTATTTTTCCCCTCCCCGGCTCGTTATCTTTCCAGACAGAGAAATATTAACTTTAGATACGCCACGCCGCCTACATCACCTCGTGGGCCGCCGGGCGTTCTTGTGGAGAGCCTAAATGAGCCACTACCCTCACCTATTCAGCCCGCTGACCATCAACGGGATGACCATAAAAAACCGTATTATTATGCCGCCGATGGGCACCAATATGGCTACCCTCAACGGCGAGGTCTCGCAGGAACAGCTTGAATACTACGAGCTGCGGGCGAAAGGCGGCACCGGGCTCATTACTGTGGAAAATATCTGCATCGATTTTCCCTTCGCCTCCAATGGTACAACGCAGTTACGCATCGATAACGATCAATATATCCCACGCCTGTTTAAATTAACCGAAACCCTTCATAAACACGGCGCTTGCGTAGCGATTCAGCTGAACCACGCGGGAGCTTCGGCTTATGCTTATCGCCTGAATGGGCAGACGCCGTTATCCGCTTCCAGCACGCCGTCGAAAAAGCACGGTAATATTCCGCGGCCAATGACCCATGAGGAAATTTATCACGCGGTGGACAAATTCGGCGACGCCGCGGAGCGCGTGCGCCGCGCCGGATTTGACTGTGTAGAAATTCATGGCGGCCATTCCTATTTAATTAGCCAGTTTTTGTCACCGTTATTTAATAAACGTACCGACGAATTTGGCGGCAGTATCGAAAACCGCACCCGCATATTAAGCCTGATTATCGATAAGGTTCGCGCCTGCGTCGGGCCGCGTTTCCCAATCAGCCTGCGCATCAGCGCCGACGATTTCTTAAAGGGCGGCAACACGCTGGAAGATTCGCTGCGCATCCTCGAACTGTGCCAGGACAAAGTCGACATCATTAACGTCTCTGCCGCGCAGAACGATAACCTGAACCTGCAAATCGACCAGATGTCGCTGGAAGACGGCTGGAAGCGCTACCTCTCTCGCGCGGTACGCGACAAATTCCATAAGCCGACGGTCATCGCCGGCAACATTCGTTCGCCAAAAATCGCCGAAGATATCCTCGCTACCGGCGATGCCGATCTGATCGCCATTGGTCGTGGGTTGATTGCCGAGCCAGAATGGGTGCAGAAAGTACAAAGCGGCAATGAGCGTCTGATGCGCAAATGCATCTCCTGCAATATCGGCTGTGCGGATCACCGTATCGCCCGCTCTCGCCCGCTGCGCTGCTCGATCAATCCGGACATTATCCACGGCGACGCTTACAAGCAGCAGCGTGTCTCACGAGAAACCAACGTCGTAGTGATCGGCGCCGGCACGGCCGGAATGGAAGCCGCCTGTACCGCCGCGGAAGTCGGCTGCAACACCTGGCTGCTGGAAGAGAAAAGCCACGTCGGCGGCCTGGCCAGCACCATTGCGCTGCTGCCGGAGAAAAAACGGATCGCTGATTTCCCGCAGTTTATGAAAAACCGCCTTTCCGGGCTAAGCAATCTGATGCTGCAGGTCGGTAAACGCGCCGATGTCGCTTCAGTCGCCGCGCTGCATCCACAGCTCATCGTCAATGCCACCGGCTCGGTTCCTCTGCTGCCACCTATCGACGGCCTGCGCGAGAACATTGACGCCGAAGGTGGTCGCCTGTTCTCGATAACCGGAATGATAAACAATCTGGACACCTTTGCCGATGCCGCAGGTAAACGCATCGTGGTGGTTGGCGGCGGCGCCGTCGGCCTGGACGTCATTGAATACTTCTCCGCGCGCGGCGCTGAGACGGTGCTAATTGAAATGCAAGACGCGCCGGGACAGGACCTCGACATTATTACCAAAAACGCGATGTTGACCATGCTGGAAGAACACCAGGTGGAACAACACATGCGGACCCGATTAACCGCCGTAGCGCCAGACCATTTCACCGTGAGTACCGCCAGCGGCACGTTCGATATTCCCTTCGACTACGGCTTTGTCTGCCTGGGAATGCGCGCCAACCGTGCTGGTCTCGACGACATCGCCCAGTGGGCCGCCGCCAACAACGTAAAAATCATGAATATCGGCGACAGCCTGTCGGCCCGGCGAATTATCGACGGCGTGCGCGAAGGCCGCAACGTGCTGGAGATACTCGAAGACATGGGCGTACTCGGCAATCGCGAAGCGCAACAGATTCCATTTTTAACATATTGAGGATATTTATCATGGCAGAACGTCTTACCGGTCATACCGAACTGATTGGCTTAATCGCTACCCCGATTCGTCATAGCATGTCGCCGACCATGCACAACGAAGCCTTTGCCCATCTTGGCCTGGATTACGCCTACCTGGCGTTCGAAGTCGATAACCAGGAGCTAAAAGATGTCGTGCAGGGTTTCCGCGCGCTGAAGCTGCGCGGTTACAACGTCTCAATGCCGAATAAAACCGAAATTTGCCAGTATCTCGATAAGCTCTCGCCGGCGGCGCAGCTGGTCGGCGCGGTCAATACCGTGGTCAACGATAATGGCGTGTTAACCGGCCACATTACCGACGGCACCGGCTATATGCGCGCGCTGTCGGAGGCTGGTATCGATATCATCGGCAAAAAGATGACCATCCTCGGCGCAGGCGGCGCGGCTACCGCCATCAGCGTACAGGCCGCGCTCGACGGCGTGAAGGCCATCTCGATCTTCAACCGCAAAGACAAGTTCTTCGCCAATGCCGAGCAGACCGTGGCCAAGATCCGCGATAACACCGACTGCGAGATCCACCTTTTCGATCTCGACGATCATGCCAAGCTGCGCGCCGAAATCGACAGCAGCGTGATTCTCACCAACGCCACCGGCGTCGGTATGAAGCCTTTCGAAGGCCAAATGCTGCTGCCAAACGACAGCTTCCTGCGCCCGGATCTGATTGTCTCCGACGTCGTCTATAACCCGCGTAAAACCTATCTGCTGGAAGTGGCGGAGAAAAAAGGCTGCCGGCCCCTCAACGGCCTGGGAATGATGCTGTGGCAAGGCGCGCGCGCGTTCGAAATCTGGACGGGCAAAGAGATGCCGGTTGAATACGTCAAGAGCATTCTGTTCTAAGAGGCCAGAGATGAAAAATAAATACATCCCTACTGCGGCAGGGCTGTATCTCAACTACCTGATCCATGGCATGGGGGTGCTGTTAATCACCCTCAACATGGCCCATCTTCAGGAACAGTGGGGAACAGACGCTGCCGGCGTATCGATCGTTATCTCCTCATTAGGTATCGGTAAGCTGGCGACGATCGTGACCGGTTTTTTGTCGGATCGCTTTGGTCGTAAGCCTTTTATCTATCTAGGGATCCTGAGTTATCTGATCTTCTTCGTCGGCATTCTGCTGACCAAAAATATCTATCTGGCCTACGTGTTCGGCATCATGGCTGGTCTGGCGAACAGCTTCCTCGACTCCGGAACCTATCCGGCGCTGATGGAGTCTTTCCCGCACTCCGCCAGCCGCGCTAACGTGCTCATCAAAGCCTTCGTTTCCGCAGGGCAGTTCCTGCTGCCGTTCATTATCAGCCTGCTGATATGGGCAAATCTGTGGTTTGGCTGGTCGTTTGTGATTGCGGCGGCTCTATTTATCTTGAGCGCAATCTATCTGCTCAAGATGCCGTTCCCCGATAGCCAGGCGGCCAAAAAAGAAGAGATCCCCGCGGCGCAGGCAGCGGCTTCCGCTAAACCGCAAGCCAACAAACTGGACATGGTAATCTTTACCCTGTACGGCTATATCGGCATGGCGACCTTTTACCTGGTAAGCCAGTGGCTGGCGCAATATGGCCAGTTCGTGGTCGGTATGCCTTATGCCTCGGCGATCAAGCTGCTGAGTATCTATACCGTCGGTTCACTGGTCTGCGTCTTCGTGACCGCCGCCTTCGTCAAAGAGGTGTTCAGTTCCGCGGTAGCCATGATCATCTACACCTGTCTGTCGATGGTCTCACTGCTGTTAGTGTGCTTATTCCCGACACCGGTGATGGTTACCGGTTTTGCCTTCGTCATCGGCTTTGCCGCCGCCGGCGGGGTACTGCAGCTGGGGGCGACCATCATGGCAATGAGCTTTCCGAACGGCAAAGGCAAGGCAACGGGGATCTTCTACACCGCAGGCAGCATCGCGAGCTTCACGATCCCGCTTATCACCGCAAAGCTTTCACAGATTAGCATTGCCAGCATTATGTGGTTTGATTTCCTGATCGCCGTCATCGGCTTTGTGATCGCCCTGTACATCGGCTATCGTCAACTTCAGGCTCGCGCGGCGCAAAGAGTGTCTCGCACCACCGTCACCGCCTGAGGTTCAACGACAACAATAATGGATACCTACATGACAACTGCAGTAACCGTAAAGAACATCACCTTCAAGGAAGGCGAAACCTTAATTTGCGTACCGCTGATCGGAAAAACGCTGGATGAACTGCTGACTAATGCTCAAGGCCTGGTTGACGCGGGCGCTGATATTATCGAATGGCGCGTTGACCATTTTACTCACGTCCGGGAAATCCCCCAGGTGCTGGCCGCACTGGCGGAAATCCGTCATACCCTGAAAGCACTCCCGCTGCTGTTCACCTTCCGCAGTAAGAAAGAAGGCGGCGAAACGGAAATCAGCGACGAAGCGTATTTTGAACTTAACCGCCAGGCGGCGCTAAGCGGATTAGTCGATGTTATCGACATCGAGTTGTTTAACGATGAAGCGCAAATTCGCGCGCTGGTGAACGACGCCCATCAGGCCGGCGTAAAAGTGATTATGAGCAATCATGATTTCCATAAAACGCCGGCGCAGGAAGATATCATCTATCGACTGCGTCGAATGCAGGATCTGGGTGCCGATCTGCCGAAGATCGCGGTGATGCCGCAGACGCCTCAGGACGTTCTCACTCTGCTTTCCGCCACGCTGACCATGAAAGAGAAGTATGCGACGCGCCCGCTGATCACCATGTCGATGGGCAAATCCGGCGGCGTTAGCCGGGTAACCGGTCGCTTGTTCGGTTCAGCGATGACCTTTGGCACCGTCGGCCAGGCCTCCGCCCCGGGCCAGATTGCCATAGCTAAGCTGCGCGAACTGATGGACATTTTGTCCTGATAAACAGGCTGCCCGGAGCCAGTCTCCGGGCGCTTGCTCAGTTGATTCTCTGGCTATCGTTAATGATGACGTTTTTAAACGATTGAATCGCTGAGGAAAGTACCCTTTCTTTCATTGTTGCGAGGTAAATATAACGAGGTGGGATCGCATTTTTAATCTTCAGAATGCGCACGTTATAATTTGCCAGTGCGGAGATCCTCGGCATAATCGCAATGCCATAGTCGATGCTAACCAGCCCCGCCATCGCAGTATCTTCATCGACGTAGCAGGCGATATCCGGTACCAGTTTTTGTTGCATAAAGACATTATCAATAAATGGCCGCAGACCGCTGTTCTCTGAAAAATAGATATAGGGATAGTGAATCGTCTCAACCAAATCGACCTCATTATCATACAGCCGGGCAAGCGGATGATCTTTCGCGGTCACCACCACCAACTCCTGCTGAATAATAGGAATAAAGTCGATTTCGGGTTCATCGGCAATATATGAACAAATCGCCAGATCGGTTTTTCCTGCCTTTAACGCCTGTAATAACGAAAGCGAAGTGCCTTGCGTAAAGGAAAAAGTCACCTTGTGACTGGAAGGTGAATTAGTGTATTTATTAATTAACTGAGGAACAACAGATTCACCCATCGTATAAATAAAGGCGATACGAATATTCTCTTTCTTTTCACTATCATTGTTTTGCAGCGTCAGACGCCCGTTCTCCAGAGAAGTGAGCGCATCCTCCACATAGGGCAAAAAACGTTTACCGTTTTGCGTAATTTTGACGTTGCGTCCTTTTCTGGCGAACAGCGCCACGCCAAGTTCCTTCTCCAGCTCAGATATGGCGTGGCTTAGCGAGGGTTGAGTAATGAACAGACTGGATGCTGCCTCGGTGTAATGCTCCGTCTCGCTCAATCGCTTAAAATAATAAAGTTGCTTCAGGTTCATTATTTTTGTCCGTATAATATAAGAATAAGACCACTGCGTTTAATATACCATGCGGCAGGTTGATAATACGCTACAACGAGTCAATATCAGATTCACATCAAATATTATTTGATATTTCCTTTTGTGCGTAACAAAGCGTTGCCATTCATAGACCCAGTCTATGAATCCTTAGAGTATTTCTGCATGCATAAATACATGCAAAAATATTTTAAACTTTAAAGGAAATCTTTATGTGCATACCTGACGCTCAAGGGAGCCTGGCATCATCGCCCGGCACGCTAAAAAGAAGCAGAACGCGTATTTTTATTTTATCGCTGTTATCGCTGGGTACGATGATTAATTATCTCGATCGTACCATTCTTGGAATCGTTGCTCCAAAATTAACCACTGAAATCCATATTGATCCGGCGATGATGGGCATTGTTTTTTCCGCTTTTGCCTGGACTTATGCGCTGGCGCAAATTCCTGGCGGCATGTTTTTAGACCGATTCGGTAATAAACTGACCTACGCCCTCTCCATCTTCTTTTGGTCTCTGTTTACGCTGCTGCAAAGCTTCTCGCTGGGGCTGAAATCTTTGCTCCTTTTGCGTCTGGGCCTGGGCGTCAGTGAAGCCCCCTGCTTTCCGGCCAATAGCCGCATTGTCAGCAAATGGTTTCCCCAGCATGAACGGGCCAGGGCTACCGCAACTTATACGGTTGGTGAATACATTGGGTTAGCCGCCTTCTCGCCATTGTTATTTTTAATCCTCGAACACCACGGCTGGCGCACCTTATTTTTTCTGACCGGCGGGCTGGGAATTTTATTCACTTTCGTATGGTGGCGTTTTTATCATGAGCCACATGAATCGAAAACAGCAAATAAAGCAGAACTGGATTATATTGGCGCCAACCAAATTTCCAATAAGAGTGAAAACATTCCATTTAACTGGCGTGATGCCAGGCGGCTACTGTGCTGCCGACAAATTATCGGCGCCAGCCTGGGGCAGTTTGCCGGTAACACCACGCTGGTCTTTTTCCTCACCTGGTTTCCAACCTATCTGGCCAACGAACGCCATCTACCGTGGCTTCATGTAGGTTTTTTCGCCACCTGGCCCTTCCTGGCCGCCGCGGTTGGCATCATCTTCGGCGGCTGGATTTCCGACAGGCTACTTAAGCGTACCGGCTCGGCAAATATAAGCCGAAAACTTCCAATAATTTCCGGATTACTCCTTTCCAGCTGCATTATCGCCGCCAATTGGGTCAGCGCGAATTCGACGGTGATTATTATTATGTCGATCGCTTTCTTTGGTCAGGGAATGGTCGGTCTGGGCTGGACGTTAATATCTGATATTGCCCCGGATAATATGGCTGGATTGACCGGCGGTATATTTAACTTCTGCGCCAACCTGGCATCAATTATTGCGCCACTCATCATTGGCGTGATTATATCAGCCACCGGTAACTTCTTTTACGCCCTCATTTACGTTGGCGTGACCGCCCTGATCGGGGTGATTGCCTACATCTTTATTATCGGCGACATCAAGCGAATCGTACTGAAGTAACGCTATCCCGCGCCGGGCCAGCATGGCCGGCGCGGGAGATTGACTTAAATATCTTTAACCCGGCTGGTCAAAAACAGCGTCAGCAGAGAAATCGCCGCGATTGTCCAGTACACGCTACCGTGACCATAGCTTTGCGACAGCGCTCCCTGAATCACTCCGGCCAGAATAACCCCGGTGGAGATACTATTGGTAAACAGCGTGGTCGCCGCCCCGGCGCGCCCCGGCATCAGATCCTGGAACCACAACATGCCGATCCCGGCGATAATACCGATGAAAATAGCATTGAATAGCTGCAGCGCCAGCAGCGCCGTGCGGCCATGGAACATAATCAGCCCCACATAGAACAGCACGCCGGCGGCGACTGCCGCCACCATCATTTTGCGTTTACCCCAACGCTTAACGTAGTAGCCAGCCAGGATCATCGCCGGAATTTCAAGACCGGCAGCCGTGCCCATCAGTATCCCCGCCAGGCTATCCGGCAGGCCAAGATCGCTACTGATCCACAACGGCATATCGATGATATACATCGTGTTGCAGGTCCACATCAGCGTAGAAGCGATAAACAGCATGCGCACGTTTTTATCGCGCCAGCCGCCTTCCAGCTCCGGCAGGCTGCTGCCTTCCTGCAGTTGCGTCACGCGCGCCACCGAAGGCAGCTTAAAGGCAATCAGCGCCAGGCTGATGACAAAAATCCCGGCGGCAATGGAGAACATGGTCGTAAAGCCATAATTCAACGCCAGCATAAAAGCCAGCGGTGGACCAATGACCCACGCCAGCGACAGCTGGGCGCGCATCACCGAGCTGAACATCACCACTTCGCGGGCAGAGCTATCGGCGTATTCGCGGGCGAGGGCAAACAGCTGCGGCATTGCCGCATTAGCGACCGAAGCCAGCATGACGCCGCAGGTAATAAGCGTCAGATAATGGCGGTTGAAAGCGAACAGCAGCGCGTTACCCACTGCCATCAGGCAGCAGAACATAATTAACCGCCGACGATCGCCGCGGCTATCGGATCGTTTGGCCAGCGCCAGGCTCACCAGGATACCGGCAATCGCATTCACCGTATAAAACAGGCCAACCCAGAACGGCTGCGCGCCGACTTCACGGCTGAGAAACAGGCTAAGCGTCGGCGCCTGCAGCGCCCCGGCCACCCCCATCATAAAAGCCACCAGCATAAAGGCGGCGTAGACGCCGTTTAGCCGTCGCCCCATCGTCATCAACCACAGCATGAAATATCCTTAACACACGCGAAGTAAACGAAAAAAGCCAGCAGAAGCAATCTGCTGGCGGGTGATTCAATACTCTGGATTTCGAGTTGCAGCCAATGCGCTTGCAGCCTGAAGATGGCGAGTATAACACCAATACTCAGTCACACATGATGTCGGCAAGTCAACGATCGGAGGTCGGCGACGTAACTCCCCACTGCATCAATTCCTCCAGCATTTTCTGCTGCCTACCTGCTAACTGGCGGGCCAGCCAGGACGCTCCCTGCGTCGCAGAAAAGTACCGTTGATAGAACTGCTTAGTGGTTGACCTCGTCATATTCATCTCCTTACTTCATCGAGGTCCATTATTGGCTTAATATAGGAACTGATAAATTGCTGAGTTTTCGTCAGGAGTTCCCCTTTTATGCCTTCCAGTCGTCTGCAACAACAGTTCATCCGCCTGTGGCAATGCTGCGACGGTAGGTCGCAGCAGACCACCCTCAACGAACTGGCGGAAATGCTCAGTTGTTCGCGCCGCCATATGCGCACCTTACTTAATCTGATGGAAGCGCGCGGCTGGCTTGCCTGGGAATCCGAAGCCGGGCGCGGCAAGCGTTCCCGACTGACCTTCCTTTATACCGGTCTGGCGCTACAGCAGCAGCGCGCCGAGGATCTACTGGAGCAGGATCGCATCGATCAGCTGGTGCAACTGGTTGGCGATAAAACCGCGGTCAGACAGATGTTGATCTCCCATCTTGGCCGCAGCTTCCGCCAGGGGCGCCACATCCTGCGCGTGCTCTACTATCGGCCGATGAAGAATCTGCTGCCCGGCAGTGCGTTGCGCCGTTCGGAGACCCACATCGCGCGGCAAATTTTTAGCGCGCTGACGCGGGTAAATGAGGAAAATGGGGAACTGGAGGCCGATATCGCCCACCACTGGCAGCAAATTTCGCCTAACCACTGGCGTTTTTTTCTGCGTCCCGGCATTCATTTCCATCATGGCCGGGAGCTGGAGATGGCCGACGTTATCTCCTCGCTACAGCGCAGCAGCGAACTGCCGCTATTTTCCCATATCGAGCGCATCGTCTCGCCGACCGCCTGGACGCTGGATATTCATCTCAGCCAACCGGATCGTTGGCTGCCCTGGCTGTTAGGCCAGGTCCCGGCGATGGCGCTGCCGCAGGAATGGCGGACGATGGAGAACTTTTCCAGTATGCCTATCGGTACCGGCCCTTACGCGGTCGCGCGCAATAATCAAAACCAGTTAAAAATCCATGCCTTCGAAGAGTACTTCGGCTATCGGGCGCTGATCGATGAGGTTAACGTCTGGGTGCTGCCGGAAATTAGCGAAGAACCCAACGGCGGCTTAACCCTGCAGGGCAATACCGAGAGCGAAAAAGCCGTAGAGAGCCGCCTGGAAGAAGGGTGCTATTACCTGCTCTTTGATAGTCGCAGTCCGCTGGGCGGCAATGATGACGTGCGCCGCTGGTTAAGTTATCTGTTCCAGCCCGCCAACCTGCTATATCACGCCGGCGAGCACTATCAAGGCAACTGGTTCCCGGCCTACGGCTTGCTGCCGCGCTGGCACCACGCCCGCAGTCACGCCTGCGAAAAACCGGCCGGCCTGGAGTCAGTTACCCTCACCTACTATCGCGATCATGTGGAACATCGGGTCATTGGCGGGATCATGCGGGCGCTGCTGGCGGAACATCAGGTGAGGCTGAACATTCAGGAGCTGGAGTACGACGACTGGCATCGCGGCGAAACGGTGAGCGATATCTGGCTCAACAGCGTCAACTTCACGCTGCCAATCGATTTTTCCCTGTTCGCTTATTTATATGAAGTGCCGCTCATGCATCACTGCATTCCCATCGACTGGGAGGCAGACGCCAACCGCTGGCGCGCGGGCGAGTTCAACCCGGCAACCTGGAGCCAGCAACTGCTGGAGAAACAGCATATTGTTCCGCTGATCCACCACTGGCTAATGATTCAGGGCCAGCGCAGCATGCGCGGCGTGCGCATGAACACCCTCGGCTGGTTCGACTTTAAATCGGCGTGGTTCGCCCCGCCGGAGCCCTGAATGCTTTGCGTCATCTAACAAAATCATTACACTATCGCCGTTCTCAACGGGGTGCTAATAAACATACGCAATATCATTCAAGTTGCATCAAGGCAGCAAGCGGGTGAGTCCCCTGGAGCATAGATAACTATGTGACTGGGGTGAACGCGCGAAGCTAACGCAGATGCGGCTTGAAGGATGAAGCGTATGGGCTGAGAAAATACCCGTCGAACCTGATCCGGATAACGCCGGCGAAGGGATTTGAGGCCTACTCAAAATCCTTTGCCTCCCCATATACTGAGGTGCAAAGTGTTGAAAAAACTGCTTCCCCTGCTGGCGCTGGTCGCCGCCCCGGTCTTTGCTAAACCGGTCCTGACCGTATACACCTACGATTCATTCTCTGCCGACTGGGGTCCTGGCCCGGCGGTGAAAAAGGCATTTGAGGCCGATTGCGGCTGCGAACTGAAATATGTCGCCCTCGAAGATGGCGTCTCGCTGCTTAACCGGCTGCGAATGGAAGGCAAAAACAGCAAAGCCGATGTCGTGCTCGGCCTTGATAACAATCTGCTGGCAGCGGCGGCGCAGAGCAAACTGTTTGCCAAAAGCGGCGTGCCGGCCAGCGCAGTCACCGTACCCGGCGGCTGGGATAACGATACTTTCGTGCCTTACGACTACGGCTACTTCGCCTTCGTGTATGACAAAAACAAGCTGAAAAACCCGCCGAAAAGCCTGAAAGAGCTGGTCGAGAGCCCGCAGAAATGGCGCGTGATTTACGAAGACCCGCGCACCAGTACGCCGGGGCTCGGCCTGTTGCTGTGGATGCAAAAGGTGTATGGCGATAAGGCGCCGGAAGCCTGGCAGAAGCTGGCGGCCAAAACCGTCACCGTCACCAAGGGCTGGAGCGAAGCTTACGGCCTGTTCCTGAAAGGCGAAAGCGACCTGGTGTTGAGCTACACCACCTCGCCGGCTTATCACCTCATCGAAGAGAAAAAAGATAATTATGCCGCGGCGGACTTTACCGAAGGCCACTATCTGCAGGTTGAAGTCGCCGCGCGTACCGCCGCCAGCAAGCAGCCGGAACTGGCGGAGAAGTTCCTGAAATTTATGGTCTCGCCAGGCTTCCAGAACGCCATCCCCACCGGCAACTGGATGTACCCGGTGACCCAGGTGGCGCTGCCGGCTGGCTTCAACACGCTGACCAAACCGCAAACCACGCTGCAGTTCACCCCGCAGCAGGTCGCCGCTGAACGTCAAAACTGGATCGGTTCATGGCAACGCGCCGTCAGCCGCTAAGTTTCGGCTGGTTGATCCCCGGCGCCGCGGCGGCCTGCTTACTGGTCATCGTAGCGCTGGCGGCGTTTCTGGCGCTGTGGCTGGAGGCGCCGCAGGCGCCCTGGCAGACGATCCTCAGCGATAGCTATCTCTGGCACGTCGTACGCTTTTCTTTCTGGCAGGCGTTTTTGTCGGCGCTGTTTTCGGTAGTGCCGGCGATATTCCTTGCCCGCGCCCTGTATCGCCGCCGCTTTCCGGGGCGCATGCTGCTGCTGCGCCTGTGCGCGATGACGTTGATCCTGCCGGTTCTGGTGGCGGTGTTCGGCATCCTCAGCGTCTATGGCCGCCAGGGTTGGCTCGCCGCGCTGTTCCACGCGCTCGGCTGGCAGTGGGATTTCTCGCCATATGGCTTACAGGGCATCCTGTTGGCCCATGTGTTCTTTAATATGCCAATGGCGACCCGCCTGCTGCTGCAGGCGCTGGAAAACATCCCCGGCGAACAGCGGCAAATCGCCGCTCAGCTCGGCATGCGCGGTTTCGTCTTCTTCCGTCTTGTGGAATGGCCGTGGCTGCGTCGACAGATCCCACCGGTGGCCGCGCTGATCTTTATGCTGTGCTTCGCAAGTTTCGCCACCGTGCTGTCACTAGGCGGCGGGCCACGGGCCACCACCATTGAGCTGGCTATCTATCAGGCGCTAAGCTTTGATTACGACCCGGCGCGGGCGGCGCTGTTAGCGATTATTCAAATGATCTGCTGCCTTGGGCTGGTGCTGCTGAGCCAGCGCCTGAGCAAAGCCGTGGCGATCGGCGCCAGTCAGGTACAAGGCTGGCGCGACCCCGACGACCGTCTGCATAGTCGCCTGTGTGATTACGCGCTAATCGCGCTCGCTCTGCTGTTGCTGCTTCCGCCGCTACTGGCGGTGATCGTCGATGGTCTCAACGTCAATCTGCCGAAGGTGCTGGGCCAAGCCGCGCTATGGCAGGCGCTGTGGACCTCGCTGCGTATCGCCCTCGCCGCCGGTGTGCTCAGCGTCATTCTGACCATGATGCTGCTGTGGAGCAGCCGTGAACTGCGCGCCCGCAACCTGCCGCTGGCCGGGCAGACGCTGGAGCTCAGCGGTATGCTCATCCTCGCCATGCCGGGAATTGTGCTGGCGACCGGTTTCTTCCTGCTGCTCAATAACAGCGTCGGCCTGCCGGAATCCGCCGACGGGATTGTCATCTTTACCAACGCGCTGATGGCTATCCCCTATGCCCTAAAAGTGCTGGAAAATCCAATGCGCGATATTGCCGCCCGCTATGGCGCTTTGTGTCAGTCGTTGGGGCTACAAGGTTTTAACCGGCTGCGGGTGGTGGAGCTGCGGGCGCTGAAACGGCCGCTGGCGCAGGCCCTGGCTTTCGCCTGCGTACTGTCAATCGGCGACTTCGGGGTGGTGGCGCTATTCGGCAATGAATCTTTCCGCACGCTGCCGTTCTATCTGTATCAGCAGATCGGCTCCTACCGCAGCCAGGACGGCGCGGTCACCGCCCTCCTGCTCCTGTTGCTGTGCTTTATCCTTTTTACTTTGATCGAGAAACTACCGGGACGCGATGCTAAAACTCAATGATGTCACCTGGCTGTATCAGCACTTGCCGATGCGCTTTACGCTCAGCGTCGAGCGCGGAGAGCGCATCGCCGTGCTCGGTCCCAGCGGCGCCGGAAAGAGCACGCTGCTGAATCTGATTGCCGGGTTTCTGCCCCCCGCCAGCGGTAGCCTACTGATCGACGGCGAGAAGCATAACGCCACGCCGCCGGCACAGCGTCCGGTTTCTATGCTGTTTCAGGAGAACAACCTGTTTAACCATCTCACCGTCCGGCAGAATATTGGCCTCGGCATTCACCCCGGCCTGAAGCTGAACCGCGAGCAGCGCGCGCAGGTCACGGCGATAGCCGGACAGATGGGAATGGATACGCTGCTGGATCGCCTGCCTGGCGAGCTATCCGGCGGCCAGCGGCAGCGGGCGGCGCTGGCCCGCTGTCTGGTGCGCCAACAGCCGGTGCTGCTGCTTGATGAACCCTTCTCGGCGCTTGATCCGGCACTGCGCCAGGAGATGCTAACGCTGGTCGCCGATGTCTGTCAGCGGCAGCAGTTGACGCTGTTGATGGTATCGCACAGCGTGGAGGATGCGGCGCGCATTGCGCCTCGCTCCATCGTGGTCGCCGAAGGGCGCATTGCCTGGGACGGCGCCACTGACGACCTGTTAAGCGGCAACAGCAGCGCCTCGGCGCTGTTGGGAATTAGCGCGAAATGACCTTATGCAGTATCTCAAGGTAGACCGGCATCAGGGGGTGGCGGAAGACAAACGTTAGCGCCGCTACCGCCAGCGTCACCATCAACGGCGTCAGCCACAGCAGGCGTCCACGCGGTAACCAACGGGTCAGACGATCGCCGGAAGTTTTCGCGCTCCGCCACAGCCGCCAGCACAGCCAGCCCGCCAGCCACGCCAGCAGCGCCGCGCCCAGCAGCAGCCACTTGAAGCTGGCGCTGTTTTCATCGGCAGGAATATCTATCGCCGCCCCCGCCAGAATGCCGGGGAGGAAATAGAGCGGCGGCCAGAGCAGGCAGCCAATAATATTCGGCAGCACGAACTTCGCTACCGGCAGGTCGAGCATCCCGGCGACCATCGGCACCAATGGCCGCGTCGGCCCGACAAAGCGGCCAATCAGAATCGTCACCATGCTGTGCTGGTGCAGCGCGTGTTCGGTTTTCTCCAGCAGCGCGCGATTTTTTTTCATAAACGACCAGCGGTGTAACGGCTTTTTAAAGCGCCAGCCGAGCCAGAATGAGATCCAGTCTCCCAACAGGCAGCCGACAATCCCCGCCAGCCACGCCTGCCAGAAGTTAACTTCGCCGCTGCCGATAAGCGCCCCCAGACCAGCCATCATGACCGTGCCGGGTAAGATAAGCCCCACCAGCGCCAGCGACTCAAGAAATGCCACCAGCATCACGGCTATCAACGAGTAGACCGTGGATTGGGTGATAAAGTGTTCCAGCAATGCCTGCATAATGTACCCGGTTAAAAAACGAAGCCCGGATTCTCCGGAGCCGTCACGTCGTCGTCAAGCCACCAATTGTCTTAATAGTTTACTGGCTGTGACATTTAAGCGGGTCATCATTTCACTTTCTTTACTTTTTATTCACATCCTGCGCGGAATTCACTGGGACTGGCGCCGGTGCATTTTTTAAAGACTCGCGAAAAATAGAGCTGATCTTCGAAGCCAACGTTGCGGCCGACGCTGGCAATCGGCATCCGGGTGGTACTCAACAGCAGTTTGGCCTGGCTAATTCGCTGATCTTCCCGCCAGCCAAGTACGCTTATCCCCAACTGCTGGCGAAACAGATGCGACAAACGAGAAGGCGACAAACAGACGTGCTGGGCGACGCTGGCGATATCGAAATGGCTGTCCGCCAGATGGTCGCTGATGTACTGACAGGCGTCGCGCACCCGGTTATCCAGCGGCGGATGCAGCGATTCGTTAATCGCCTCCATGCGCCGCAGTAGCAACTGTTCCAGCAGGTTAATCGCCAGCAGTTCGGAATAGCGCCCCGCCCCCTGCCCGGCGTCAACGATCTGCCCGAACAGTTCGCCAAACCGCGCCTGCCATTGCTCATCCGGGCGGAAAAAACCGGTATGGGCGAAGATCGTCGGCCAGTTGAGCCATTCATGCCAGTAGGCGCGTGGGCGGAAATAGACCCACTGGTGATACCACTCGCTGGCGTCGGGATGGCGACCATAGTGGTGAATCTCCCCCGGCGGAAACAGCAGCATATCGCCGGGACGACAGACGAACTGCTCGCCGTGGTTGTTGATCACCCCCTCGCCGCGGATCGTCAGGTTGAGAATATAGCCTTTCATGCCCAGCGGGCGGTCGATAAAGAAATCGAGATATCCCTGCGCCTCAATCGGCGTCAGGCCGGTGACCAGATGGGCGTTAAAGGAGTAGCCCGGCAGCAGCGGATCGTTTTGCGTTTCGGCCATAAGCGTCGTTCTCCACGAGTTTTTTGACACCAATTGTCCATATTCATCATTTTATCGCCATCCACGCTGTTTCGACTGCGATACCGGTGGGAATTTAGACAAAAACCCGCACGGCTAGCGAAAAAAGCGCTACCAGCACGCATTCCGCGTTGATCCAGCGCATAACAAAAGTGTCTATAAATACGGCAGGAAAGTCCACATCGAATATTTGCACGGCGTCACACTTTGCAAGGTGACAGCAATATAATCCATAAGATTAGCGAATACGGCCTGACGGATTTGGCCGGGGATATCTACTGTTGCTGCATGAATGATTTCAGCATGGAGTAACAAGATGGCAATTGCGATTGGCCTCGATTTTGGTAGTGACTCAGTACGCGCGCTGGCGGTGGAATGCGCTACCGGCGCGGAACTGGCCGCGAGCGTAGAGTGGTATCCACGCTGGCAGGAAGGGCTGTTCTGCGATGGGCCGAATAACCGCTTCCGCCATCACCCGCGTGATTACATTGAATCCATGGAATCAGCGCTGAAAAGCGTACTGGCGGCATTAAGCGCTGAACAACGGGCGACGGTGGTCGGTATCGGCGTCGACAGCACCGGCTCAACCCCGGCGCCGATTGATGCAGACGGAAACGTGCTGGCGCTGCGCGAAGAATTCGCTGACAACCCGAACGCCATGTTCGTGCTGTGGAAAGATCACACCGCGGTGGAAGAGGCGGAGGCCATCACCCGCCTGTGCCACGCGCCGGGTAAAGAAGACTACTCGCGCTATATCGGCGGCATCTACTCCAGCGAATGGTTCTGGGCCAAGATCCTTCACGTCACTCGCGAAGATAGCGCCGTCGCGCAGGCCGCGGCGTCGTGGATTGAGCTTTGTGACTGGGTACCCGCCCTGCTTTCCGGCACCACCCGTCCGCAGGATATCCGTCGCGGTCGCTGTAGCGCCGGGCACAAATCGTTGTGGCACGAAAGCTGGGGTGGACTGCCGCCCGCCAGTTTCTTCGACGAACTCGACCCGATTATTAACCGCCACCTTACCTGGCCACTATTCCGCGACACCTGGACCGCGGATCTCCCCGTCGGCAACCTGACCGCCGAATGGGCGCAGCGCCTCGGTCTGCCGGAAACGGTGGTCATTTCCGGCGGCGCCTTCGATTGCCATATGGGCGCGGTCGGCGCCGGCGCGCAGCCTAACGCGTTGGTTAAAGTGATCGGCACCTCCACCTGCGACATTCTGATCGCCGATAAACAGAGCGTGGGCAACCGCACGGTGAAAGGTATCTGCGGCCAGGTGGACGGCAGCGTGGTGCCGGATTTCATCGGTATGGAGGCCGGTCAGTCGGCATTCGGCGATATCTATGCCTGGTTTGGCCGCATTCTCGGCTGGCCACTGGAACAGCTGGCCCAACAGCACCCTGAATTGCGCGAGCCAATCAAAGCCAGTCAAAAACAGCTGCTGCCTGCGCTCACCGAAGCCTGGGCCAATAATCCCTCCCTCGATCACCTGCCGGTGGTGCTGGACTGGTTCAACGGCCGCCGCACGCCAAACGCCAACCAGCGGCTGAAAGGCGTTATTACCGATTTAAATCTGGCCACCGACGCCCCGGCATTGTTCGGCGGTTTGATTGCCGCCACCGCCTTCGGCGCTCGCGCCATTATGGAGTGCTTCACCGGGCAGGGCATTCCGGTGAATAACGTGATGGCGCTCGGCGGCATCGCGCGCAAGAACCAGGTCATCATGCAGGCCTGCTGCGACGTCCTGAACCGCCCGCTGCAGATTGTCGCCTCCGATCAATGCTGCGCGTTGGGCGCCGCCATCTTCGCCGCCGTCGCCGCGGGCGTCTATCCGGATATCCCTGCCGCGCAGCGCAACATGGCAAGCGAGGTGGAAAACACCCTGCAGCCGCGCGCGCAACAGGCGCAACGTTTCGAACAACTGTATCAGCGCTACCAGCAGTGGTCGGCTAGCGCGGAACAACACTATCTCCCTTCGGCTGCAAAGGCGGAAAACGCCCCGCAATCTCCGGCAGCGCTCACCCATTAAGGATACGAAAATGACGATTTTTGATAACTATGAAGTATGGTTCGTAATTGGTAGCCAGCACCTGTATGGCCAGGAGACCCTACGCCAGGTGACGAAACATGCCGAACATGTGGTGAATAGCCTTAATGCGGAAGCAAAACTGCCGTGCAAGCTGGTGCTGAAACCACTCGGCACCACGCCGGATGAAATCACGCATATTTGCCGCGACGCCAACTACGATGATAAATGCGCCGGATTAGTGGTCTGGCTGCACACCTTCTCGCCGGCGAAAATGTGGATTAACGGCCTGACGCTCCTCAACAAGCCGCTGCTGCAATTCCATACCCAATTCAACGCCTCCCTGCCATGGGACAGCATTGATATGGACTTTATGAACCTCAACCAGACCGCGCACGGCGGCCGCGAATTCGGCTTTATCGGCGCGCGCATGCGTCAGCAGCACAGCGTCGTCACCGGCCACTGGCAGGATAAAGAAGCGCACCAGCGAATCGGCGCGTGGATGCGCCAGGCGGTTTCTAAGCAGGATACCCGTCATCTGAAAGTGTGCCGCTTTGGCGATAACATGCGCGAAGTGGCGGTAACCGACGGTGATAAAGTGGCGGCGCAGATTAAGTTCGGCTTCTCGGTCAACACCTGGGCGGTCGGCGATCTGGTGCAGGTGGTGAATAGCATCAGCGACGGCGATATCAACGCGCTGGTCGATGAGTACGAAAGCAGCTACCGCCTGACGCCAGCGGCGCAGGTGCACGGCGATAAACGCCAGAACGTGCTGGACGCCGCGCGCATCGAACTGGGGATGAAACGCTTCCTTGAGCAAGGCGGTTTCCACGCCTTTACCACCACCTTTGAAGACCTTCACGGCCTGAAACAGCTGCCGGGTCTCGCCGTACAGCGCCTGATGCAGCAGGGCTACGGCTTTGCCGGCGAAGGCGACTGGAAAACCGCCGCTCTGCTACGCATCATGAAAGTGATGTCGACCGGTCTGCAGGGCGGCACCTCCTTTATGGAGGATTACACCTATCACTTCGACAACGGCAACGATCTGGTGCTGGGCTCGCACATGCTGGAAGTGTGCCCGACTATCGCTACCGCCGAGAAGCCGATCCTCGACGTCCAGCCGCTGGGCATTGGCGGTAAGGCCGATCCGGCCCGTCTGATCTTCAACACCCAAACCGGCCCGGCGATCGTCGCCAGCCTGATTGATTTAGGCGATCGTTTCCGCCTGCTGGTCAACACCATCGAAACCGTCGCGACGCCGCACGATCTGCCGAAGCTGCCGGTGGCCAACGCGCTGTGGCAGGCGCAACCGGATCTGCGTACCGCCTCGGAAGCCTGGATCATCGCCGGCGGCGCGCACCATACCGTCTTCAGCCATGCGCTAACCCTCGACGATATGCGCCAGTTTGCCGAGCTGCAGGATATTGAACTGACCGTCATCGACAACGACACCCGCCTGCCGTCGTTCAAAGACGCGCTGCGCTGGAATGAAGTCTATTACGGTAGCAAACGCTAAGCGCACAAGCATAATGCCCGATGACAATCCGCTCATCGGGCAGGGAGAACAAGATGTTAGAAGATCTCAAACGCCAGGTGCTGGAGGCCAACTTAGCGCTACCGCAGCATAATCTGGTGACCTTAACCTGGGGTAACGTCAGCGCCGTCGATCGTGACAAAGGGGTATTGGTTATTAAACCCTCCGGCGTGGATTACGGCCTGATGACCGCTGACGACATGGTCGTCGTCAGCCTGGAAACCGGTGAAGTGGTGGAAGGCAACAAAAAGCCCTCTTCCGATACGCCGACCCATCGCCTGCTGTATCAGGCGTTTCCGACGCTTGGCGGGATTGTGCATACCCATTCGCGCCACGCCACCATCTGGGCGCAGGCCGGACAATCTATTCCGGCGACCGGCACCACCCACGCAGACTATTTTTATGGCCCGGTCCCCTGCACCCGGTTGATGACCGATGCGGAGATCAACGGCGAATATGAGTGGGAAACCGGCAATGTGATTGTCGAAACCTTCCGTCAGCAGGGAATCGATCCGGCGCAAATGCCCGGCGTGCTGGTGCATTCCCACGGCCCATTTGCCTGGGGTAAAAACGCCGAAGACGCGGTACACAATGCCATCGTGCTGGAGGAGATCGCCTATATGGGGATCTTCTGCCGCCAGCTGGCGCCGCAGTTGCCGGATATGCAGCAGACGCTGCTCGATAAGCACTATCTGCGTAAGCACGGGGCCAAAGCCTACTACGGCCAATAACGGCCGCTGGTTGGGCCATGTTGTAGAAACTGTTGTCGGTTTACAACTGTTTTGGTCCGGGAAAAACGTGTGTTTTGTGTTAATTCAGAGCACATTGCGCTCCCGGTTAATTTTTCTGCGTTATGTCTCTCATGGCGCAGGGAGCGCACAGAGGGCGGCCAGTCGCCGCCGCCCTCTGTACTCCCAGGCTCTGGCCGCCAAAATCGCCACTTCGTGGTGCCTTCGACTTATCCCTGCAGGCTTCGGGTCGGGCCGAGGCAGCGTCCTTGCAAATCACGGCCCTCAGCCCGCATCCATGCGGGCTGCCCCGGCCTTCCGGGAACGTCTCAGCGATTTTGAGGCCACCAACACCGGCAGTATCAGCCAGCATGGTGAATAGAACCGTAGGCCGGATAAGGCGCAGCCGCCATCCGGCGCAAAGCGGCACCTGATCCACGGATATTGCCCGGCGGCGCTGCGCTTGCGCGGCCCTACAGATCACATGCCGGGCGTAGCCCGGATGAGGCGCAAGCAGAAATCCGGGGCAACCGCGGCGCTGAATACCTGTATAAAACCCCAGCACCCATCGTGAAACCAGGCTATAATCAGGCCTGGTTTTTTATCGTTGAGAGCACGCGTGACGCAGCCGCAAGCAGGATTTTTACTCACCCGTCACTGGCGGGATACCCCGCAGGGAACGGAACTGGCCTTCTGGCTGGCGACCGATAACGGCCCGCTGCAGGTCACGCTGCCGCCGCAGGAATCCGTCGCGTTTATTCCTGAAGCGCAGCGCTCGCAGGCTGAACGTCTGCTGCAGGGTGAAAACGGCTATCGTCTGGCCCAGCTCGCGCTAATAGATTTCCATCGCCAGCCGGTTTTCGGCCTGTACTGCCGCGGCCATCGCCAGCTGATGCGGCTGGAAAAAAAGCTACGTGAAAACGGCGTCACCGTTTACGAAGGCGATATCCGCCCGCCGGAGCGTTACCTGATGGAGCGCTTTATCACCGCCCCGGTTTGGGTAGAAGGCGAAACGCGCGGTTCGCAGCTGGTTAACGCGCGCATGAAACCGCATCCGGACTATCGCCCGCCGCTGAAATGGGTCTCGCTGGATATCGAAACCAGCCGCCACGGCGAGCTCTACTGCATCGGCCTGGAAGGCTGCGGCCAGCGGGTGGTCTACATGCTGGGCCCCGAGCCCGCTACGCCGCCGGATGTGGGCTTCAGCCTGGTCTACGTTGCCAGCCGTCCGCTGCTGCTGGAAAAGCTCAACGCCTGGTTTGCCGAACACGATCCCGACGTGCTGATCGGCTGGAACGTGGTGCAGTTCGATCTGCGGGTCCTGCAAAAACACGCCGAGCGCTACCGCATCCCGCTGCTGCTCGGCCGCGGCAATAGCGAGCTGGAGTGGCGCGAGCACGGTTTTAAGAACGGCGTCTTTTTCGCCCAGGCCAACGGCCGGCTGATTATCGATGGCATCGAAGCGCTAAAATCGGCGTTCTGGAACTTCTCCTCATTTTCACTCGAGGCCGTCGCCCGCGAGCTGCTGGGCGAAGGTAAAGCTATCGACAACCCGTGGGATCGGATGGACGAAATCGATCGCCGCTTTCATGAAGATAAACCGGCGCTGGCGACCTATAACCTACAGGATTGCGAGCTGGTGACACGGATCTTTCACAAGACGGAGATCATGCCGTTTCTGCTCGAACGGGCGACGGTCAACGGTCTGCCCGCCGATCGCCACGGCGGATCGGTCGCCGCCTTCAGCCATCTCTATTTCCCGCGCATGCACCGCCTGGGTTACGTGGCGCCGAATCTCGGCGAAGTTCCCCCGCAGGCCAGTCCCGGCGGCTACGTCATGGACTCCCGCCCCGGCCTGTATGACTCGGTACTGGTGCTGGACTACAAAAGCCTGTATCCGTCGATCATCCGCACCTTTTTAATCGATCCGGTCGGCCTGGTTGAAGGGCTGGCGCAGCCCGATGACCGCCACAGCACCGAAGGATTTCTCGGCGCCCGCTTCTCGCGCGAAAAGCACTGCCTGCCAGGCATCGTCGGGCAGATCTGGCACGGCCGCGATGAAGCCAAGCGTCAGCATAATAAGCCGCTGTCGCAGGCGCTGAAGATCATCATGAACGCCTTTTACGGCGTGCTGGGGACCAGCGCCTGCCGCTTTTTCGATCCACGGCTGGCGTCGTCGATCACCATGCGCGGCCACGCGATCATGCGCCAGACCAAAGCGCTGATTGAAGCCCAGGGCTATGACGTTATCTACGGCGATACCGACTCCACCTTCGTCTGGCTCAAGCGCCCGCATAGCGAAGCGCAGGCGGCGGAAATCGGCCGCAAGCTGGTTGCCTATGTCAACGACTGGTGGGCGCAGGAACTGGGTAAAAGCCAACTGACCAGCGCGCTGGAGCTGGAGTATGAAACCCACTTTTGCCGCTTTTTAATGCCGACGATCCGCGGCGCCGATACCGGCAGTAAAAAACGTTATGCCGGGATGATTCAGGAAGGCGATGCCCAGCGCATGGTGTTCAAGGGGCTGGAGACGGTACGCACCGACTGGACGCCGCTGGCCCAGCAGTTTCAACAGGAGCTGTATCTACGCATCTTCCGCCATCAGCCGTATCAGGATTATGTGCGGGAGACTATCGCCAGGCTGATGAACGGCGAGCTCGATGAGCAACTGGTTTATCGCAAGCGCCTGCGCCGACCGCTGGCAGAGTATCAACGTAACGTGCCGCCGCACGTGCGCGCCGCGAGGCTGGCGGATGAACACAACGTGAAGCTTGGACGGGCGCAGCAGTATCAGCAGCGCGGCACCATTAAATATGTCTGGACTACCGGCGGCCCGGAGCCGGTGGATTACCAGCAGTCGCCGCTCGATTACGATCACTATCTGTCAAAGCAATTGCAGCCGGTGGCGGAAGGAATCCTTCCCTTCGTCAACGACGACTTTGCTACAATAGTGACAGGGCAACTGGGGCTATTTTGACAGGTGACTAACACCGCGGCATCCAGTACCATAGCGCCCTTTCCATTCCTGGACCCAATTTTGATTCCTCAGCGTAACTATGCTGAGGATGCACTATTGCCTGCAATTAAAGAACAAAGAGCCGAACACATATGCCTTTTACACTTGGTCAACGCTGGATTAGCGATACAGAGAGCGAACTAGGACTAGGGACAGTGGTAGCGCTGGATGCGCGCATGGTCACTCTCCTTTTCCCCGCCATCGGCGAAAACCGTCTGTACTCTCGCAACGATTCCCCGATTACCCGCGTGATGTTTAACCCGGGTGATACCATTACCAGCCACGAAGGCTGGCAGCTCCACGTTGACGAAGTAAATGAAGAAAATGGGCTGCTGTCCTACACCGGCACCCGCCTGGATACGCAAGAAGAACATGTTACCCTGCGCGAAGTCCTGCTCGACAGTAAGCTCGCCTTCAGCAAGCCGCAGGACCGCCTGTTCGCCGGGCAAATCGACCGGATGGACCGCTTTGCCCTGCGCTACCGCGCGCGTAAGTTCCAGAGCGAACAGTACCGCATGCCGTGGAGCGGCCTGCGCGGCCAGCGCACCAGCCTGATCCCGCACCAGTTAAATATTGCCCACGACGTAGGCCGTCGTCACGCGCCGCGCGTTCTGCTGGCCGATGAAGTGGGCTTAGGTAAAACCATCGAAGCCGGGATGATCCTCCACCAGCAGCTGCTCTCCGGCGCCGCCGAGCGCGTGCTGATCGTGGTCCCGGAAACCCTCCAGCACCAATGGCTGGTGGAAATGCTGCGCCGCTTCAACCTGCGCTTCTCGCTGTTCGACGACGAACGCTATGCCGAAGCGCAGCACGACGCCTACAACCCGTTCGAAACCGAACAGCTGGTGATCTGCTCCTTAGACTTCGTACGCCGCAGCAAGCAGCGCCTGGAGCACCTGTGCGACGCCGAGTGGGACCTGATGGTGGTCGATGAAGCGCACCACCTGGTGTGGAGCGAAGAGGCGCCGAGCCGTGAATATCAGGCCATTGAACAGCTGGCCGAACGCGTGCCGGGCATCCTGTTGTTGACCGCGACGCCGGAACAGCTGGGCATGGAGAGCCACTTTGCGCGCCTGCGTCTGCTGGATCCAAACCGCTTCCACGATTTTGAACAGTTTGTTGAAGAACAACAAAACTATCGCCCGGTCGCCGACGCCGTCGCCCTGCTGCTGGCGGGCAACAAGCTGAACGATAATGAACTCAATACCCTTGGCGATCTGATCGGCGAGCAGGACATCGAGCCGCTGCTGCAGGCTGCCAACAGCGATCGTGAAGATGCTCAGGCCGCGCGTCAGGAGCTGGTTTCAATGCTGATGGACCGCCACGGCACCAGCCGCGTGCTGTTCCGTAACACCCGTAACGGCGTGAAAGGTTTCCCGAAACGCGAGCTGCACACTATTCGCCTGCCGCTACCTACCCAATACCAGACGGCCATCAAGGTCTCCGGTATTATGGGCGCACGCAAAACCGCGGAAGAGCGCGCGCGCGATATGCTTTATCCGGAGCAGATCTATCAGGAGTTTGAAGGCGATACCGGCACCTGGTGGAACTTCGATCCGCGCGTCGAATGGCTGATGGGTTACCTGACCAGCCACCGTTCGCAGAAAGTGCTGGTGATTTGCGCCAAGGCCGCTACCGCGCTGCAGCTGGAGCAGGTACTGCGCGAGCGTGAAGGTATCCGCGCCGCGGTATTCCATGAAGGCATGTCGATTATCGAACGCGACCGCGCCGCGGCGTGGTTTGCCGAAGAAGACACCGGCGCGCAGGTGCTGCTGTGTTCCGAAATCGGCTCCGAAGGGCGTAACTTCCAGTTCGCCAGCAACCTGGTGATGTTCGACCTGCCGTTTAACCCGGATCTGCTGGAGCAGCGTATTGGCCGTCTCGACCGTATCGGCCAGGCGCACGATATCCAGATCCACGTGCCGTATCTGGAAAAAACCGCGCAGTCAGTGCTGGTGCGCTGGTATCACGAAGGGCTCGACGCCTTCGAACATACCTGCCCGACCGGCCGTACCGTCTACGACAGCGTCCATGATGAGCTGATAAACTACCTTGCCGCGCCAGAATCCACCGATGGCTTCGACGATCTGATCAAATCCTGCCGCCAGCAGCATGAAGCGCTGAAAGCGCAGCTGGAACAGGGCCGCGACCGTCTGCTGGAGATCCACTCCAACGGCGGTGAAAAAGCGCAGGCTCTGGCGGAGAGCATCGAAGAGCAGGATGACGATACCAGCCTGATCGCCTTCTCGATGAACCTGTTTGATATCGTCGGCATCAACCAGGATGACCGCGGCGAAAACCTGATCGTCCTGACCCCGTCCGATCATATGCTGGTGCCGGATTTCCCGGGCCTGCCGGAAGATGGCTGCACCATTACCTTCGAGCGTGACGTGGCGCTGTCGCGTGAAGACGCGCAGTTCATCACCTGGGAACACCCGCTGATTCGCAACGGTCTGGATCTGATCCTCTCCGGCGATACCGGCAGCAGCACCATTTCGCTGCTGAAGAACAAGGCGCTGCCGGTTGGCACACTGCTGCTGGAGCTAATCTACGTTGTCGAAGCGCAGGCGCCGAAGCAATTACAGCTTAACCGCTTCCTGCCGGCGACCCCGGTTCGCATGCTGCTGGATAAAAACGGCAACAACCTCGCCGCGCAGGTGGAGTTCGAAAGCTTCAACCGCCAGCTGAGCGCGGTCAACCGCCATACCGGTAGCAAACTGGTCAACGCGGTGCAGCAGGACGTTCACGCGATTCTGCAGCAGGGCGAAGCACAGATAGCCAAAGCGGCGCAGGCGCTGATCGACGCGGCGCGTAACGAAGCCGATGATAAACTGACGGCGGAACTGTCGCGTCTCGAAGCGCTGAAAGCGGTGAACCCGAACATCCGTGACGACGAACTGGCGGCGATTGAAAGCAACCGCCAGCAGGTGATGGATGCGCTGGCGCAGGCCGGGTGGCGTCTGGACGCGCTGCGTCTGATCGTCGTCACTCACCAGTAACGGAACGCGAAAATGGCGATGGAAAACTACAATCCGCCGCAGGATCCCTGGCTGGTGATTCTGTATCAGGATGAGCACATTATGGTGGTCAACAAGCCGAGCGGCTTGTTGTCCGTGCCCGGCAGGCTGGAGGAGCATAAGGATAGCGTGATGACGCGTATCCAGCGCGATTTTCCGCAGGCCGAATCGGTGCATCGCCTGGATATGGCTACCAGCGGCGTGATTGTGGTGGCGCTGAATAAGGCCGCCGAGCGTGAACTAAAGCGTCAGTTCCGCGAGCGCGAGCCGAAAAAGCAGTACGTCGCCCGCGTCTGGGGTCATCCGCTGCCTGCGGAAGGTCTGGTGGATTTACCGCTAATTTGCGACTGGCCGAACCGGCCAAAGCAGAAGGTGTGTTACGAAACCGGCAAAGCGGCGCAAACCGAATATGAAGTGCTGGAGTACGCGGAGGACAACACCGCCCGCGTGCGCCTGAAGCCGATTACCGGGCGCTCGCATCAGCTTCGCGTGCATATGCTGGCGTTAGGGCATCCGATCCTCGGCGACCGCTTTTACGCCACGCCGGAGGCGCTGGCGATGGCCCCGCGCCTGCTACTGCACGCCGAAACGTTAACCATCACCCATCCAGCCTACGGCAACGCGATGACCTTCCGCGCGCCGATCGACTTTTAAGTCATTATCCGGACGCCCCCGGTTGCGCTACGCCGCCGGGGAAATCGCTAACGCTAACGCGATTAATCGCGGGCGAACCACGCATCAATCATCTGTTCAACGCGAGCGACCACCAGCCCGGTGTCGTGACGACGGCTGCGCGCGCAGGCGTGGGCCGGTTCATCGCACAGCAGGCAGCGGCGCATCGCTTCGCCCTGCGCCTGGCGGCTAATCAGCCCCGCTTGCGGACAAATGACATCGATATCCCACAGGCGACCCAGCGGATGATTCTGTTCCAGTTCGCTGCATAGCGCTTTGATCTCTGCCGCGGAGTGCTCAACGCACCACATCGCTTCCGGGCCGGTAGGCAGCCACAACACCTGGCGGTCGATCGTTTTCCAACGCTGCTGCCACAGAAGTTGGTCACAGGCCTGCAGCGCAACACCCATCATATTGCGATAGCGAATACTGTCTTTTACCGCCCCTGGCGTTACCAGGGTGAGAGAAATGACCGGTTGTTGATAATGGTTGAGCCAGTCTTGTTGACGGGCTGCGCGCTGCTCTTTCGCCGCCAGCAGATTTTCCATGCTGACGCCCGCCCGGGCGGGAGTATGCACTGACATTCTTTCCTCTCCTTTAATGATCAAAAAGGCAGCTCGGAGCTGCCGTCGCTATCGCGGATAACGCCGCCTATTGTATCGCTAATTGCACAGAATTTAGGGCGCAGGACAAAGAAATTTTCTTCGTCCTGCGGAGGGAAATGGCAGTTTTTGCTATTAGCGCAGCACTAAATCACGATAAGAAATGACTTAAGAACAGCAGCCCTAACGACACATTAATCGCACCGCCGATACGGGTGGCTATCTGGGCGAAGGGCATCAGGTTCATACGGTTGCCGGAAGTCAGGATGGCGACGTCGCCGGTGCCGCCCTGCCCGCTCTGGCAACAGGAGACAATCGCCACGTCGACCGGATGCATCCCCATTTTTTTGCCGACAAAGAACCCGGTGGCCACCAGCGCCGACACGGTGCAAACAATGACCAGCAGGTTGGTCAGCGTGAAGGCGTTTACCAGCTCCTGCCACGGGGTAATCGCCACGCCAACGGCAAACAGAATCGGGTAAGTCACCGCGGTACGGAAGAATTTATACACCACCTGCGAGCCCTCCTGCAGACGCGGCGAAACGACATTCGCCAGCTTCAGCAGCACCGCGAGGAACAACATGCCAACCGGCGCCGGCAGGCCAATCAATTTGTGCCCCAGCATGCCCATCATATACAGCAGCACCGCCAGCAGCGCGCCAGAGGCCAGCGTCGCCACATCCGTTTTACCGCCAAATCCTTCGCTTTCGCTCAGGCTGCGGGTTTCATTACTGCGGTTCGGCATTAGCTGGCCTTCGCCGGTCAGATGCGGGAAGCGTTTACCAAGCTGGTTCAGACAGCCGGCGATGACAATCGCCGTCAGGCTGCCCAGCATCACCATCGGCAGCACGCGTCCCAGCGCAACGCCCTGATCCATATGCATCAGCGCCGCATAGCCAATCGACAGCGGGATCGCCCCCTCGCCCACGCCGCCGGCCATAATCGGCAGCACGATAAAGAAGAAGACCTGGAACGGATCCATCCCCAACAGACTGCCAACTCCCACGCCGACCAACATACCGACAACTTCGCCGCACAGCATCGGCAGGAAGATCTTCAGGAACCCCTGAATCAACGTGGTACGGTTCATGCTCATAATGCTGCCAACGATAATGCAGCAGATGTAGAGATAAAGAATATTGGTCGATTTATAGAATTTGGTGGTGGATTCAACCACCACATCCGGCAGCAGGCCGTAATGGACCAGCGCGGAAGGAATAAAGGTGGCGCAAATCGCCGCCGCGCCAAGCTTACCAAGTACCGGCAGGCGCTTGCCGAACTCGCCGCAGGCAAAACCGAAGAAGGCCAGCGTCGCCACCATCACCACGATATCGCTCGGCAGCTTGCCGCCAAGGCAGTCCAGCGCGATAAGACCGCCGGCCAACAAAAATAGCGGCAGCGGGATAATCCCCACTTTCCAGCTATCCATCACGTGCCACCAGCGCTGCTTCAGCGAGGCCTTCGGTTTGTTAATAGGTTCAAGGGTTGCAGAGAATGCGTTGTCTGTGGTGCTCATAAATTCAGCCCTGTAGTTATTATTCCTGTTCAGGGTAGAGGGGGGAGCACGGCGTTAATGTGAGAAAAGGCAGATTAAAAAAGAAGTTTTAATGGTCATTATGGTTTTTATGGTTTCTATTGACTCTAGTGATATATATCTAATTTCTTAGCGTGGTTTTTATGGTTTTTTTAATAACCGGATAATTACCCTTTATAAATAGGTGCCAGTAGATAAATTGTCCCTCTGGCCGCTGACGATATCGTTGCCGCATCTCAAATACTGTGCGCATAACTATGAAAGTTTCATTTCAATTTAAGCTGTTCATCTCCCTGGTGGCCTTTTTCTCCATCTTATTCGCTCTGCTTGGCGTTTATTATTATCTCGACGCCAGCCGCCAGCTGTATCAGGAAATGAGCGCCAGGGCGAAAATTCAGGCCGAAGAGATTGCGTTGATGCCCAATCTGCGCCAGCAGGTTAGCCTGCACGACCCGCAGGCTATCGGCGCTTTCATGAAGCAAATCGCCGTCCACAGCGACGCCAGCTTTATCGTCATCGGTGATGATAAAGGCGTTCACCTGTTTCATTCCGTCCACCCGGAATGGGTCGGCACGCGCTTAGTGGGTGGCGATAACCAGGCGGTGCTGGAAGGCAAAACTATCACCACCATCCGTAAAGGCGGTTTGGGCGTCTCGCTACGCAGTAAAACGCCCATTGTCGATGATAACGGGAGGGTGATTGGCATTGTCTCCGTCGGCTATCTGACCAGCTATCTCGACAGCATTACCGTGCAAAAGGTGGTGAATATTTTTGTCGCCGCCATTCTGTTGCTGATCGCCCTGTTTATCTTCTCCTGGTATTTTACCCGCAGTATTAAAAAACAGATTTTTTCGCTGGAGCCGCGCGAAATTGGCCTGCTGGTACGCCAGCAAAAAGCGATGATGGAATCGATTTTCGAAGGAGTTATCGTTATCGACAGCCAGCGACGGATTGAGGTGATTAACCACGCCGCCCGCAGCCTGCTGGGGCTTAAGCAGCCCGCGCATCTGCTGCGCGGCAAATCGATTGATAGCGTGATCGCCCCGCAGCCGTTCTTCGCCAGCGGCGCAATGCTGGCGAATGATACTCATGATGAACTGTGTCGCTTTAACCAGTTGACGGTACTCGCCAGCCGGGTGCGCATCATGCTGGAAAACTCGCTGCAGGGTTGGGTGATCACCTTCCGCGACCGCGATGAAATTAACGCCCTCACCGCTCAGCTAAGCCAGGTGAAACGCTATGTCGATAACCTGCGCATTATGCGCCACGAACAGCTCAACCGCATGACCACGCTCTCCGGCCTGCTGCATATGGGCCACTACGACGAAGCCATTCGCTATATACAGGCGCAATCGGAGCATGCCCAGGAGCTACTGGACTTCATCTCCTCGCGTTTCCGATCGCCGACGCTATGCGGCCTACTGCTGGGTAAAGCCACCCGCGCCTATGAAAAAGGCGTTGAACTGAGCTTTGATCCGGCCTGCCGTATCGATCGCCCGCTGTCGTCGCTGATGGAGTCGGAACTTATTTCGATCATCGGCAATCTGCTGGATAACGCCATTGAAGCCACGCAACGCGCCGAACTACCGCACGAGCCGGTCGAGGTACTGATTCAACTCAATGCCCGCGAGCTGATGATTGAGGTGGCCGACCGCGGTGTCGGTATCCGCCCGGATATCCGCGAGCGTATTTTTGAACGTGGAGTGACGACGAAAACCCGTGGCGATCACGGTATTGGTCTGTATCTTATTGAACATTATGTGACTCAGGCTGGCGGCACGATTGAAGTCGCCGATAATGCGCCGCGCGGAACGATATTTACTCTGTTTATTCCCGCCGACCCGCCAGCCCATCCGCAACCGGAGACCAACGATGCATCATGATCTGGTCGATGTGCTGATCATCGAAGATGAAAACGAGCTGGCCCGCCTGCACGCCGAGCTCATTCAGAAACACCCGCGCATGCGGCTGGCGGGAACGGCCGCCTCGCTTTCCCAGGCGCGGCAGATGCTCAACGCCAGGCCGCCGCAGCTGGTCCTGCTGGATAATTATCTGCCGGACGGCAAAGGCGTTACGCTGATGACCGACCCGCTTCTGGCCAACGCCAATTGTTCGGTCATTTTCATCACCGCCGCCAGCGATATGGAAACCTGCAGCCAGGCGATACGCAATGGCGCCTTCGACTACATTCTCAAGCCGGTCTCATGGAAACGGCTGAGCCAGTCGCTGGAGCGCTTTATTCAGTTTTATGACCAGCAGCGGGAATGGAAAATCGTCGATCAGCAAAACGTTGATTCCCTGTATCAGCTGCAGGCCAAAAATTTTCGCGCCGATAACGGCAGCAAGGGCATCGAGGAAAAGACCCTGGCGCTGGTGCAAAATTTATTTCATGGCCGCGAAACGCACTGCTTTTCAGTGGACGAAGTGGTCAACGAAACCGGACTGAGCAAGACCACTGCCCGTCGTTATCTCGAGCACTGCGTAGAAGTGAGTTTTCTGGAAGTGGAAATGCTGTACGGTAAGATTGGCCACCCGCGGCGGATGTATCGCCGCGCGCAGGGTGCGAACTAAGGCCTCTCCCCGCAGGAGAAGCCTTACAGGATTCAGAAGCCGCGCTGCTCTTTGATGAGCTCCCAGGCTTTCTGGATCTCCTGCGCTTTCTGCTTCGCCATTTCCATCATCTCCGGCGGCAGCCCTTTGGCCACCAGCTTGTCCGGATGATGCTCACTCATTAATTTACGATAGGCGCGCTTGACGGTTGTGGCATCATCGGTCGGTTTCACGCCGAGCACGTTACAAGCGTCTTCAAGGGTCGGGCCGCGCTGCGCCTGTTGCCAGCCGCCATTGCCGCCGCGCTGACCATAGGATTGCTGTTGCGAGCCGCCGCCGAACTGCGCGCCGCCCTGCATCATACGCAGGAACTGCTCGAACTGCGCGCGCGAGATACCGAGCTCGTCGGCGATAACAAACAATACTTCGCGCTCATTGGGATGTAATTCGCCGTCGGCGAAGGCCGCCTGCAGCTGAATTTCCAGAAACATCCTAATTAAATCGAAGCGACCAAAGCAGACGCTGCGCAATTGACGCATTTTCTCGCGCAGCGGATAATTATCGGCCTTACCGGCGCGAAAAGCCTGCTGCGCCGCGGTGCGCGACTCGCCGTGCAGGTTCATTCGATCCATCAGCACATTCGCCACATGAATATCGGCTTCCGTGACGCGGCCTTTCGATTTAGTCAGATGCCCCATCACTTCAAACGTGGTGGAAAAGAACAGCGACTGCCGCTCCTGCTGGTTGGCAAATAAATTCAGACGACGGCTACGAGCGCGGTCAAACATATGCCCCACTAATAAGCCAAGCACCACGCCCCAGAAGCCGCCGCCCATCAATAATGCAACCGCGACACCAATCACTTTACCCAAATACTGCATAGACTCCCCAATCTTTCTGCTACCCGTTAAGCTATATATGACCGCACGTTACCAAGCGCTGACGCCACGGTCATGTGGGACATCGCCTATAATTTGCTTTATCATACTCGCCATTCTACACGGTGCCTAACGCTCAGAAACGAAACGAGCGGATAAGACTAGCGCGATTAAGATGAGTACGTTAGGCTCTGACCGTTTGCAAGCCGCTGCCACAAGATGACGGAACAACAAATAAAACGTATGAAAAAACGTATCCCCAGCCTCCTGGCCACCATGATCGCCAGCGCCTTGTATAGTCAACAGGGCATGGCCGCCGATCTCGCCACGCAATGTATGCTTGGCGTGCCAAGCTATAATCGTCCTCTCGTTGAAGGGAAGCCTAACGATCAACCGGTGACGATTGATGCCGATCATGCGAAAGGCAACTACCCCGATAATGCCGTGTTTACCGGCAACGTTGATATTAATCAGGGGAATAGTCGCCTGCAGGCCGACGAGGTACAGTTGCATCAGCAGCAGCCGGCGGGACAACCGCAGCCGGTGCGTACCGTTGATGCGCTTGGCAACGTTCATTACGACGACAACCAGGTCATTCTGAAGGGACCAAAGGCGTGGTCGAACCTGAATACCAAGGATACCAACGTCTGGAAAGGCGACTATCAGATGGTTGGCCGTCAGGGGCGCGGTACCGCCGACCTGATGAAACAACGCGGCGAAAACCGCTATACCATTCTGGAAAACGGCAGCTTTACCTCTTGTCTGCCGGGTTCTGATACCTGGAGCGTCGTCGGCAGCGAGGTTATCCATGACCGCGAAGAGCAGGTTGCCGAAATCTGGAACGCGCGCTTCAAGCTTGGCTCCGTCCCTATTTTTTATAGCCCTTATCTGCAGCTCCCGGTCGGCGATAAGCGCCGCTCCGGCTTCCTGATCCCCAACGCCAAATACAGCACTAAAAATGGCGTTGAGTTCTCGCTGCCCTATTACTGGAATATCGCGCCGAACTTCGACGCCACCATTACGCCGCACTATATGAATAAACGCGGCGGCGTAATGTGGGAAAACGAATTCCGTTATCTGACCCAGGCGGGCGCAGGTTTATTCGAATTCGATTACCTGCCTTCCGATAAAGTGTACGAAGACGATCATTCCAACGACAGCAACAGCCGCCGCTGGATGTTCTACTGGAACCACAACGCGGTTATCGATCAGGTGTGGCGTCTGAACGCCGACTACACCAAAGTCAGCGACCCGGATTACTTTAACGACTTTAGCTCTAAGTACGGCTCCAGTACCGACGGCTACGCGACGCAGAAATTCAGCGCCGGTTACGTTAACCAGAACTTTGACGCCACCGTGTCGACCAAGCAGTTCCAGGTCTTCGACCGTAGCTCAAGCAACTCCTACGCTGCTGAGCCTCAGCTCGATATTAACGCCTACCAGAATGACGTCGGTCCGTTCGATACTCATCTGTATGCGCAGGCGGTGCACTTCGTCAACACCAACGGCGATATGCCGGAAGCAACGCGCCTGCACATGGAGCCGACGATCAACCTGCCGCTGTCTAACGGCTGGGGAAGCATCAATACCGAGGCGAAGCTGCTGGCGACCCACTATCAGCAGAGTAATCTCGATCAGTACAACACCGCTAACGGTACCGATTACAAAGATTCGGTTAACCGCGTGATGCCGCAATTCAAAATCGACGGCAAAATGGTCTTCGAACGCGATATGCAGGAAGGGTATACCCAGACCCTGGAACCGCGCATGCAGTACCTGTACATCCCGTATCGCGACCAGAGCCACATTGGCGTCTACGACTCGACACTGCTGCAGTCCGACTATAGCGGCCTGTTCCGCGACCGCTCCTACAGCGGCCTTGACCGTATCGCGTCAGCTAACCAGGTCACCACCGGCGTCACATCTCGCGTATATGATGACGCGGCCGTTGAACGTTTTAATATTTCCGTTGGTCAAATCTACTATTTCACCGAGTCTCGCACCGGTGCGGACAACATCAACTGGGAGAATAACGACACCACGGGTTCACTGGTCTGGGCCGGCGATACTTACTGGCGTATCACCGATAACTGGGGTTTACGCGGGGGGATCCAGTATGATACGCGTCTGGATAACGTCGCAACCGGCAACGGAACCATTGAATACCGCCGCGACGAAAACCGCTTAGTGCAACTGAACTACCGTTACGCGAGTCCGGAATATATTCAGGCGACGCTGCCTTCGTATTCCACCGCTCAGCAGTACAAAGAAGGTATTTCTCAGGTGGGTATGACCGCCAGCTGGCCGATTGTCGATCGTTGGTCAGTGGTCGGCGCGTACTACTTCGACACCAATACCAAAAAAGCGGCTAACCAGATGTTAGGGGTGCAGTACAACTCTTGCTGCTACGCTATCCGCCTTGGCTACGAACGTAAGATCAACGGCTGGGATAACAACAACGGCGGCGAGAGCAAATACGACAACACCTTCGGTATCAACATCGAACTGCGTGGTCTGAGCTCCAACTACGGACTTGGTACCCAGCAGATGCTGCGCTCGAACATTTTGCCGTACCAGAGCTCACTGTAAGGCCTCTGGTTTAAAACGTAATCCGCATTTGCGGTTAATTGAAATGGAAAAAGTATGAAGAACTGGAAAACGCTGCTTCTCGGTATCGCCATGATCGCGAATACCAGTTTCGCCGCCCCGCAGGTGGTCGATAAAGTAGCGGCTGTCGTCAATAATGGCGTTGTTCTGGAAAGCGACGTCGATGGTCTGATGCAGTCGGTGAAGCTCAACGCTGGTCAGGCGGGACAGCAGCTGCCGGATGACGCGACCCTGCGTCATCAGATCCTTGAAAGATTGATCATGGACCAGATCGTTCTGCAAATGGGGCAGAAAATGGGCGTAAAAGTCAGCGACGATCAGCTTGATCAGGCCATCGCTAACATCGCCAAACAGAACAACATGTCGATGGATCAGATGCGTAGCCGTCTGGCCTATGAAGGCATCAACTACAACACCTACCGTAACCAGATCCGTAAAGAGATGCTGATTTCGGAAGTGCGTAACAACGAAGTGCGCCGCCGCATTACCGTGCTGCCGCAGGAAGTTGAGGCGCTGGCCAAGCAGATTGGCGATCAGAACGATGCCAGCACCGAGTTGAACCTGAGCCACATCCTGATCGCGCTGCCGGAAAACCCGACCTCCGATCAGGTTGCGGCTGCGGAAGAACAGGCGAAGTCCGTCGTTGAACAGGCCCGTAGCGGCGCTAACTTTGGCAAACTGGCTATCACCTATTCCGCTGACCAGCAGGCGCTGAAAGGCGGCCAGATGGGTTGGGGCCGTATTCAGGAGCTGCCGGGTATCTTCGCGCAGGCGCTGAGTACCGCGAAGAAAGGCGATGTTGTCGGTCCGATTCGTTCCGGCGTCGGCTTCCACATCCTGAAAGTGAACGATATGCGCGGCGGCAGCCAGAATATCTCCGTCACCGAAGTTCATGCCCGTCACATCCTGCTGAAGCCGTCGCCGATCATGAATGACGCCCAGGCCCAGGCGAAGCTGGAGCAGATTGCGGCAGACATTAAGAGCGGTAAAACGACTTTCGATAAAGCAGCGAAAGAGTTTTCTCAGGACCCGGGCTCCGCCAACCAGGGCGGTGACTTAGGCTGGGCGACGCCGGATATCTTCGATCCCGCGTTCCGCGATGCGCTGATGCGTCTGAACAAAGGCCAGACCAGCGGCCCGGTTCACTCCTCCTTCGGCTGGCACCTGATCCAACTGATGGATACCCGCAACGTCGACAGAACCGACGCCGCGCAGAAAGACCGCGCTTACCGCATGCTGATGAACCGCAAATTCTCTGAAGAAGCGGCAACCTGGATGCAGGAACAGCGCGCCAGCGCCTACGTCAAAATTCTGAGCAACTAAAGTTCTCCCCTCTCCATGTCTTTAAGGCATAGCGGGAGGGTAGACCGGTCGCCCCAGCAACGGCTGGGGTCGACTGCGCAGCCGGGCCACCCTGGCCCGAAGGAACGTTTCTATGCAACGTGTTGTTATCACTCCCGGCGAGCCCGCGGGGATTGGTCCCGATCTTGTCGCCGAGCTTGCGCAGCGCGACTGGCCGGTTGAACTGGTTATCTGCGCCGATGGCGCCCTGTTAACTGACCGAGCCCGCCAGCTCGATCTTCCTTTATCGCTCATCCCTTACGATCCCTCACGTCTGCCGCAACCTCAGCGGGCGGGCACGCTCACTCTGCTTCCCGTCACCCTCAACGCGCCGGTGCAGCCGGGCGTGCTCAATGTCGAGAATGGCAGTTATGTGGTGGAAACGCTGGCGCGCGCCTGCGATGGCTGCCTTAATGGCGAATTCGCGGCGCTGATTACCGGGCCGGTGCACAAAGGCAACATTAACGACGCCGGTATCGCCTTTACCGGTCATACCGAGTTCTTCGAAGAGCGCGCTCACGCCAGTAAAGTGGTCATGATGCTGGCGACCGAAGAGCTGCGGGTCGCGCTGGCCACGACCCATCTTCCGCTAAAGGCAATAAGCGAGGCGATTACGCCGGAGCTGCTGCGCGAAGTGATTACCATCCTGGATGCCGATCTGCGGCATAAATTTGGCATCGCTCAACCGCACGTGCTGGTTTGCGGCCTGAATCCCCACGCCGGCGAAGGTGGCCACATGGGGACGGAAGAGATCGATACCATCATTCCGGTGCTGGAAGAGATGCGGGCGAAAGGCATGAATCTTAGCGGTCCACTGCCTGCGGATACCCTTTTTCAGCCAAAATATCTCGATAATGCCGATGCGGTACTCGCGATGTACCACGATCAGGGCCTGCCCGTGCTAAAATACCAGGGCTTTGGCCGTGGCGTGAATATTACGCTCGGTTTACCTTTTATTCGTACCTCCGTTGACCACGGTACCGCGCTGGAATTAGCCGGTCAGGGAAAAGCGGACGTCGGCAGTTTTATCACGGCGCTTAATCTCGCCATCAAAATGATTGTTAATACCCAATGAATAATCGAGTCCATCAGGGCCATTTAGCCCGTAAACGCTTCGGGCAAAACTTTCTCAACGATCAGTTCGTGATCGACAGCATTGTCTCGGCCATCAATCCACAGAAAGGCCAGGCGATGGTCGAAATTGGCCCGGGTCTCGCCGCGCTGACCGAACCGGTCGGCGAACGCCTCGATCAATTAACCGTTATCGAGCTGGACCGCGATCTGGCGGCCCGCCTGCAGACGCATCCGTTCCTCGGTCCTAAGCTGACCATTTACCAGCAGGATGCGATGACCATGAACTTCGGCGAACTGTCGGAGAAAATGGGCCAGCCGCTGCGCGTCTTCGGCAACCTGCCGTACAACATCTCAACGCCGCTGATGTTCCACCTCTTCAGCTATACTGATGCCATTGCCGATATGCATTTTATGCTGCAGAAGGAAGTGGTTAATCGTCTGGTTGCCGGGCCGAACAGTAAAGCGTATGGTCGTTTAAGCGTAATGGCTCAGTACTACTGCCAGGTGATCCCGGTACTTGAAGTTCCGCCGACCGCCTTTACGCCGCCGCCAAAAGTGGATTCTGCCGTCGTGCGTCTGGTGCCGCACCGCACCATGCCGTACCCGGTGAAGGATGTCCGCGTGCTGAGCCGTATCACTACTGAAGCCTTCAACCAGCGCCGTAAGACCATTCGTAATAGTCTCGGCAATCTGTTTAGCGTTGAAGTGCTGAGGGAGCTGGGCGTCGACCCGGCGGTACGTGCGGAAAATATTTCTGTAGAGCAGTACTGTAAGATGGCCAACTGGTTATCCCACAATCTGCCTTCGAAGGAGAGCTAGCCATGATTAATTCGCCTCGTGTTTGCGTCCAGGTGCAAAGCGTCTATATCGAATCGCAATCTTCTCCGGAAGAAGAGCGCTACGTCTTCGCTTACACCGTCACCATTCGCAACCTGGGGCGGAGTCAGGTTCAGCTTCTCGGCCGCTACTGGCTTATCACCAATGGACACGGTCGCGAGACGGAAGTCCAGGGTGAAGGGGTGGTCGGCGAACAGCCGCACATCCCTGCCGGCGAAGAGTATCAATATACCAGCGGCGCGGTTATCGAAACGCCGCTGGGTACCATGCAGGGTCACTATGAGATGATTGATAGCAACGGCGTGCCGTTCAATATCGAGATCCCTGTCTTCCGTCTCGCAGTTCCAACGCTTATACATTAAAACAATGGCTACATACCTTATTGGCGACGTTCATGGTTGCTACGATGAACTGATCGCATTGCTGGAGCAGGTGGAGTTTAACCCTGATACGGACACACTGTGGCTCACTGGCGATCTGGTCGCACGCGGCCCCGGCTCTCTGGAAGTGCTGCGGTTTGTGAAAACGCTCGGCGATAGCGTGCGCATCGTATTGGGCAACCATGACCTGCACCTGCTGGCGGTATTTGCCGGCATCAGCCGCAACAAACCCAAAGACCGCCTGACACCGCTGCTGGAAGCGCCCGACGCTGACGAACTCCTTAACTGGCTGCGTCGCCAGCCGTTGATGCAGGTGGACGAAGAGAAAAAGCTGGTGATGGCTCATGCCGGCATCACGCCGCAGTGGGATCTGGAAACCGCCAAACAGTGCGCGCGCGATGTCGAAGCCGTGCTGGCCAGCGACTCCTATCCGTTCTTCCTCGACGCGATGTACGGTGATATGCCGAACCACTGGAGCAATGAGCTCAGCGGCCTGGCGCGCCTGCGCTTTATCACCAACGCCTTCACCCGCATGCGCTATTGCTTCCCGAACGGCCAGTTGGATATGTACAGCAAAGAGGCGCCGGAAGACGCGCCTGCCCCACTGAAGCCATGGTTTGCCATTCCGGGCCCTGTCGCTCGCGAGTACAGTATTGCCTTTGGCCACTGGGCGTCGTTGGAAGGCCGCGGTACGCCGGAAGGGATCTACGCGCTGGATACCGGCTGCTGCTGGGGTGGCGATCTGACCTGCCTGCGCTGGGAAGATAAAACGTATTTCACCCAGCGTTCCAACCGCCAGAAAAGCCTCGACGAAGGCGAAGCAGTCGCCTCCTGAGTCGCTCCCGGATAGCGGCGCGCTGCGCCTTATCCGGGCTACCCGCGGCGCCGTTTGTTTACCGGGTGGCGGCTACGCCTTACCCGACCTACGGCCTGTACCGTTGTGAGCTGAAGCTCTCAACTCTACCTCTCTCCCCATGGCTACTGAAACTGCCGGTGTTGGTGGCCTCAAAATCGCTGAGACGTTCCCGGCAGGCCGGGGCAGCCCGCATGGATGCGGGCTGAGGGCCGTGATTTGCAAGGACGCAGCCTCGGCCCGACCCGAAGCCTGCAGGGATAAGTCGAAGGCACCACGAAGTGGCGATTTTGGCGGCCAGAGCCCAGGAGTACAGAGGGCGGCGGCGACTGGCCGCCCTCTGTGCGCTCCCTGCGCCATGAGAGACATAACGCAGAAGAAATATCGGGAGCGCAATGTGTTCGGAAACAGCACAGAACAACCGCTTTTCGAGGAGCGAAACCATTGCAAACTGATAACAGTATCTACCCACGGCGCCGTTTGTTTACCGGGTGGCGGCTAACGCCTTACCCGGCCTACGGCCCGTACCGGACGGTAATCGGGAGATTCCTGAAAAAACAAAACCCCGGCCACGCCTGACGCGACCGGGGTTTTTTAATCCATGCGATTTCGCTTAACGGCGCTCGAGGATCTCGAAGCAGTAGCTATGGGAGTTTTGCGCATCGGCATCATGGAACTCGCTGAATACCGATTCCCACTCGTCCGGATCGTAATCCGGGAAATGGGTATCCCCTTCCACTTCCGCATCGATATGGGTCAGGTAGAGTTTGTGCGCTTTTGGCAGGAACTGCTCGTAAACGCGGCCACCGCCGATCACCATAATCTCTTCCGCGTCGCCGCAGGCGGCAATCGCTTCATCAACAGACTTCACCCACAGCACGCGATCGTCGCTGCCTGGCTTGCTACTGATAACGATATTTTTACGTCCTGGCAACGGGCGACCGATGGATTCCCAGGTCAAACGCCCCATTACCACCGGCTTGTTTAAGGTGTTACGTTTAAACCAGGCGAGATCGGCAGGCAAGTCCCATGGCATAGCGTTCTCCATGCCAATTACGCGATCTACAGCTAACGCCGCAATCAGACTAATCATTGAAAATATCCCGAATGCAAAAAATTGCCGCCACTATACGGAAAGCGTAATACTTCGTCGACTGAACGAAGAGTAAAGAATAAGAAAATTTTTAGATTTGCTGGCGAGCCCACGTAACCCTCATGAGCCGCCAGATCAGGAACTAAATTGAAAACAAAATGTTAGCTGTAAAGTTAACGCAACATCTGCTTACCACCTCAGGTTGAAGGCTTATTGTCCGGCTCATCACGGACGTCTCCGGTGTGCCGCCCTTCTTCAGTACCTTGCCAACCGTGGCGCTGCACCAGCGACAAATGATTACGGTCCTCGTTGATGATGCCGGTAAGCATATCGCTGGTCCGTTTAAATACCGCCACCCGCGAAGCGGCATCATTTTCCGCCATCGCCACCATCTCTTCCACCATCTGCTGGTTGAAGCGGCGGAATAAATCGGCACGCTCGCGGGCCTCATAAGCACCAAGGCCCAGGGCTTCCAGCGTCATACGACCGCTTTTCAGCGCCGATTCGAAGGTCTCACGCTCCGGTGCTTCCACCCCGGCCTGGCGCAGCTGAATGTAGTGATCGACATCGCGGGCGCGCGAAATGATCTGCAGATGCGGGAAGTGCTCTTTCGCCAGCTCCACCAACTGCAGGCTGGCCTGCGGATCGTCGATGGCGTTAATCAGCACTTCTGCCTTTGCCGCCCCTGCAGACTCCAGCAGGTCCACACGCGTAGCATCGCCGTAAAACACCTTCATATCGAATTTGCGCAGGGTATCAACGTGGTCCGGATCGTGATCGAGGATAACCATTTTCACGCCACTGGAAAGCAGCACGCGCCCGGCAATCTGCCCATAGCGGCCAAAACCGGCGATAATCACTCGCGGCTGCTCTTCGTCAATCTCGTCCGCTTCGCGCTCCTGGCCGCTGGCGGATTTCTCCATCCGCGTCAGCAGCACGAGCAGGATTGGCGTTGCCGCCATCGATAGCGCCACCGCCAGCGTCAACGCCTTCGCCCACTCACTATCCAACACATCGGCCATCTGCGCGGCGCCGAAGACCACGAAAGCGAACTCACTCCCCTGCCCCAACAACACGGCAAACCAGCGGCGCTGCGCGCGCGGCACTCCCAGTGGTTTAGCAATCAGCCATAGCATCAGAGCCTTAATCGCCAAAAAACCCACCAGCAGGATCAGGATACGTAGCGGATGGGTGACGAGGGTGCCGAAGTCAATAGACATACCGACGCCAATAAAGAACAGCCCCAACAGCAACCCTTTAAACGGTTCGATATCGCTCTCCAGGGCATGACGGTATTCCGAACTTGCCAGAAGCACCCCGGCAAGAAACGCGCCCATCGCCATCGACAGCCCGACTTCCTCCAGCAGCAATCCGAAGCCGAAGACCAGGAACAGAGCCACGGCGCTGAATACTTCGCGCAGGCCGGAACGGGCAACGAAGCGCAGCACCGGCCGGGTCAGATAGCGCCCTAACAGCACCACCAGCGCCAGCGCGCCGGCCACTTTCAACGCCGACAGCGCAAACGCGGCCAGGGTCGTTGAGCCACCGCTGGCCGCCAGCAGCGGAATCATCGCGACCAAAGGAATAGCAGCGATATCCTGGAACAACAGCACGGCAAAAGCGCTACGCCCCAGTTGCGTCACCGTCAGGTTACGTTCATTCATCGCCTGCATGGCAATCGCCGTTGACGACAGCGCCAGCGTCATTCCGATCAGCTCCGCAACCTGCCAGCGCAAGCCAAGCAGCATGCAGAACAGGCCGATAAACGCGCCGCACACCACCATTTGCAGCGCGCCGCCGCCAAATACCGAGGCGCGCAGCTTCCATAAGCGCTGCGGATCCAGCTCAAGACCGATGACAAACAGCATCAGTACGACGCCGATTTCGGCGAAATGCAGAATCGCCTCTGCGTCAGTGACCAGTCGCAGTCCCCACGGGCCGATAACGCAGCCGGCGATCAAATACCCCAGTACCGACCCCAGCCCCAGACGCACGGCGATCGGCACGATAAGCGCAGCGGATCCGAGGTAGATCAGCGCCTGTATTAGCGTATGGCTATCCATTGTTATGCGCCTCCTGCCATTCGATTAAGCGTTGACGATAATGACGGGCCTGCGCCTGCAGCGTTTCGTCATCGCAGATAAAGGTGCAGTGCATGGCAAACGGCGGCAGCCATTTCATGCCACAGTACAGCGCCGTCGCCTGCAGAGGCTGCGCCAGCACGTCAAAGCCGGGGAATGAACCAATATCGAAATGGCTTTCGCCGCCGCCGGTAGTAACCGCCCACATCAGCGATTTACCATGCAACGCAATACCATTGTGGCCGTACGCCCAGCCGTGAGACAGCACTTTATCCATCCACAGTTTTAGCAGCGGCGGTACGCTGTACCACTGCATTGGATGCTGCCAGATAACCAGATCGGCGCGCGCCAGCGCCGCTTGCTCGGCAGCGATATCGATATTGAAGTCGGGATATAGCTCATAGAGGGAGCGTATCTCTACGCCATCAAGCGTCCCTGCTTGCTCAAGCATCCGTTTATTCGCATGCGAGTGATGCGGATAAGGATGCGAGTAAATTATCAGAATCATGAATGGGCCTGTCTTTTGTATTCTTGTAGCAGTGAGTGTAGACAGTTAACTCGCTCACTGAAAGGGGGTAATGACGAGAGAAAAGTCAATCGCAGCAGATGATCAACCTGTTGGTCATTACAAAATTTAGGCTAAAAAAAGAGAATTAAAGGAAAATAAAGGTAAGAAGAATTCGCCATACGAATTTATCATTAGGAATAATACAACCACAATATATTTTAAGGTGGAATTAATACATTATTTAAAAAATAAAACTATACACCCTGCATTGAGCAACCAATAATTTTACGCTCTTCATTTTGAGCCCCGCGACTTTATACTAAAAACAATCTCTAATAGATAGCGTTATCCGGAAACGCTATTCACGCAAATGGATGTGTACATGAGCAATAAACACTTTGAACTAAACAGAACAACCAAAACGCTGGCAAGGATATTTCCCACCTTATTAATGGTTACGCCAATAGTCGTCAGCGCAGCCACAATTGACCAGTCAACCTCCGTGCCGCAAGACTTCTCGGCTGATACCGAATACGTTATTAATCGGGATGTCACCGTCTCATCCACGGAGAACACCCCGGCAGTTTCCGTTAGTGGAATGAACGTCAAAAAAATCACCAATGATGGCAATATTTCCGGAATGGGAATAGGATTGAATATTAACATCGATGGGCAATCCGTTGAAATAAACAATAATGAAAATGCAATTATTTCATCTGCAACTGATAATGCCGTTAACGTGCAATCAATGGCGGGTGCGATTAATAATAGTGGAATCATTACTGGCGCCAACAACGGTATTTTCGTTAGCGAAGAGTCATCGGCAATTAATATCACCAATACCGATACAGGCGTGATCACCGGCAAAAACGGCCTGAGTTCGCAAATTGGCGTCGGGTTAGATAACAGCGGCGCCATCACTGGTACCGCTGGTGATGGTGTGGCGTTAAGCGACGGCAACAGCAAAATTAGCAACAGCGGCACCGTGCAGGGCAGCCAAAACGGGATCAACGTCGTTGATAGCGCGAAAGCCGATATTATCAACAGCGGTTTACTCGGCGGCGGCGGTACGGCCGTCATGTTTGCCAGCAGCAAACATAACAGCCTGGTGCTCAATACCGGCTCTTCCCTCATTGGCGATGTCATCTCCACGGGCTCAACGGGTAATACACTCTCGCTGGTCGGTTCTGGCACAGAAGACAGCAACTTCGTCGGCCTGAATGACGGCGACGGTTTTGCCTCCGTGAAAATGAACGGCGAGGCCTGGACGCTCACCGGCAACCTGGACATCATCGGCAGCGGCGATTCCCTCCAGGTTAATAGCGGCCAGTTAACGCTGGCGGGCGCTGTCGCGAATAGCGGCAACACGCTGGTAGCGGAAGCGGCCACGCTACAGTTGGGGAACGGGCAGAAGACCGCGACCCTCACCGGCAGCATGACCAACAACGGCACACTGATCTTCAATCAGGGAAGCGACTCTACGTTTGCCACCAGCATCATCGGTAGCGGCAACGTGGAAAAAGTCGATACCAATACCCTGACCTTAACCGGCACCAATAGCTACACCGGTAATACCCTTCTGAAAAGCGGCACCACTCTGGTCGCGGAAGGCGCTACTCTCGGCGTCGTCGGCAGCGACGCCACCCTCACCATTGACAATGGCGCGCAATTTGCCAGCGCCGGCGAAGTCAATAACAACATTGATATCCTCAGCGGCGGTATCCTCGCGGCGTGGAATGCGGTTGAAGGTAACGCAACGCTAAGAACATCCGGCGTCGATACGATTAACGGCAATGTGACCAACAGCGGTACGCTGTTACTCAGCGCCGCCGATAATAGCGTTGGCAACAATTTTACCATTAACGGCGACTATACCGGTTCCGCCGGCAGCCAGATCGTAATGAACAGCACCCTGGGCGAAGACAGCGCGCCGACCGACCATTTATCAATTACCGGAAGCAGCTACGGCCAGTCTGGCGTCAGCATCGCCAATATCGGCGGGCTGGGCGCGCAAACCGTTAATGGTATGGAGATTGTCAGCGTCAGCGGCAGCTCAGAAGCACAGTTAACCTTATCCAAACCGGTTGTCGCCGGGGCTTATGAGTATGGTCTGTATCAACACGACAACGGCAACTGGTATCTGGAATCCAAAGCGACCCCGTCTGACGATCCGTCGGATGATACTGACGATGGTGACAGCGGCAGCGATAGCGGCACTGATGGCGGCAGTGGCACTGATGGCGACAGCGGTAACGGCAGCAATACCGATAATGGCGGTCAATCCGCGCCAGAAGTGATGGCGCCGGAAGTCGGCGCTTATCTGGGTAACTACCTTGCTGCGCAGAGTATGTTCCTGCATAAACGTGACGATCGCGACCAGCTCACGTTCCGCAACGAAGACAATCTGAACACCTGGATGTACGTTAAGGGCCGCTATCATGAGAACGATGCCGGCGGCGATAAAGTCAGCTATGACACCACTACCACCGTGCTTCAGGTCGGCAGTGATTTCATGAGCAAGCCGATGGACAAAGGGATACTGCGTGCCGGCGGCATGTTTGGCGCGGGCCAGGCGAAAACAGACTCGGATGCGAAACACAACGTGCGTGACGCGCAGGGTAAAGTCGACGGTTTCAACGTTGGCCTGTACGCGACCTGGCAGGAAGATCCGAAATTACGTCTGGGCAGCTACATCGATACCTGGGCGTCCTACAGCTGGTATAACAACACGGTCACCAGCAATCGCAACAATGAAAAGTATGATAGCAAAGGCTTTGCCGCCTCTGTCGAAGTCGGCCATGCATGGGTGATCCCTTCAGACAATACGCGTACCTGGAAGATTGAACCTCAGGCGCAGATGATCTACAGCTATCTCGATCAGGAAAATCATACCGATCCGGATGGCGTGCGGGTAACGACCGTGGATAACAATAGCCTGTTTGGCCGTCTCGGCGTGAAGAGCAGCTATTTCGAGCAACACGATGTTAAAGCGTGGCAGCCTTATGTCGCCGTGAACTGGCTGAAAGGCGCGGGTCAAAACGATCTGGCATTCAATGGCGAAAAAGTCAGCAACGATACGCCGGACGATCGCGGTCAGTTAGAGCTGGGCGTAACCGGTAATGTGAACGAGACGACCACCATCTCGCTGCGCGCCAGCGGCGAATGGGGTGAAAACAGCTACGCCGCGTATGGCGGCCACATTCTGCTGAATCACCGTTGGTAATCGCTATACACTGAAAGGTAAAAAGCAGTGGCCGAAGCCACTGCTTTTTTTTAGTTATCCAGCTCGTCCATTGACTTCACCTGGTCGCGATTAATCTGCTCCACGCGACCGGTTTCCGCATTTTTGTAGGATACCAGGCCTGTATCATCATCGACCTGCGGCTTACCGCTGGTCACAATTGTTTTGCCATCTGTCGTTTTGAGCGACTGATTTGATGAGCAACCTGCCACAAATACCATCGCCGTTGCCGCCAGCGCGGATGCCACCAGAATTTTGTTCCGCATTGTATCCTCCTGTCTTTTCATCAATTGGTATCGTTATCGTGCTAACTATAGTTAGCCTGACCCAGCAGGCAGATAAAAGCAGAACTCTCCGAAGATGATTGCCGTAAAAAAAAGGGCCGACGATATCGTCAGCCCCTATGTGTCGCTATCCGGCCCGGCCGGTACGCTTATTTAGTGATTTGCGCGTGCATTTCCTGCACCGAAATAACCTTCTCGGTCGCATCGGCATTCAGCGCCATCGCGGTGGCGAAGCCGCCGTTCAGGGTGGTGTCGTAATGCACCTTGTACTGCAGCGCGCTGCGGCGAATCAGCTTGGAGTCTTCAATCGCCTGACGTCCTGCGGTGGTGTTGATGATGTAGGTATACTCGCCATTTTTGATACGGTCCTGAATGTGCGGACGACCTTCATGCACCTTGTTCACCAGACGCGGGTTGATACCGGCTTCACCCAGAACAATCGCAGTGCCGTGGGTTGCATCCAGCTCGAAACCCTGTTTCAGCAGTTTTGCCGCCAGGTCGACAACGCGCTCTTTGTCGCCTTCGCGAACGGAGAGCAGCGCGCGCCCCTGTTTCTTCATCGTGGAGTTGCTGCCCAGCTGCGCTTTGGCGAACGCTTCCGCGAAGGTGCGGCCCACGCCCATCACTTCCCCGGTAGAGCGCATTTCCGGCCCTAACAGCGGGTCAACGCCCGGGAATTTGTTGAACGGCAGCACCACCTCTTTCACCGAATAGTACGGCGGGATGATTTCTTTGGTGACGCCCTGCTGCGCCAGCGTTTTACCGGCCATTACGCGTGCCGCCACTTTCGCCAGCGGTACGCCGGTGGCTTTCGAGACGAACGGTACGGTACGCGCCGCGCGCGGGTTGACTTCAATCAGGTACACTTCGTTGTTTTTCACCGCGAACTGTACGTTCATCAGGCCGCGAACCTGCAGTTCGAAGGCCAGTTTCTGCACCTGCTCACGCATCACATCCTGAATCTCTTTGCTCAGAGTGTAGGCTGGCAGAGAACAGGCAGAGTCACCGGAGTGCACGCCCGCTTGTTCGATATGTTCCATGATGCCGCCAATCAGCACCATTTCGCCATCGCAGATAGCGTCGACGTCGACTTCAACCGCGTCGTCGAGGAAACGGTCCAGCAGTACCGGCGCATCGTTGGAGACGCTCACCGCCGTCTGGAAGTAACGGCGCAGGTCAGCTTCGTCATAAACGATTTCCATCGCGCGGCCACCGAGCACGTAAGACGGGCGCACCACCAACGGATAGCCGATCTCTTTTGCCTTCTCAACCGCTTGCTCAATCGCGGTCACGGTGGCGTTCGCCGGCTGCTTCAGTTTCAGGCGGTCAACCGCATGCTGGAAGCGCTCGCGGTCTTCAGCGCGGTCGATGGCGTCCGGGCTGGTGCCGATAACCGGCACGCCTGCGGCTTCCAGTTCACGCGCCAGCTTCAGTGGGGTCTGGCCGCCGTACTGCACGATGACGCCTTTCGGCTTCTCGATGCGCACGATTTCCAGTACGTCCTCCAGCGTTACCGGCTCGAAGTACAGACGGTCGGAAGTGTCGTAGTCGGTCGAAACGGTTTCCGGGTTACAGTTGACCATGATGGTCTCGTAACCGTCTTCGCGCAGCGCCAGCGAGGCGTGTACGCAGCAGTAGTCAAACTCGATACCCTGACCGATACGGTTCGGGCCGCCGCCGAGAACCATGATTTTATCGCGGTCAACGGACGGATTAGATTCGCACTCGTCTTCATAGGTGGAGTACATGTAGGCGGTATCGGTGGCGAATTCCGCCGCGCAGGTATCCACGCGCTTGTAGACCGGGTACAGGTTGTAGTGATCGCGCAGCTTGCGGATTTCCGCTTCGCGCACGCCCGCCAGTTTCGCCAGACGCGCATCGGCAAAGCCTTTACGCTTCAGGTGGCGCAGGAAGTCAGCGTCGAGGCCGTTGATGCCCACGGCCGCCACTTTCTCTTCCAGGCGCACCAGCTCTTCGATTTGTACCAGGAACCAGCGGTCGATATTGGTCAGGTTGAAGACACCGTCGACGGAGAGGCCCGCACGGAAGGCATCAGCGATGTACCAGATACGCTCGGCGCCCGCATCTTTCAGCTCGCGGCGGATTTTGGTCAGCGCTTCCGGATCGTCGAGGCTGACTTTCGGGTCGAAGCCGGTGGCGCCCACTTCCAGGCCGCGCAGCGCTTTCTGCAGAGATTCCTGCTGCGTGCGACCAATCGCCATCACTTCGCCGACGGATTTCATCTGCGTGGTCAGACGGTCGTTAGCGCCAGCAAATTTTTCAAAGTTAAAGCGTGGAATTTTGGTCACGACATAGTCGATGGACGGTTCGAAGGAAGCCGGAGTACGGCCGCCGGTAATGTCGTTCATCAGCTCATCGAGGGTGTAACCTACCGCCAGCTTCGCCGCCACTTTGGCAATCGGGAAGCCGGTCGCTTTTGAGGCCAGCGCCGAAGAGCGGGAGACGCGCGGGTTCATTTCGATAACGATAAGGCGACCATCTTTCGGGTTCACCGAGAACTGTACGTTAGAACCGCCGGTTTCCACACCGATTTCACGCAGTACCGCCATCGAGGCGTTACGCATGATTTGGTATTCTTTGTCGGTCAGGGTCTGCGCCGGGGCGACGGTGATGGAGTCGCCGGTGTGAATCCCCATGGCATCGAAGTTTTCAATCGAGCAGACGATGATGCAGTTATCGTTCTTATCGCGCACCACTTCCATCTCGTACTCTTTCCAGCCGATCAGCGATTCATCAATCAGCAGTTCGTTGGTCGGAGAGAGATCCAGGCCGCGTTCGCAGATTTCTTCGAACTCTTCGCGGTTATAGGCGATACCGCCGCCGGTGCCGCCCATAGTAAAGGACGGACGGATGATGCATGGGAAACCAACTTCAGCGGCCACCGCCAGCGCTTCTTCCATGGTGTGCGCAATGCCGGAACGCGCGGTGTCGAGACCGATTTTTTTCATCGCCACGTCGAAGCGACGGCGGTCTTCCGCTTTATCGATCGCATCGGCGGTCGCGCCAATCATGGTCACGCCGAATTCTGCCAGCACGCCCTGACGTTCCAGCTCCAGCGCGCAGTTCAGCGCGGTCTGGCCGCCCATGGTCGGCAGCACCGCGTCCGGGCGCTCTTTTTCGATAATTTTACGCACCACTTCCCAGTGAATCGGCTCGATATAGGTCGCATCGGCCATTTCCGGGTCGGTCATGATGGTTGCCGGGTTAGAGTTCACCAGAATAACGCGGTAACCCTCTTCGCGCAGGGCTTTACAGGCCTGGGCGCCAGAGTAGTCAAACTCACACGCCTGACCGATAACAATCGGGCCCGCGCCCAGAATCAGGATACTTTTTATGTCTGTACGTTTTGGCATGGCTCTTTTACTCCTGATTATTTCGCGGACTGACGGTATTGCTCAATTAACTCGATAAAGTGGTCGAACAGCGGCGCGGCATCGTGCGGGCCCGGGCTCGCTTCAGGGTGCCCCTGGAAGCTAAACGCCGGCTTGTCGGTACGATGAATCCCCTGCAGGGTGCCGTCGAACAGTGACTTGTGAGTCACGCGCAGGTTGGCAGGCAGCGTCGCTTCGTCAACGGCAAAGCCGTGGTTCTGAGCGGTAATCATCACTACATTGTTATCGATATCTTTAACCGGGTGGTTACCGCCGTGGTGGCCGAATTTCATCTTAATGGTCTTCGCGCCGCTCGCCAGCGCCAGCAGCTGATGGCCGAGACAGATGCCAAAGACCGGAATATCGGTGGTGAGGAATTTTTCAATCGCCGCGATGGCGTAATCGCACGGCGCCGGGTCGCCAGGGCCGTTAGACAGGAAAATACCGTCCGGATTCAGCTTAAGCACGTCTTCTGCCGACGTTTGCGCCGGAACGATAGTCAGGCGGCAGCCGCGGTCAACCAGCATCCGCAGGATATTGCGCTTGGCGCCGAAGTCATAAGCCACGACGTGGAACGGCAGATCGCTTTCCGCCTTCGCTTCCGGCAGGTCGCCTGCCAGTGTCCAGCTCCCCTGGGTCCAGGCGTAAGTCTCTGCGGTCGTGACCTCTTTCGCCAGGTCCATGCCGTTCAGACCAGGGAATGCCTGGGCTTTTTCCAGCGCCAGTTGGGCATCAAGATTATCGCCGGCGATGATGCAGCCATTCTGCGCCCCTTTCTCACGCAGTAAACGCGTCAGCTTACGGGTATCGATATCAGCAATGGCCACAATGTTATGGCGCTTCAGGTAAGAAGAAAGGTCTTCGGTATTGCGGAAGTTGCTGGCAATCAGCGGCAGGTCGCGAATGACCAGACCTTGTGCATGTACCTGAGAAGATTCTTCATCGGCGGCGTTGGTGCCGACATTGCCAATATGGGGATAAGTAAGAGTGACGATTTGGCGGGAATAGGAAGGATCAGTGAGGATTTCTTGATAACCGGTCATTGAAGTATTGAAAACGACTTCCCCAACCGCCGTGCCGGTTGCCCCGATGGCCCGACCGTGAAACTGGGTTCCGTCTTCCAGAACCAAAAGCGCTGACTTAATCAAAACATCCTCCAGAGAATATTCACTCACTTTATTTGCATATTAATTCAGACATAGATCTGAATCAATGCAAATTTTTGCCCGCAGAATTTTGGCAAACGGCGGCATTCTGGAGAGATGTCGGGTAAAAGTCAACTTAAAGCAGATATTTTTAACCTTATTTTACGCCACTGGCGCGTAACGGGCGATTTTTACGGTAAAAAGATCAACTAACCTGGTTGAGAAAACGCTTGCGGGCGTGGAAAACTGTAAAATCAGTCACCGGAGGGTAAAAAAGTGGACCAGATGGTCAAAATTTACAATCCAATAACCATAAATCATGAGATAAGTCAGATTTTTAAACCACTAACAAAGAAAAACAGTTCAAGATGGAAAAATAAAAAAGGGCAATAAAATATTGCCCTTTGCAATCAATCACATATTGAATGCAATAACCACATCACGATGGGTAATAATCATTATAAAGCATTCAGATCAAGCACATCTTTCATGTCAAAGAGACCACTTTTTTTGTCTTTCAACCACAAAGCAGAACGAACGGCGCCATTGGCAAAAGTCATCCGACTGGAAGCCTTGTGGGTAATTTCGATACGTTCCCCGATATCGGCGAACATCGCCGTATGTTCGCCGACGATGTCGCCCGCGCGAACGGTAGCAAAGCCAATGGTACCCGGAACGCGTTCGCCGGTATGACCTTCACGACTGTAGACGGCGCAGTCCTTCAGATCTTTGTTCAATGCCCCGGCGATCGCCTCGCCCATCGCCAGCGCGGTACCTGATGGCGCATCCACTTTATGCCTGTGGTGCGCTTCGATAATTTCGATATCGGTATAATCGCCCATCACCTTCGCCGCCTTCTCCAGCAGCTTTAACAGCACGTTGACGCCAACGCTAAAGTTAGCGGCAAAGACGATGGCAATGTCCTGCGCGGCATCGCTAATCGCCTGCTTTCCGGCATCATCAAAACCGGTGGTGCCGATCACCATCCCTTTGCCGTGCTGACGGCAGAAAGCCAAATGGTTGAGCGTGCCTTCCGGGCGAGTAAAATCGATTAAAACATCGAAATCATCGTTTACCGCCGCCAGGCTGCTTTGTACCGTAACGCCTGATTTGCCTGCGCCTGCCAGCTCGCCCGCATCGCTGCCCACCAGGCTTGAACCTTCGCGCTCCAGCGCCGCGCCAAGCGCCACGCCTTCCATCTGCAGCGCAGCCTGTATTAACTGGCGTCCCATCCGGCCTCCCGCGCCGGCGATGGCCACGCGGATTTGTGCATCTTGCATAGCTATTCTCTTTTGTTAACTTCACGTGAATTGTTTTCAGAGTAACCAGCCCGTTGCATAGCCGCTACTCAAAAACGCCGATAATTAGAAATTTATGACAAACGGCGGTCGATATCAGTAAAAACTATATGATTGTGCCGCGATTCGGCGTTTAAGTAGTGGAATTCGGGTGGGGGTACGGTAGCGCCCCGCCCGCGCGGTGCGGGCTAAGGCGTTGTTGTACTAAATCAAAGAGGGAAAAGCTCACCGGCGGGAAAAGCGGACAAAAACCAGGTTACCGCCAACAAATCGGCGCTGCCGCCGGGGCTGAGGTGGCGGGCAATCAGTTCGTCATCGAATTGACGCAACGCCTCCAGCCCGCCGTCAGCCATGACGCCGCCCTGCCACAACAGCCGCTGCGCCTCCTGCTGCACAAAGTTCAGGCCGGCAAGCCCGCCGCGTGAGACCAGATTGGTGTCATCATTCCACGCCATCAGATGCAGCAAGGTTTGCAGCAACGCCAGGTTGCTATCGCCAGTCTCTTCCATCATGCGGTTGAACACCGGTAGCGCCTGGGTTCGCACGGTACGAAAGCCGCTCTCAGCCTCGCCGCGGGCGCCGGAGAGACCATAACGTAGAAAATGGGCTTCGCCTTTGCTTAACGGTTCGCCGCTGGAAGCGGAGAGTTCTTGCATAACCATGCCGCGACAGAATCGCGCCACCTGGTCGCATAGCCGATGCTGTTCAATCGGCTCGCCTTTCGATACCAGCCTTCCCGCCGCCGCGCTCAGCAAACCGAAAGCGAAGATCGCCCCGCGATGGGTATTCACCCCGCCGGTGACCTCCAGCATATCGTTCTCACAGGCCATTCCCACTGGACGCAGCATCATTAACACCTGTTCCGGCACGATCGCCGCGGTATCGTGGCCCATGATGAAAAATTTCTCCATCCACGGCGCCACCACCGCGGTACTGGCCTCAAACGAGGCCAGGTCCATATCGTGATGGGCGCCAGCGTTACGAATATCCACCAACCCGGGCTTTGGGGTCAGGCGAACTTCGGTCAACAGCGCGCGCTCTACCGCGCTGACCACCTCTTCAGCGTTCAGCGGTTTCACGCGCAGCGAACGCTGCGGATTGATTAACACTTCGCTCATTGCCCTTCCCCCTCTGCATTTAGTCGCTGTTTTTCACCTGACGAATAACATCAAGCACGGAGCCATCGCGATAGCGCACCACCGCCACCACCCGATCGGTAAACTCGATCGGCTGCGGCTTGCCGGTTAGCAGTTCCGCACGCTGCTGCAGTTCCTCAATAGTCATCAGCGGAATGCCCGCGTTGCGCAAATTGTCGATCAGATCCTGGCGCGCCGGGTTTACCGCTATGCCGTGGTCGGTGACCAGCACATCTACGCTGGCTCCCGGCGTGACGCGGGTCAGCACTTTTTCCACGACGCAGGGAATACGGCCGCGAACTAATGGCGCGGTAATGATCGTCAAATCCGCGCCGGCGGCGGTATCGCTATGGCCGCCGGACGCGCCGCGCAGCACGCCGTTAGAGCCGGTCATCACGTTAACGTTAAAGTCGGTATCGATTTCCAGCGCGCTGAGCATCACCACGTTTAAGCGCTCGCAGGAGGCGCCTTTAGAACCCGGGCTGGCATACTGGTTGGTGGAGATCTCAACGTGGTTTGGGTTCTGCGCCAATGAACGCGCCGCGTCGCCATCGAACGATTGGGTATCGAGCAGCGTTTTAATCAACCCTTTTTCGTGCAGGTCAACCATCGTCCCGGTGATGCCGCCAAGGCCGAAGCTGGCGGTAATACCGTTACGGCGCATTTTATCTTCGAGGAAGCGGCTCACCGCCAGCGAGGCGCCGCCGGTACCGGTCTGCAGCGAAAAACCATCTTTAAAGTACCCGGAATGCTCAACGACTTTCGCCGCCTGGCGGGCGATCAGCAACTCACGCGGGTTGCTGGTCAGACGGATCGCGCCAGCGGTGATTTTTTCCGGATCGCCGACTTCGTCCACCTGGACTATCAGATCGACCTGATCCTGGGCGATACTGGCCGGATAGTTAGGATAATCCACCCACTCTTCGGTCAGCAGCACTACGCATTTGGCATGTTCCGCATCAACGCGCGCGTAGCCCAGCGAACCGCAGCGTGATTTACCGCTAAAGCCGTTGGCGTTGCCAAACTCATCGCAGCAAGGAACGCCGAGAAACGCGACATCAATCGACAGCTCGCCGTTTTGAATCAGCTGTACGCGACCGCCGTGGGAGTGGATCTGTACCGGGTTTTCCATCAAACCGGCGGAGATCTCCTCGCCCAACTTGCCGCGCAGGCCGGAGGTGTAGATCTGGCGGATCACGCCATTTTTAATATGCTCGATCAGCGGCCAGTGGGCGTCGATCAGCGAACTGGATGCCAGCGTCAGATCGCGAAAACCCATTTCCGCCAGCTTCGCCACTACCATATTGACGACTTTGTCACCGCCGCGAAACGCGTGGTGGAACGAAATGGTCATGCCGTTTTGCAAACCGGAACGACGAATCGCCGTTTCCAGCGAATCGCAGATTTTACGCTGACGTTTTTCGCTTTCGCTCGCCAACCACGGGCTTTTCGCCGTCACGCCCGCATAAGGCGCTAACCCTTCCGGCATCACGTACTGCTGATTAAGCATTGTTACTGTCTCTTTCATCTTATTCCCCTTAATCACGAATACCGGAAGCCGAGAGCGCCACCACTTTGCGAGCATGGTCGATAATCGGTCCATCGATCATCTTGCCGTTCAGCGATACCACGCCAAGACCTCGCGTTTCGGCTTCTTCCGCCGCGGCAATCACTTCCAGCGCGTGATCGACCTCTTTGCGCGTCGGGGCATAGACCTGATGCAGGAGTTCAATTTGTCGTGGGTTAACCAACGATTTGCCGTTAAAACCGAGGTTTTTGGCCAGATTCGCTTCCGCCAGGAAGCCCTCTTCGTTATTGATATCCGACCACACCACGTCATAGGCGGCGATGCCGGCAACGCGCGCGGCATGCAGTACAGCGCAGCGGGCGTAGAACAGTTCAGTACCGTCGCCGCGGGAGGTGCCCATATCCATGACGTAATCGAAGGCCGCCAGCGCGATCGCCGCCAGACGCGGGCTGGCGCGGGCGATCTCCACCGCGTTCACCACGCCCAGCGCCGACTCGATCGCCGCCATTAACTTGGTGCTGCCCACTTCCCGGCCGCACTCGCGTTCAATCCGCTCAACATGCGCTTCCAGCTCATGGATATCTTCTTTGCTGTCGGTTTTCGGCAGACGCACCATATCCACGCCCGCGCGGACTACCGCTTCAAGGTCGGCGAGACCGAACGGCGTATTCAGTGGGTTAATGCGCACCACGGTTTCGATATCCTGATACAGCGGATGCTGCAGCGCCTGATGCACCAGCAGGCGGGCGGTATCTTTTTCGCGTAGCGAAACGGCATCTTCAAGGTCGAACATCACCGCATCGGCGCCGTAAACGAATGAAGTGCTTAACATGGCGGCATTAGCGCCAGGGATGAACAGCATACTGCGACGTGGTTTCATAGCTGGCTCCATTGTAATTGGGACTGTTGCGCCGCGCGCAGCGCCGCGGCCTGTACGCGGGCCCGCAGTACGCACTCCAGCGCGCCTTTATCATCGACCACCACGTTGGCCTGCTTCACGCCAAGCTGCGCCAGCGTTTCTCTAACTACCTGCTCAATTGCGGCGCCAAACTGCTGTTTCACAATGCTGTCGATTTCCAGCTGAATGCCCGGCTGCGCCGCCGGTCCAATCCTGACCATCACATCGCTGGATTCCAGCGTGCCGGCCAGGGCGTCAATCTTCATTTCCATAGGGGAAAATCCTTAGTTAGGGCATAAAAATCAGGCGGTTTGATGTTCGCTTTCCGCCAGTTGCATCAGAAAAGAGAGGGTCCCCGGCGGTACCAGCGCCGCTACCGCCTGCCAGTTGCGCTGTCGATAGAGTTCGCGCACTCGGGAGGCCGACACGGGTCCGCCATTTTTTTCGATTCGCGCCAGCTCAACCACTTCAATGGGCGGCGCGTCGCCTGGCGCTTCCAGCAGGGACTTCATGCGCTGGTTGTAATTACGGGTCAGGGGACACAGCGGCTCGGTGCCAACAAAGCGATGGGTAATCTGTAGCGCCGGGGCCAGACGTTCGCGGAAGAGCTGCAGGTCAATCTGGCTGTGGCAGTCATCAACCACCCCCTGCTCTTTCAGGAAATAGCCGGGGAACGTCGCCCGCGAGATCAGATACGCCGAACCGGGGTGCAGCGTCACCTTATCGATGCCGGTAATCCCCTGTTCAATGAGTTTGAAGCGATCGTGATAGGAAAAGCAGGACGCATCTTCTTTGACCACAAACAGATGTAGCCAGTCGCACTGGCTGGCCGCCTGTTCCACCAACCAGCGGTGGCCAAAGGTGAAGGGGTTGGCGTTCATCACGATAGCGCCGATTTTTCTTCCCGGCTGACGGTACATCGCCAGCTGTCGGCAGTAACGAGTCAGTCGTTCGCGGCTATTTTCCATTAGCACGGCGCGGTCGCCCGCCTGGGCTATCGGCCAGAAGCCGGCGCCGGAAAATAGCGCGGCATTGCAAGGTTTAGTGAACAAAAACAGTTCGCTACGCCCCAGTTCATAGGCCAGCGTCAGGAGCTCGGTCAGTAATTTAAGGCTCAGCCCTTCCCCCTGCAGCGAGGGATCGATGGCAATACATTTCAGCACATTGCCGGCGATAGCACCGCAGCCGACCAGCCGCTGTTGATACTCGGCGACGATCGCCATTTCACAATCGGCTTCTAACGACAGCTGATGCTGGCGAAGAAACCGATCGATCGCTTCTCGCCGCGGTTTATCTTTTAATAGCTGAACGCGTTTTAATATCAGAGTCATTTTTAGCGCTTCGTTATTCCAAAACGAACTGTATTTCGCCAGCGTTCGGCTGTTGATACTTGTATTTAAGTCACAGTTTTTCTCGTGGCTTAATTGTCTTTATGGTTTTTATGTTGTTAATTAATTCAGCATCATTAAACCAATTAAATTAATAAAAAACACGAGTATTCAGTGAAGGTAATCACACCTTACCACTAAAGCTATTTATTACTATGCGCCGGTATTATTACTCCATCAATAAACAGGAAAACGTTTATGACTAACATGAGTCAGGCTCCGGCGACGGAGAAGAAGGGCGTTAGCGACCTGCTGGGATTTAAAATCTTCGGCATGCCGCTTCCCCTTTACGCGTTTGCGTTAATTACGCTATTACTTTCACATTTTTATAACGCTTTACCCACCGACATCGTCGGCGGTTTTGCCATCATGTTTATCATCGGCGCTATATTCGGTGAAATTGGCAAACGCCTGCCAATATTCAACAAATATATAGGTGGTGCTCCAGTAATGATTTTCCTGGTAGCCGCTTATTTTGTTTACGCCGGTATTTTTACGCAGAAAGAAATCGATGCTATCAGCAACGTTATGGATAAGAGTAACTTCCTTAACTTATTCATCGCGGTATTAATTACCGGAGCAATTCTGTCGGTGAACCGCCGCCTGCTGCTGAAATCACTGCTCGGCTATATTCCAACCATCCTGATGGGCATTGTCGGCGCGTCTATTTTCGGCATCGCTATCGGCCTGGTGTTCGGTATTCCGGTGGATCGCATCATGATGCTGTATGTCCTGCCGATCATGGGCGGCGGCAACGGCGCGGGCGCGGTTCCGCTGTCGGAGATCTATCACTCCGTCACCGGTCGTTCTCGCGAAGAGTACTACTCAACCGCTATCGCTATTCTGACCATCGCTAACATCTTCGCCATCGTCTTTGCCGCCGTCCTCGATATCATCGGCAAAAAACACACCTGGATGAGCGGCGAAGGCGAACTGGTGCGTAAAGCCTCGTTCAAAGTCGAAGATGACGAGAAAGCGGGACAAATCACGCATCGTGAAACCGCCGTCGGTCTGGTGCTTGCCACAACCTGTTTCCTGCTGGCGTATGTCGTCGCGAAGAAAATCCTGCCAAGCATTGGCGGCGTTTCGATTCACTACTTCGCGTGGATGGTGCTGATCGTTGCAGCGCTGAACGCCTCCGGCCTGTGTTCACCGGAAATCAAAGCCGGCGCCAAGCGTCTGTCTGATTTCTTCTCTAAACAGCTGCTGTGGGTACTGATGGTCGGCGTCGGCGTCTGCTACACCGACCTGCAGGAAATCATCAATGCCATCACCTTCGCTAACGTCGTTATCGCCGCCATTATCGTTATCGGCGCAGTGCTCGGCGCGGCGATCGGCGGCTGGATGATGGGCTTCTTCCCAATTGAATCAGCGATCACCGCTGGCCTGTGTATGGCTAACCGCGGCGGATCCGGGGACCTGGAAGTTCTGTCCGCCTGTAACCGTATGAGCCTTATCTCTTATGCGCAAATCTCCTCCCGTTTGGGCGGCGGTATTGTGCTGGTCATCGCCAGCATCGTGTTCGGCATGATGATTTAACCCATACGCACGATGGCGCCGTTGAGCGGCCGAAGCAGTTGACCCAGTCAGGGACCAGCGCCGGGGGCGGCTGCGGGAAATCCACCCTGCTCCTTAGCCGGAAGCGTCGACAAGCTCGCCAACCAACGCGCCATCGTGCCCTTATTCGAGATTTTTTATGACTGATGCCGTTCTGTTAGGCGAAGGCTTCACCCTGATGTTCCTCGGCATGGGCTTCGTGCTGGCGTTCCTGCTGCTGCTCATTTTCGCCATCCGGGGAATGTCTCTCGCCGTTACCCGTCTGTTCCCTGAGCCGCCTGCCGCGCCCAAACCGGCGCCTGCGGCCGTCGCGCCCGCCGACGACTTCGCCCGTTTAAAGCCGGCGATTGTCGCCGCCATTCACCACCATCGCCGCCTTAATTCTTAATTCACGGAGGAATTCATGACCGTTGCCATTACCGATGTCGTCCTGCGCGACGCCCACCAGTCCCTGTTCGCCACCCGTCTGCGTCTCGACGATATGCTGCCTATTGCAGCTGCGCTCGATGAGGTCGGCTACCGCTCCCTCGAATGCTGGGGCGGCGCCACCTTTGACGCCTGCATCCGCTTCCTCGGCGAGGACCCGTGGGTCCGCCTGCGCGAGCTGAAAAAGGCGATGCCGAAAACTCCGCTGCAGATGCTGCTGCGCGGCCAGAACCTGCTCGGCTACCGCCACTACGCCGATGACGTGGTGGAGCGCTTTGTGGAGCGCGCCGTCAAAAACGGCATGGACGTCTTCCGCGTCTTTGATGCCATGAACGACCCGCGCAACATGCAGGCCGCCCTGCAGGCGGTCCGCCGCCACGGCGCCCACGCCCAGGGCACCCTCAGCTACACCACCAGCCCGGCGCACACCCTGCAGACCTGGCTCGACCTCACCGAACAGTTGCTGGAGACCGGCGTCGACTCCATCGCCATCAAGGACATGTCCGGCATCCTCACCCCGCATGCCGCCTTTGAGCTGGTCAGCGAAATCAAAAAACGCTATGACGTCACCCTGCACCTGCACTGCCACGCCACCACCGGCATGGCGGAGATGGCGCTGCTGAAGGCCATTGAAGCCGGCGTCGACGGCGTCGATACCGCCATCTCCTCGATGAGCGCCACCTATGGCCACCCGGCCACCGAAGCGCTGGTGGCCACCCTCGCCGGCACGCCGTACGACACCGGCCTCGATATCCACAAGCTGGAGAGCATCGCCGCGTACTTCCGCGAGGTGCGCAAAAAATACCACGCCTTCGAAGGCCAGCTGAAAGGCACCGACAGCCGTATCCTGGTCGCCCAGGTGCCGGGCGGCATGCTCACCAACCTCGAAGGCCAGCTGAAGCAGCAGAGCGCCGCCCACCGTCTGGATGAAGTGCTGGCGGAAATCCCCCGCGTGCGCGAGGACCTCGGCTTCATCCCGCTGGTGACCCCGACCTCGCAGATTGTCGGCACCCAGGCGGTGCTCAACGTGCTGGGCGGCGAACGCTACAAAACCATTGCGAAGGAGACCGCCGGTATCCTGAAAGGCGAATACGGCCACACCCCGGCGCCGGTTAACGCCGCCCTGCAGGTGCGGGTGCTCGACGGCGCCGACGCCGTCACCTGCCGCCCGGCGGATTTACTCAAGCCGGAGCTGGCGGAGCTTGAAGCCGACGTCAAACGCCAGGCGCAGGAGAAGGGCATCACGCTTGCCGAAAACGCCATCGACGACGTGCTCACCGTGGCGCTGTTCCCGCAAATCGGCCTGAAGTTCCTCGAAAACCGCCACAACCCGGCGGCCTTTGAGCCGGTGCCGCAGGTGGAAGAAGCCACCTCTGCCGCGCCGGCAAAAGCCGCCGCCTCCGGTATCTACACCGTCGAAGTGGAAGGCAAAGCCTTCGTGGTCAAGGTCAGCGACGGCGGCGACGTCAGTCAGCTGACGGCGACCACCCCGTCTTCCGCACCGGTTCAGGCTGCCGCCCCGACTGGCGCCGGCACCCCGGTGACCGCGCCGCTGGCGGGCACCATCTGGAAGGTGCTGGCCAGCGAAGGCCAGGCGGTGGCGGAAGGCGAGGTGCTGCTGATTCTGGAAGCCATGAAGATGGAAACCGAAATCCGCGCCGCGCAGGCCGGTACCGTACGCGGTATCGCAGTGAAATCCGGCGATGCGGTGGCGGTCGGCGACACCCTGCTGCAGCTGGCGTAAGGACGAGGAGCGCAAATGGAAAGTCTGAACGCCCTGATTCAGGGCATGGGGCTGATGCACCTGCAGGCCGGCCAGGCCGCGATGCTGCTGGTCAGCCTGCTGCTGCTGTGGCTGGCGATTGCTAAAAAGTTCGAGCCGTTACTGCTGCTGCCGATTGGCTTCGGCGGCCTGCTCTCCAATATCCCGGAGGCCGGGCTGGCGCTGAGCGCGCTGGAAAATCTGCTGGCCCATCACGACCCGGTCCAGCTGGCGGTGATTGCCGCGAAGCTCAACTGCGCGCCGGACGTCCACGCCATCAAGGAAGCGCTGGCGCTGGCCCAGCCGTCGGTACAGGGGCAGATGGAGACGCTGGCGGTGGATATGGGCTACTCCTCCGGAGTGCTGGCCATCTTCTATAAGGTGGCGATTGGCTCGGGTATCGCGCCGCTGGTGATCTTTATGGGCGTCGGGGCGATGACCGATTTCGGCCCGCTGCTGGCCAACCCGCGCACCCTGCTGCTGGGGGCGGCGGCGCAGTTCGGGATCTTCGCCACCGTGCTCGGGGCGCTGACGCTGAACTACTTCGGCTTCATCCACTTCACCCTGCCGCAGGCGGCGGCCATCGGCATCATCGGCGGCGCCGACGGCCCGACGGCTATCTACCTGTCGAGCAAGCTGGCGCCGGAGCTGCTGGGGGCCATCGCGGTGGCCGCCTACTCCTATATGGCGCTGGTGCCGCTGATCCAGCCGCCGATCATGAAGGCGCTGACCAGCGACAAAGAGCGGAAGATCCGCATGGTGCAGCTGCGTACGGTGAGCAAACGCGAGAAGATCCTCTTCCCGGCGGTGCTGTTGCTGCTGGTGGCGCTGCTGCTGCCGGACGCCGCGCCGCTGCTGGGGATGTTCTGCTTCGGCAACCTGATGCGCGAAAGCGGCGTGGTGGATCGGCTGAGCGACACGGTGCAGAACGCGCTGATCAATATCGTCACCATCTTCCTCGGACTGTCGGTGGGGGCCAAGCTGGTGGCGGACAAGTTCCTGCAGCCGCAGACGCTGGGGATCCTGCTGCTGGGGGTGATCGCCTTCTGCGTGGGCACCGCCGCCGGGGTGATCATGGCGAAGCTGATGAACGTGTTCAGTAAACACAAGATCAACCCGCTGATCGGTTCCGCCGGGGTGTCGGCGGTGCCGATGGCGGCGAGGGTATCCAACAAGGTGGGTCTGGAAGCGGACGGGCAGAACTTCCTGCTGATGCACGCGATGGGCCCGAACGTGGCCGGGGTGATCGGCTCGGCGATCGCCGCCGGGGTGATGCTCAAGTACGTGCTGGCGATGTAAGCCGGCATCCTTCCCGGATGGCGGCTGGCGCCTTATCCGGGCTACCGGTCCGCTCCGGTTTGTAG